>CANJQT010000011.1 GCA_947476475.1 Paracoccaceae bacterium | reverse complement strand
TTGCGCGAATACGACAAGGACAAGACGCTCAAATCCATGATGGGCGATGAATTCTCTGCGGCCTATCTGAAGCTGAAGCACAAGGAATGGGACAGCTACGCGTCGCATTTCTCGAAGTGGGAATCAGAAAACACGCTGGATATCTGACAGTATCCTCATGCAATGCCTAATCCGGCCCCGCCTTGCACGGGGCCGGATTCATCTTTCAGCGTAGCATTGCCTTTATGCCCGCAACATGGCTGCCGTTGGCAGAAAGGGCATCTGCGGACAAGGCGCGCGCGCACTCGATCAGGGATTCTGGCGGACGGATCCGATCAACCAAGCCCCACGCAACAGCTTCGTCCACCTCGATCCTGGCACCGGCCATCAGGATCATCTTGGCGCGGGCCGGCCCGACCAGCATTGCTAGACGCGTCGGGTCAGAAGGCTGAGGCAAGAAGCCAAGTTTCATCACCGGATAGAAGAACTTCGCCCCTGGCACCGCAAGCCGGATGTCACATGCCAGCGCCATACCGAATGCACCGCCCGCCAGCGTGCCATTCAGCGCGGCAATTGTCAGGAAAGGTGCCGCTGCAAGTGTGCCGGACAGCCGTTCCCAAACCGGGTCAGTCGCCAGGCCGGCCCGGGCTTCTTCAAGGTCTGCACCTGCCGAAAAGACCTTGCCTTCTCCGGTCAGAATCAGGGCCTGCGCGCCTTCGCGCGCCGCCGCCTCTGCATGGTCGGCCAACCGGATCAGCATGTCGCGGGTCAGGGAATTTGCCTTGTCTGGGCGGCGCAGGGTTAGGGTCCATAGCCCGCCATCTTTTTCCAACCCAATCATGCCCCGCCTCATTTTTGCCTGTCTGGTCTGCATAAACACCTGCAAGCAACAGAAATCCAGACCCGTGTGTCCCTTGACCCGGGCTGGCGTCAGGTAGACTTTGCGCAACTAAAGTTGCACTTCGAAAGGCCAATCATGAACATCCGCACCCATCTCAGCGCCTCAACTGTCCTTGCTGCCCTGTTTTGCGCCACGGCAGTGCAGGCCGATGTCACCGCCGATCAGGTCTGGCAGGATTGGAAATCCTATTATGTTCAGATGGGCCAAACGATCACCGCGGGCTCCGAAAGCCGCGAAGGCGATACGCTCGTGGTCAAGGACGTGAAGTTCACCACCACCATGCCCGATGCCACAAGCGAAGGCACGATTGCCGAAGTGCGGCTGAAAGAAATAGGCGATGGCACAGTCGAACTGACCCTGTCGCCAGAAATTCCTGTCTTGATCCGCAAAACACCTGCCGAAGGTCCTGTGTCGGACATATCCATTATGCTGACCCATTCCGATGCCAAGGCTTTGGTCAGCGGCACCGCAGATTCGATGCACTACACCTTCAGCGCAACCGACGTCGGCCTGTCGATGGACGAGGTCAAGGTAGATGGTTCTGCCGCCCCGCTGAAGATGCAGATTACCGCCAACGGCAACCATGGCACCTACCACAGCGAAAAGACCGCAGGCCATTCCGTCAGATCCGACTTCAGCGCCGACAGCGTCGATTTCGCCGTGGCGGGGGCTGACCAGGAAAGTGGCGGCACATTCAACCTAAGCGGCAAGCTGAACGGATTGTCGGGCGCGGGCCTTGTGACCATGCCTGATGGCGCGACAATGGACGACATGAACGCAGCCCTGCAGGCGGGCCTGTCGATGGATGGCAGTTTCGGCTACTCTGACGGCAACTACAAAATCGAGGGCGCCGGAACGGACGGCAATTTCACTGCCGATTCTATGGGCGGGGCGGGCAAGTTGACCTTCAAGATGTCAAGGGATGGGCTCGCCTATGGCGGAGAGTCGACCGACAGCAAGATGGCGCTGTCGGGTACATCGATGCCCTTCCCTGTCGAAGCTACGGTTGGCCAGTCCGCCTTTAATCTGACTATGCCAGTATCGAAATCCGATACCGCTCATCCCGCTTCGCTTCTGATCAAGATCGTCGATCTGGGCATTTCGGACAGCCTGTGGGGCATGTTCGACCCGATGGCGCAGTTGCCCCATGATCCGGCAACGCTGGTGCTGGACCTATCCGGCTCGATCAGACCGCTGATCAACCTGTTCGACGCGAAAGAGGCAGAAGCCGCCGCATCAGAGCAGACCTCACCATTCGAAGTGTCTGAGGCCAAGATCAACGAACTTCACCTGAAAGCCGTCGGCGCCGATCTGACGGGAACCGGGGCCGTTACGCTGGACAACAGTGCAACGCCGCCCAAGCCGCTCGGTGCGGTCGATCTTAATCTGAGCGGGGCCAACAAGCTGATGGACAATCTGGTGGCAATGGGTCTGGTGCCGGAAGATCAGATGATGGGAATGCGGATGATGATGGGCATGTTTGCCGTTCCCGCCGGGGAAGACGCCCTCACCTCCAGAATCGAATTCAGGGACGATGGCGGCATCTACGCCAACGGTCAGCGCATTCAGTAAGCGCAAGGCTCGAAAAGAAGGGCCGTTTGTCCAATCCGTACGACCCTCGTCTTGGCAAACTGCCGTGCAAGGCTTAGGTGCTGCGCAGGCAGGCAAGGAAAAAGACGATGGCAGGCAAACTTGAAACCTTGGCCGAGGCGCTTCTGTGTGCCGCATTGAAGGCCGGCGCTACAGCGGCAGATGCGATGACCGTCGATGGAACAGCAATTTCCGTCGATGTCCGCCAGGGGCGGCTGGAACAAGCCGAACGCTCTGACGGGATCGAGATTGGCCTGAGGGTTCTGGTGGGCCAGAGGCAGGCCTGTGTTTCTGCTTCGGACACATCCTTGCGAACCATGACTGACATGGCCGAACGCGCCGTGGCCATGGCACGCGAAGCGCCTGAAGATTCGTCGCTGGGGCTGGCTGATGCCGATGACCTTGCGCGGAACTGGGATCTGGCGGCGTTTGAATTGTCGGATCCCACGCCCGACCCGTCAGCGGCCGATCTGGAATTGGATGCGCGCCGCGCCGAAGTTGCTGCGTTGGCGGTGAAAGGCATCAGTCAGGTTGACAGCGCATCGGCCTCATATGGGCGGCGGCGCTTGCATATGGTAGCAACCAACGGTTTTTCAGGCGGGTATGAGCGCACCTCTCGGTCGGTTTCGGCAGTTGCAATTACCGGCGACGGGCTACAGATGGAACGCGACTGGGCAGCAGAATCGCGCACCTTTCAGGCCGATCTGCCACCCGCCGAAGATGTTGGCCGCCTTGCCGGTGAACGCACTGTCGAACGCGCTGGGGCGCGCAAGCCCGTCACCGGCACCTTCCCGGTTCTGTTTGACGAACGGATATCCGCAAGCCTGATTGGACACATCCTGTCGGCGATCAACGGATCCTCCATTGTCCGTGGCGGGTCATGGCTGCGCGATGCGCTTGGCCAACAGATCCTGCCCAAGGGCCTGAACCTGACCGAAAACCCTTATCGCAAACGCTTGGCCGGCAGCCGCCCTTTTGACGGTGAAGGCCTGCCCACCCGTGCGCGTGACATTGTCGCCGACGGGGTTCTGACAGGCTGGACGCTGGATCTTGGCACCGCGCGTCGGTTGGGGATGCGTTCCACCGCATCCGCCTCGCGCAGCACCTCGGCCCCGCCGTCGCCGGGGAATGGCAACATCGCCCTGACTCAGGGCGCGAGGTCGCGCGCCGAACTGGTGGCCGACATGGGCAGCGGGCTTCTGGTCACCGGCTTTCTCGGCGCATCAATCAACCCTACCACCGGGGACTATTCGCGCGGTGTTTCCGGCTTCTGGGTCGAAGGCGGACAGATCGCATTTCCAGTCAATGAGTGCACAATCGCTGGTAATCTGCGCGACATGCTGATGCGGATCATTCCCGGAAATGACGCGCGCACGCACTTGTCACATGTCGTGCCCAGTCTGCTGGTCGAAGGGCTGACCCTTGCCGGACAGTGACGACCTTGCCCTTCTGATCGATGCCGCCCGCGCCGCCGGCGACATCGCCATGCGCTTCTGGCGCACCGATCATGTCGCCTGGGACAAGGACGCGGGCGCTGGCCCGGTGACAGAGGCGGATCTGGCTGTGGATCGGATGCTAAAGGACAAGCTTCTAGCCGCGCGCCCGGATTATGGCTGGCTGTCCGAAGAAACCCCCGACACGGCCGATCGCCTGGACAAGGCCCGCACATTCATTATCGACCCAATCGACGGCACCCGCGCTTTTATTGACGGCTCCCCGGACTTCGCCCATTCACTGGCCATCGCCGAAGCGGGCCGGATCATTGCGGGCGTGGTATTTCTGCCAGCCAAGGACAGGCTCTACTCAGCCGTTGATGGTGGTCCTGCAACCGTGAATGGCGAAGCCCTCGCCTGCTCCTCCAGAAACGAGATTGCGGATGCCACACTGCTGACCGCTCGCCCGAATCTTGCCCGCGAACATTGGCGGGATGGCACTCCCCCTCCGGTCCGCCGCGAATTTCGCTCGTCGCTTGCCTGGCGCATGTGCCTGGTGGCTGAGGGGCGCTTTGACGCGATGCTGACATTGCGCCCGACATGGGAATGGGATGTGGCGGCAGGCACCCTGATTGCACTGCGCGCCGGGGCCGATGTCACCGACCGCACCGGAACCCTGCCACGCTTCAATGGCCCAACAGCCCGCCTGAACGGCCTGATCACTGCGCCGCCGGTGCTGCAGGCCGCCCTTCTGGGCCAGTTGGCTGGCTGACGAAGACCTTCCCTTGAGGCGCGCCCACCTTGCAACTAGACTACGCCCGAACCCTGGACCAAGGACGTGTGATGACCCAGCGCCTGCATCTCGTTTTCGGCGGCGAACTTGTCTCACCCACAAAGAACGTCTTCAAGGATGTCTCGAAAATTCATGTGGTGGGCATTTTTCCCGACTATGAAAGCGCCCACGCGGCTTGGAAAGCAGAGGCGCAGCGCACCGTCGATGACGCCCACATGCGGTATTACATCGCTCATATTCACCGTCTTCGGGACGAAGCGCATCCCTCTGGCCCAACCGAAGAACTGGGCAGCTAGGGCCCGCGCGGATGGTGCGCTCGCTTGCCCTTGGACTGTACCTCCTGCTCGCCGACCGTGGCGGCGACGAAGGGATTGCGCGTGCCCCGCGGCCGAAAGGGCCGCTTCTGTGGTGCCACGCGGGTCAGGGTCACCGCGCAGAAAGCCTGCGACAGGTCCTGCGGATGATCCGGCGCGAGCGCCCAGACCTGACTCTGCTTCTGACCCACGATCCGGTTGGCGTGCCTGACACGGCAAGCCTGCCCGACGGGGTGCTGACTGACCCGCTGCCTGACGATCGACTGCCACAGGTCCGTGCCTTTCTTGACCATTGGCAACCTGCGACGGCGCTGCTTGTGGGCAATGCACTCCCACTCGCTCTGGTCTCAGAGGCGCACGACCGACATATCCCGCTGCTTTTGGCAGAGGCGCGTCTAACGCTTGACTCGATCCCGCTTTGGCGGCGCGGGATGATTGGATCGGCCCTTGGCCGCTTCAGCCGTGTTCTTGCGCAAGATCCGGAAAGCGTGGCAGCGCTGCGCAAGCTAGGTGGGCGGGCGCTGGCGGTTGAACTGGGCGGACGGATCGAGGAAAGCACCGATCCCCTGCCATGCAACGAGGCCGAGCGGGAGGATATGGCCGATATCTTGCGCGCACGCCCTGTCTGGCTGGCCGTCGACTGCCCGATAGCCGAGGAACAGGCAGTGATCGATGCGCATATCCATGCCCTGAGCCACTCCCATCGTTTGCTGTTGATCTTCAGTCCTGCCGACCCGGCCCAGGCAGCCGACCTGACGCAGTTGATGTCAGAACAGGGCCTAGTCGTCGCCCTGCGCGCCAATGACGAAGAACCTGATGCAGAAGTGCAGGTGCTGATCACGGACAACCTGACTGAATTGGGACTTTGGTATCGTTTGGCACCCGTCACCTACATGGGTGGCACCCTTACCGGCACCAGCGCCGGTCGCAGCCCGCTTGAACCCGCCGCCTTGGGGTCAGCTATCGTGCATGGTCCAATTTCGGGGGCCTATCCGGAGGCCTATGCCCGTCTGACCGAGGCCCGCGCTGCCCGTCCCCTGTCTGACGCTGAAAGTCTTTGCACCGCCATTGCCGACCTGATTGCCCCTGACAAAGCCGCCATGCTGGCGCACAATGCCTGGGCCGCTTCGTCTGGCGGTGCGGAGGTGGCAGAAAAGTTGGTGCAAATTGTATTTCACACACTCGATGCCGCGGTAGCAGAAAAAGAGTCGCGCTGATGGCCCGCGCACCCCGCTTCTGGTTCAACCCGCCCCGCCATCCAGGGCCGCTTGCGTGGGTTCTGAGCCCGCTGGGTTGGCTCTATGCCAGCGCCACCACGCGCCGTGTTCGCAGGGGCGCAGGGTTTGATCCGGGCGTGCCGGTCATCTGTATCGGCAATATCAACGCGGGGGGTACCGGCAAGACCCCGACCACCATCGCGCTGGCCCAGCGCCTTCAGGCGCGCGGCGCCAAGGTGCATGTGGTCAGCCGGGGTTATGGTGGTAGCCTGTCAGGACCAGTCCTTGTTGATGAGCGCCGCCATTCTGCGGTCGAGACCGGCGATGAACCCCTCCTAATTTCGGCCTTTGCCCCCACCTGGGTTGCGAAAGACCGGGCTGCCGGTTGCGCCGCTGCCGCCAAGGCGGGGGCCGAAGTCATCCTGCTTGACGATGGCCATCAAAACCCATCGGTGAAAAAGAGCTTGTCGTTGGTTGTCGTCGATGCCGCGACAGGCTTTGGCAATGGCCGATGCCTGCCAGCAGGTCCGCTGCGGGAACCGGTCGCAGCGGGCCTTTCCCGCGCAGATCTCCTACTCTCGATCGGCCCACCTGAAGCCCAGACGCGCTTTCGCGAAAACTGGGGTAAGGCGTTACCCTGCCCGCATCTCACCGGAGGCCTATATCCCTTGGAAACCGGGATGGATTGGCGGGGCTTGCCAGTTCTAGCCTTCGCAGGCATCGGCCATCCGGCGAAATTCTTCGCAACACTCCGCAGCCTTGGCGCCAAACTGATGCGCGCCGAACCGCTGGATGATCACCAGCCCTATACCCCCGCCCTTCTGCAACGGCTTGAAACCGAGGCGGACCTGCTGGGTGCGCAGCTTGTCACCACCGAAAAGGACGCGGTCCGCCTGCCTGCCAGCTTCCGCCCGAAAGTTCTGGCATTGCCTGTGCGGCTGGAACTTGATGACTGGGCGGAACTAGACGGAAAGCTCGCCGCCCTCGGCCTCTGATACTTTCTTAGGTATGGGGATTCTTCGGGGTTGCGGCATTGAAAGACCCCCAACTAGCCTTTCAGCGTCGCCCGGACCTCAGCATCGTGCTCGCCCAACTTCGGCGACGCCCGTTCCAGCGCCAGTTCGGCCCCCGAGAAGACGAAGGGCGACCGCACTGAGGGGATCCCATCCAGTTCGATCTTCATGCCGCGCGCAACAACCTGCGGGTCATCAAACACCTCCGACAGGTCGTTGATCGGTCCAGCGGGCACGCCTTCCCTCTCGCAGGCGGCCAGAAGATCAGCCTTCTGCCGACCTTTGGTCTTTTCGGTGATCGCTCTGGTCAGTTCGACCCGGTTGGCGATCCGGTCCGCATTGGTCAGATATTCGGGCGCCTTCGCCAGATCCTCCAGCCCCAACACCCCGCACAACCGTTGATACTGCCCATCATTTCCGGTCGCCAGAATGATCCAGCCATCCGCACAGTCAAATACCGCATAGGGCACAAGGTTCTGGTGCGCATTGCCGATCCTCCCCGGCGCATGGCCAGAGGTGAGAAAGTTCATCGACTGGTTGGCCATGATCGCGGTGGTGACATCAAGTAGCGCCATATCTACCTGTTGCCCCTCGCCGGTCTTTTCCCGCTGATGCAACGCCGCAAGAATCGCAGTCGCCGCATAGACCCCGGTGAAGATGTCGGACACCGCCACCCCCACTTTCTGCGGTTGACCCTGAGGATCACCAGTGACCGACATCAGCCCGCCCATGCCCTGAATGATATAGTCATAGCCCGCCCGATGGGCATACGGGCCATCCTGGCCGAAGCCGGTAATCGAACAATAGATTAGGCGTGGGTTCACCTTGCGCAGGCTGTCGTAGTCCAGACCGTACTTCGCAAGCCCGCCCACCTTGAAATTCTCGATCAGGATATCCGCGTCACGGACCAGATCGCGCACGAACTCCTGTCCTTCAGCCGTGCGAAAATCGGCGATTACCGAACGTTTGCCGCGGTTGCAGGAGTGGAAATAGGCAGCAGTCCTATCCCCCTCCCGCTCAATGAAGGGCGGGCCCCAGCGGCGGGTATCATCACCCTCCGGTGCCTCTACCTTGATCACATCCGCGCCCAGATCGGCCAGGATCTGGCCAGCCCAAGGGCCCGCCAGTATCCGCGCCAGTTCAACCACCTTCAACCCGTACAATGGCGTCATGGCTTATTTCGGCAACTTCGCGTCAAGCAGGGCCGCGAACTCGTCATAGGTCATTTCGCCCGAATGACTTTCGCCAGCGATGATGAAGGTCGGCGTGCCCTCAATCTTGTCATTGGTCGCATTGGTCTGATAGGCGGTCACCATTGCCTGTGCCTTGGCATTGTCCTTCAGGCACGCATCCACTTGATCGGCGGTCATGCCCGCCGTTATACCGACCCTGCGTAATGCATCGGCAATCCCCACCGCCTCGCCCGAGGCAAGCCAGTCCTTCTGCGTATCATAAAGAATATCTGAGATGCCGAAGTATTTCTCGGGTCCACCACAGCGCGCCACCATCGCGCCCCAAAGGCCGTACTTGTCGAAATAGACCTCGCGGTAGATGAACTTCACCTTGCCGGTATCGATATATTTTTTCTTGAACTTGTCCCAGACCGTCGCATGAAAATTGGCGCAATGCGGGCATGTGAAGGACGCATATTCCATCACCGTCAGCGGCGCATCTGCACTGCCCAAGATCATATCCGGCACCAGCGCCATGTCGGAACTGGTGCTCGCAGTCGCGGTTGAGGCGGCTTCGGTCGTCGCTGAGGTTTCCTGTGCTGCGGCGCTGCTGGCAACCGGCGTCATCGCATCCGGCGCGCCACGACCCAGATAGAGCCATGCCCCCCCAACAGCGACAATCGCCAAAACGGCAGCAAGAATAACGGATTTCGACATGAGTCAGCCTTTCCTTGATCGAATCCGAGATAAGACCTTTTCACCAAGCGCTTCAAGCGCCACCCGCAGGCTTTCGTCCTGAACTTCCCGTGAAAGGTCAGAGGCCGCGCGAAGAACCGCCGGGTCAGGCGGCGGCGGGGCTGTTTTCGGCGCAAGCGCAAAGGGCGTCTGCCCCTCGGCAAAGCCAAGGGTCGCAGTTTGAGTCAAGTGAATCCGCGAAATCGCATTGTAGCCGTAACAGCCATTCACGCGTTCCTGGATCATCGGCAGCTGCATTTGCACCAAAGGTGCCGCCGATCCCTGCACCAACAGCGTCAGCGTCGCCCCTAACCCGCCCTTGCCATAGCCCACTTTGACCGGCTGGGCACGGGCGGCAACCTCTTCGCCCACGATCGCGGCCCAATGGGTCAGCAGGCGTGACAAGGCAAAGCCGCGGCTTTCACCAGTCGAACGGATCCGGTCGCGCAGCAGTCCTGCAGCGGCCTCAAAGCCGCGCAAGCGACGCTCGCCGCGATGGGTTGGGCTGGACATGCGCCGACGGCTCCGGTTTGTATGTTGGGTGCAGCATAATGGGATGGTTGGGCCTTGGACATGCAAAAAGTGCGCCCGAACGACGCCACTGAAATCGGCGTGGCGCTGCTGGGCTGGTATGATGCCCATGCCCGATCCATGCCGTGGCGGACTGGACCGGCAGACCTGATGCGCGGCCTGCGCCCAGATCCTTATCGGGTTTGGCTGTCAGAGGTGATGCTGCAACAGACAACTGTTGCCGCCGTGACCGGCTATTTCAACCGTTTCACCACCCGTTGGCCGACCGTTGCCGATCTGGCTTCCGCGAAAGATGAGGAGGTGATGGCCGAATGGGCAGGTCTTGGCTATTACGCCCGTGCCCGCAACCTTCTGAAGTGTGCCCGTGCCGTGGTTGCGGATCACCGGGGGGCGTTTCCAGCCGAACCAGAGATGCTTTTGCGCTTGCCCGGCATTGGGTCCTATACAGCGGCCGCCGTCGCCTCGATAGCGTTCAACAGGCCCGCGACTGTGGTCGATGGCAATGTCGAACGTGTGATCGCAAGGCTTTATGCAGTCGAAACACCCCTGCCGAATGCGAAACCCGCATTGACGGTTCTTGCCACCGCACTGACCCCGCGGGTCCGCCCCGGCGATCATGCGCAGGCGATGATGGATCTGGGTGCTACCATCTGTACGCCCAAGAACCCCGGCTGCGGCATGTGTCCGCTGATGGCATATTGCGCCGCCCATTCACAGGGCACCGCCGCCAGCTTTCCGCGCAGGCGGGAAAAGCCGGAAAAACCCACGCGCCAGGGCTTGGCCTATGTCGCGCTGCGCGAGGACGGCGCGCTATTGCTGGAACGCCGTCCCGACCGTGGCCTGTTGGGCGGTATGCTGGGCTTTCCCGGATCCGATTGGGCCGTCTTTGCCCCTGATCCCGCCCCGCCAGTGAGCGGGGAATGGCACCCACTGGCGGCAACCGTTCGTCATACGTTTACGCATTTTCACCTGAGCCTCGCTGTGCTTGTGGCGCAGGTTGACAAAGGCGCAAACCCCGAAAGAGGTCAGTTCATGCCCATGGGTGCCTTTCGGCCGTCTGACCTGCCAACCGTTATGCGCAAGGTTCTTGACGTGGCGTCGAAAGAGTTCGGATTGATTGAGCGGAACGACCCCCAAGCATAGACTGAAATAGATCGGAGAAAGTGATGAACGGCGGTCGTGGTTTGACCCATCCATTTTCGGCCCTGCCGTTCTGGCTGTGTCTCGGCCTTTTGCCCTGCGTCTGGCTGGCTGCGGTTCTTGGTGGCTGGGCGCTGCTGCTTTTGCCGCTTTACGGCTGGGTGCTGTTGCCGCTGCTTGACATCGCACTGGGCCTGAACCGCGAAAACCCCGATACCAATACACCTGACCGCGATTTGTTCTGGTATCGCCTGATCACCCTTGCCTGGGCGCCGATCCAGGCTGTGGTCCTGTATTCCGCGCTTTGGTGGGTGACTCATTCTGAGGTGCTCGCGATCTGGGAAAGGCTTTGCCTGTTCTTCGGCATTGGCATCATGTCCGGCGCCGTCGGCATCGTTTATGCGCACGAACTCATGCATCAAAAGAACCGGCTTGAGCGTTGGCTTGGCGATCTGCTGCTGGCCATGGTGCTTTACAGCCATTACCGGACCGAACATCTTCTGGTTCACCACCGATATGTCTGCACCCCGCGTGATGTGGTCAGCGCGCGTTACAATCAGGGCTTCCACGGCTTCTTCCTACGGGTTCTTGCCGAAGGTCCGGGGTCTGCCTGGCGGGCCGAACGCCAACTGCTGGCACGCGCTGGACGGGGCCCATTCCATCGCACCAACCCATTCTGGCGCTATGGCGCGCTGATGACGCTGGCGCTGATATTAGCCTATCTGGTGGGCGGCTGGGCAGCGATTGGCTATTTTACATTCCAGGCCCTGATTGCCATCTGGCAGCTGGAACTGGTGGATTACATCGAACATTACGGCCTGACCCGCAAACATCTGGGCGAAGGCAAATATGAACACATCAAGCCCCACCACAGCTGGAACGCCGCCCACAAGGCGACCAACTGGTTCCTGATCAACCTTCAGCGCCATTCGGATCACCACTACAAACCTGACCGCCGTTTCCCGCTTCTGCAGACCTACGACGCTGACAAGGCTCCGCAGCTGCCGTTGGGCTATCCGGCAATGACGGCGCTCGCCCTGATCCCACCATTGTGGTTTCGGGTTATGAACCCCCGAGTGCGCGCGTGGCGGCGGCAGTTCTACCCAGAAATCACGGATTGGGCGCCCTACAAGACCGGTGCCCTTCCGCCGCCCAAAGGGGCAAGTTAAGGCAACAGTTCTGCCCTCGCGCACCTAGGATATTTGCGCCCGGACGAAAGGGCATGTGCCGCAAGTCCGCCCGAGCTGACATCAATGCGGCAGGCAGAAAAAAGCCCCGCCAAGTCATGGCGGGGCAAGGTATGTGCCGTGGTTCAGACCACAGGCACCGGCGGTAACTCGCGGTTGGGACTCAGTGGGACCGACCTGCCTGGTCTGCCTCCATCTCGGCGCGTATCTGCTGGCGCAGAATGTCGATTGGCACCATCTTTCCGTCGCGCTTGAAGTGCCAGTAGGTCCAGCCGTTGCACGAAGGCGCGCCTTCCAGATGGGCGCCAACCTGGTGGATCGAGCCTTTCACATCATTGCCGATCAGCGTGCCGTCGGCGCGAACTTTGACCTTGAATCGGTTCCCGATTGAAAACAGTTCTTCACCAGGGCGCAGCATGCCGCGCTCGACCACCTGGCCGAAAGGCACGCGCGGTTCTGCGCGCTTTGATCCGGTGGTTTCCAATGCCTCTTTGTCGAACTTGCGGATCTTGCCGATGCGTTTTTCTGCAACGGCGCGATAGGCTGCTTCGCGCTCGATCCCGATGAAATCTCGGCCCAGCATCTTGGCCACTGCTCCGGTTGTGCCTGTGCCGAAAAACGGGTCCAGAATTACGTCGCCGGGGTTGGTGGTGCCCACGATCACACGGTGCAGAAGGGCTTCTGGCTTTTGCGTCGGATGGGCCTTATCGCCAGCATCGTCTTTCAGCCGCTCGCCGCCGGTGCAAAGCGGGATCACCCAATCCGACCGCATCTGAACCCCGTCGTTCAGGGCCTTCAGCGCCTCGTAATTGAATGTGTATTTCCCCGCTTCGGACTTCGAGGCCCAGATCAGCGTCTCATGCGCATTGGTCAGGCGTTTGCCGCGGAAGTTGGGCATCGGGTTCGATTTGCGCCAGACCACGTCATTCAGGATCCAGAAGCCCTGGTTCTGAAGCTCGGCCCCCATGCGGAAGACATTGTGATAGCTGCCGATCAACCAGATTGCGCCATTCGGCTTAAGAAGACGGCGGGCGGCACTTAACCAGTCGCGGGTGAACTTGTCGTAAGCCTCGAAGCTGGCGAATTGGTCCCAGGCATCGTCAACGGCATCAACCTTGGAATTGTCGGGTCGGTGCAGATCACCGCGTAACTGCAGATTATAGGGCGGATCAGCAAAAATAAGATCCACGGACCCTTCGGGAAGGGATCGCATCACTTCTATACATTCGCCAGCAATGATCTGGTTCAGCGGCAGGTCCGCCGCCTTCTTTACCGTCGTAACTGTCATCTCTGCCTCATTCCGGTCTGACGCCGGTTGTTGCCCTCAACATGAGTCAGGAGTGATTCGCCGTCAAATTCTTTTTTAAATCAAATACTTACAAATTTCCCTTGCACAAGATGTTGTGGATAGGTCGGAACGATCGCCTATGGAAAGGGGTCACGCCAAGATTTTGAAGGGCCAACAGGTGGTCCTTCGTTGGGTATCCGGCGTTTTTTGCCCAGCCATAGCCGGGGTGCTGTTGCGCCAAATCCACCATGATCCGGTCGCGCGTCACCTTGGCAACAATAGAAGCGGCGGCAATCGACAGGGATCGCCCATCACCCCCTACGATTGCTTCAGCGGAAAGTGTCAGTCCGCGCGGGATCATGTTGCCATCGATCAGCACATGGGCGGGTGGGCGGGGCAGCGCGGCAATGGCGCGCTCCATCGCCAGATGGCTGGCGCGCAGGATATTGATCGCGTCGATCTCGGCGGGACTGGCCTCGCCCACCCCCACCTCTGCCTGCGCCATGATCTGGTCGAACAAAGTGGCCCTGCGTATTGCGCTCAGCTTCTTGGAGTCGTTCAGCCCGTCGGGTATGCGCGTCGGGTCCAACACCACTGCCGCAGCAACCACGGGGCCACACAAAGGGCCTCGACCGGCCTCGTCGACGCCTGCGACGAGGGTCAGGCACCGCCGCCGGGCTGCCTCTTCGAAGTGGAAATCGGGTGCGTCGCTCATCTTCTTTCCTTTGCGGCAAAAGCCAGCGCGCGCAAGAAAAAAGGGCGGGAGCTGCCACACCCGCCCTTTCCGGGGCGGCCCAGGGGCTGGCCGCCACAACTGCCCGATCGTTGGCCCCTATCCTTCAGTAGCGTGCGGCTTCGATCCGATATCCATAGTCGCGCAGGCATTGCGGCCCATACACCGACCGCGATCCGGCACCGGTGCGCACCTCAAAGGCGCAATCTGCGGGCAGTTGCTGGGCGAAGCCCAATTCGCGCGCACAGCGCGAGGAGACAACCTCGCGCAACCTGCCATTCACGGTGACATCCATCAGACATTCTGACGGGATCAACCTGCCTGAGGTGGGCTGGCTGTAGCCATCGTCATATTCGTTGTCCCAGCGATCTGGCGGGGGCAAAACGGTCGACGCGCGCGCTTTGCCCTGATTCATCTGGTTGAGCAGCAGCCCGACGGCAGCAACACCCAGCAATATCTTGATGGCGTCCTTTCCCTTGGCTTCAGCGGGAACAGCAGCGAAACCCGAAATCGCTATGGCGGCGGCGGTTGCAAGTGCGATCAACTGACGTGACATGCCAAAATCCTTTCTTTGTGGTGCGACCGTAGCCCGTGGCACCGATACGCTGGAGGTGGAGGCAAAGGGCGAAAAAGGGCAATAACACGCGCCCGCTATCCGATAACTGCGTCGGCAAAGCCAGCTGTGGACGCTTTGCTATTGATTAGCGGCGCAGCTACGCGCAACTTTCCGCGCATGATGACTCGCCTTGCCCTCTCTTTTGCCCTGTTTTGCGCCCTTGCTTCTGCGGCCAGTGCTGACTGCACAGTGCGCTACAAAGCCAAGCAGGATGACCCCTTGCAGCTTCAGGCCGGCGAAATCAGTTTGCCGGACGATGCCTGCGCCTCTAAGGCGGCCGCAGCCGCCATCTTGCAGCCGATTCTGGCCCAACAGGGCTGGACGCTTCTGGCCATCACAGCCATCATCCCCTCGAACTGAACTTGGCGGAGAGTGACTGTGTCTGACAGCGAACATCCCGCAGGGCTTGCCCTGAAGTCAGGCAATCGCGTGGTGGTCTGGGGCATTGCAGCAATAGTGGCAATTCTTCTCGCCTCTGCCTCAGTCCTGTTCTTTTCCCTTCCGGACGCCAATGCTTTCAACGCCCGGGTCGAACGGATCTTTGTAGAAAACGACGCGCTGACCAGTGGTGACCAGATCAGGCTGCTTGAGGTGCTCGCCCAGTCCGGCACCGCATTTTCGGAAGTGCTGATCAGCTACCGCACCATTATCTTCGTGCTCTTGGTATTTGCTACGGCGCTTTTGATCGCCGCTCTGGTCTTTCTCGTCATGCTGTTGTCGCTGAACCGCAGGATGGAGGCCATCCAGAAGCAGGGCATCCAGGTGTCGTCGTTGATCATCAGCCGAAGCGAAAATGCGGTGGTGCTGAACGATATGGAGTTCAAGCTGACCGAGTCCGCCATCGAAACCCTTTCGGTTCTGGCAGAGGCCAGAATGGATGACGATATCCTGACAGGCGCACAGATCGAATCCGTGATCTCTGGCAAGAAAGAGGCTGATTGCGACGAAGCTTCAGGCGCCATGCGCATCAAGCGGCTGCGCGACGCGTTGGGAAATCAGATGGTGGCAGAGCTTCTGGTCAAAAACATCACCCGCCGCGGCTATATGCTTTCCGTCAAGAGAGACGCAATTCGGATGATCTGAGGTTTGGGCGTGCCGCCCAAGAGGTAGCTGCGGGTGCAGCCGAGAAATGGGCTAAGGCGCCAACCTCATCTGCAGCAGCAAGCAATAATGACGCGCCATCAAGGCCAAAAAAGATATGGCCGCCAGCGCCCCAGCGGCACCATTGGCTCTGAACGAAGAAAACAGCGCCACCGAAGTGCCATTGCGACCTGCCAGCCCACCCCCTTTTGTACAGCGGCGCGACGTGCTGGCACAGACCCCCGTCAAAACCAGCCGAAAACCAGTTAAAGCAGCTCCTCGTTTTGGGCCAACACTCTAGATCCGGAAGATCGGCTGTAGCATGCGAGGCAGCCAGCCGCGAAAGTTCAAGGGAGCGTCGGTTGCGGCAAGGCAGACACATGGCATGCCGCCGCCTGCGATGGGACTGTGTGCCATATCCTCGGTGGCGACTTGAATGTCGCCTGCGCCGAAACGCCCGGTTTCATCGCTGAAGCTGCCTTGCAAAACCAGCGTCAGTTCCAGCCCGCCATGGCCATGATCAGGCACCCCCTGTGCCGGCGGGATGTGCAAGAGCCGCAGCGAACCTTCAAGGTCTTCGGTCAGAATGCATTGCCTGATGCCTGCACCAAGGGCGCGCCATCTTGGTGGGCGGCCTTTAAGTGCGGCCATCACCGCGCCAGGATAGATGCCCGCATGCTCTGGGGGGGGCAGCCCAACTCTGGCGGGCGCTGAGAGTTCGGCCATGGTACGCAATTTCAGTTCGTGGCTGACGGTTTCCTTCGGTAGCGCCTCCAGTACCGCGCCGCCTGCGTGTTCGTGTGCTGCCAGCCGGGCGCGGCACTCCATGCACAGCGACACATGTGCGGCTACTGCGACGCTGAAGGCATGACCCAGCCTACATGCGGCATAAGCGATGATCAGATTTTCGGGCAAATGGTGGGTTATCTCGGTCATGTCAGCGCAAGTCTCTCAAGTCGTGCCGCAACCGGTCCAGAGCCAGCCGAATGCGTGATTTGATGGTGCCTAATGGCAGCCCGGTCTGAGCGGTGATTTCACTGTGCGACAGTTCGCCCATATAGGCCTGTTCGATCACAGTACGCTGTTCGGGGGCAAGTCGGATCAGGGCTGCGCGAAGTTGAGTGCCTTCCTGGTCCAACGCCAGTACTTGGGCCGCGTCGTCGATGCTTTCTTCTTCTGCTGCCACAAGTTCGTCCGGCAGGGGCCGATTTTCGAGCCTGATCATGTCGATCTGTCGATTGCGGGCGATACGATAGATCCAAGCCGAAGCCTGTGCGCGGGCGGGATCGAATTGATCCGCTTTGCGCCAAATCGCCAACATCACCTCTTGAACCACGTCTTCGGCCTGACCCGACTGCAGTCCTGCACGCAGCAGCATCCCCTTCAGGCGTGGAGCATAGAAATCGAACAGTTGCGCAAAGGCTGCCCTGTTGCGATTGTCGCGGACGTCCAGAAGCCAGGTGGTTTGCTGCGACAGCGGGCGCGGCAATCGGTCTGTCACGTCTGCTCCCTTGTATGACGCAAGATTCATCCCCGACACGCGGCCTTGCAGAAGGGCGGCGACCGACAGGGTCAGAACATTGGATATGCATTCTTGTGTCAACATGTACTGCCTACGCAGCGGCGATAAATCCGGATCACTTTTTTTTTGATCCAGACCCGATTTCCGCCCGTAATCTCAGAGAAGAAACCTTGGAGCCTGCATGTCCTTCGATGCCCCTGTCGCCTTTCGTCAGAATATCGCCATAGTCGGCGCCGGTATTTCAGGTATGGCAGCTGCTCGCCTCTTGTCGCCGCAGTACAAAGTGACACTTTTCGAGGCAGATCCCCGGCTGGGCGGCCATGCCCGCACGGTGACGGCGGGTTTGCATGGTGATCAGCCGGTGGATACCGGGTTCATCGTTTTCAATTATGCCAATTATCCGCATCTTACCCGGATGTTTGCCGATCTTGATGTGCCGGTAATGAAAAGCGACATGAGCTTTGGGGCCTCCATCAACGGCGGCGCGGTGGAATATGCATTGCGCGACTTGGGCGGAATTTTTGGCCAGCGCCGCAACATCGCACGACCACAGTTCCTGCGGATGCTGCGAGACATCGACCGGTTCAATCGTCATTCACAGGCGGCGGTCAAAACAGATGACATGACCACGGCTGAACTTGTACGGGAGTTGGGCTTGGGGGATTGGTTCAGTCGCTACTATCTGTTGCCGATCTGCGGCGCGATCTGGTCCACGCCGCCCAATGAGGTCAATTCCTTCCCAGCCCGAAGCCTTTTGCGGTTTTTCAGCAACCACGCCTTGATGAGCACAAAGGGTCAGCATCAGTGGTGGACGGTCGAGGGTGGCAGCATTCAATATGTACATCGGCTTGAGCAGGACTTGCGACGACGCCGCGTGGATCTGCGGCCAGCTACGCCAGTTCAGGCGGTTACGCGCCTGGCGGGTAGTGTACTGATAAAGGCGGAAGGAGCCACGGTTGAGCGCTTTGATCAGGTAGTTTTTGCCTGCCATTCCGACTTGGCCTTGCGGCTACTGCAAGACCCCTCTCCTGCCGAAAGGGAAGCGTTGTCAGCAATCCGTTATCAGGACAACCGCGCGGTGCTACACCGGGATTCGACGCAGATGCCCCGGCGCAAACGCTGCTGGTCAGCATGGAATTACATGTCAGACGGCAACGCGACAAACGCGAAGGTGGGGGTGACATATTGGATGAACCGCTTGCAGAACATCCCTCAAAGCGATCCGCTCTATCTGTCGCTGAACCCTGACGCGTCGATCGCTGAGGATCTGATCTATGACGAGAACAACTTTCGACACCCCGTATTTGACGGAAAGGCTTTGGCCGCGCAGAAGGATCTGGCGCGGATTCAGGGGCGGAACAGCACCTGGTTTACCGGCGCATATATGCGGCATGGGTTCCATGAGGATGGCTTTGCAAGTGCTGTGCGTGTGGCCCGCCAGCTTGACCCGGTGTTGGCGTGAACGCAGCACCGCAATCCATGGCCGCCCGTACAACACATGTCCGGCACGGCGGGCTTAACCATAGTTTCAGCTATCGAGTCGACATGGTGCTGATCGACCCCGAGGTTGCCGCTGGCCCGCTTCTGTTTTCGCGCAACCGGCTGAACCTGACTTCGGTGCACGACCGTGATCATGGCGGGCCGCCCGGTCAAGGACGTGGTGCGGCCTGGGCGCGTGAGTTGCTGGTGGCGCGCGGTTTGGCAGCATTTGACCTGCGGTTACTGACCCAGGCGCGGTTTCTGGGTTACGCCTTCAACCCTGTCAGCTTTTGGCTGGCGACTGCTGAGGGCGGCTTGCGTGCTGTGATAGCTGAGGTGACCAATACCTTTGGCGAAAGGCACAGCTATGTCTGCCATCTAGAAGGTTTTGCGCCGATTGGCCCCCAGGATGTGATCTTCGCCCACAAGATATTTCACGTCTCGCCGTTTCAGGACATCGCAGGAGGTTACCACTTTCAGTTCAAAGTAACCGAAACCCAAATCGTGATCCGCATCAACCACAAGAATGGCGGCGAAGGCGTGAACGCCACGCTGACGGGTACATTGGCGCCGTTAAGCAATGCGGCGATCCTGCGCGCTGGTTTGCGCCGCCCTTTCGGACCGTTGCGCACCATGGCGCTGATCATTTGGAACGCATTCCTGCTTCGGGCCAAGGGTGCAAAGTACCGCGATCGCCCCCCAGCCCCCGACCAAGAGGTAAGCCCATGACAACCATGTTCACCAAGCGCGTAAAGCGTGACTTTCTTGATACTTGCGCTGGTATCCAACATGGTAGTTTGCGCCTTGTCACACCGGAAGGCGACGTTCATGACTTTGGCACAGGCCTGCCAGAGGCTGAGTTGGAGCTGCACGATTGGGCGGTGGTGACGGCGACGATGGCGCGCGGCGATATTGGCTTGGGCGAGACCTATGTCGCGGGGTTGTGGGAAAGCCCGTCAATCGAAAGCCTGACCATATTGGCCCTGCGCAACTTTGATCATCTTCGCAACTATGTGTTTGCCGGGTTCTGGGCGGGATTAAAGTTTCGGCTGATCAACGGCGTGCTGCGCGCAAACTCCAAGCGCGGATCAGCCAGAAACATCCGGGCGCATTATGATGTAGGCAATGAATTCTATCAGCTTTGGCTCGACGAAGAGATGAGCTACTCCTCGGCTTTGTTCGCGCCCGGCGACACAGACCTGGTCCGCGCGCAGCGGCGAAAATATGATCGAATTCTTGGCCGCTTGACCGAGGCCGAACAGGTCCTGGAAATCGGCTGCGGCTGGGGTGCCTTTGCGGAGCGCGCTGCAAATGAAGGGCGCAGGGTCACCGGGCTTACTATCTCACCCAGCCAGAAGGGCTATGCCGATGCTCGGCTAGACGGTCGCGCCGAGATCTTGCTTCAAGACTATCGCACAGCACAGGGCCGGTTCGACAATATCGTGTCCATCGAGATGATCGAAGCGGTGGGCGAGGCCTATTGGCCGACTTACTTCACGACCCTGCGGGATCGGCTGAAACCGGGCGGGCGCGCGTTGCTGCAGGTGATTACCGTGCCGGATGACTATTTTCCAACCTATCGAAGATCGTCCGATTTCATCCGGCACTACACTTTCCCAGGAGGCATGCTGCTTTCAAACAGCATTATTTCCAATCAGGCCCAGCGCGCGGGCTTGAAGGTACAGGACAGTTTCGCCTTCGGGCAGGACTATGCCCAGACTTGCCGGATGTGGGGTCAGCGGATGGCCGTGCAGCACGGCCGTATCCGCAAAATCGGCTATAGCGAGGCGTTCATGCGCGGTTGGCGCTACTATTTGGCAGCTTGTGCAGCAAGCTTCGCTGAAGGTCACACCGATGTCGTCCAAATTGAATTGACACATGCGTAACGTAGCCGCCAGCGCCGGGGTGAGCATGCCAAAACCGGGGGTGACCAGGCCAGTCATGCTTTTCTCGGGGTTTCTGGCGGCTGCCGGGTTGCCGCTTTATGTGCAACTGCCGCATTTTGCGGCATCTATGGGCATGAGCCTTTCAAGTATCGGCATATTGCTGATTGGTTTGCGTGTGCTTGATTTTGTGCAAGATCCAGCTTTGGGCCTGCTGATCGACCGTTTTCGCGACCATCGTCGTGTGATTGCGGCGCTGGCGCTGTTGGGAATGTCGGCGGGGTTTGCATCTGTCTTCAGTTTGCAGCCAGGAATGCCTGGCTTGGTGGCAGCGCTGATCCTACTTTTCACGTCCTATAGTCTTGCCAGCATTCTGTTTTACGCCCAAGGCGTTGCGATTGCAGAAACAGGCGCGCCGACAGATCACTATCGGTTGGCCGGATATCGAGAGGCAGCGACCCTTGCCGGAATTGTGGTCGCAAGTGCTGCGCCTTCGCTGCTGATCTGGGCTTTTGGAGAACGTGCGGGGTATGCGGGATTTGGCGCAATTCTGGCAGCAGGCGGAGCGTTGGTTTGCTGGTTGACTACGGGGCTATGGATTATAAAGCCCGCCGCACCACCGCGCTTTTCGATAAGAGATTTCCTGAATGCGGGTGGCGGAAGGCTGTTGGCACTTGGGTTGATCAACACCCTGCCCGTTGCCATAACGTCCAGCCTGTTTCTGTTCTTCGTCGAAGACCGCCTTGGTCTGGCCAAGTGGTCGGGTGGCATTCTTGTGCTGTTTTTTCTGACTGCAGGGATAAGCGCGCCTTTCTGGTGGCGACTTGTAGCGCGGTATGGACCGGTCAAGGTTTTGATTCCCAGCATGTGTCTTTCGATTGCTGCCTTTGCAGGAGCGGCTGCCCTGCCCGAGGGAGAAGCCCTAGGCTTTGCGGCTATTTCGGCGCTATCCGGCCTGACGCTTGGCGCGGACATGGTGATACTTCCCGGACTGTTTGCTTCCATGTTGGCTACGGCAAATCTGCCTGCAGGAATGGGTTTCGGGCTTTGGTCATTCACCAACAAAATGGCCCTAGCCTTGGCCGCCGCCACCCTGCTGCCCGTTCTGGGTTGGGTGGGTTATGTGCCGGGTGGGCCGAACTCCCCGCAGGCAATTGCGGTATTGAATGCCAGCTACGCCATTCTTCCCTGTTTGTTGAAAACGCTGGCAATCGCATTGGTGATTGCCTTACCGCGAAAGGCTGACGCGATATGAAACTCCTCTTCCTGATCTCGCTGGTTGCTCTTCTGGGCTTGTTGGCGCAACGGTTGTTCTTCAGCTTTGCGGCCCAAGATCCGCAGACTTACGCCACCACAGAGCCTGTGTTCGACGTCCGTCGCGTGCTGAATGGCCCCATCGTTTCAGAAGGCGTGATCTTTGGCCCTTCCGGCGTGATGGCCTCCCGCTTTGTGGCTCGGATGGAGGGGCAATGGCAAGGCGACAGCGGGACGCTCAGCGAGGATTTTACCTATGCCGACGGCACAAGTCAGCAACGACTTTGGACGCTGAAGATGGAGAAGGACGGCAACTTCACGGCCACCGCGCCTGATATCGTGGGTTTGGCGCAGGGCCGGCAACGCGGGGCGACTGTGCAGTTAAGCTATCGCATCAAGCTCCCGGACGATGCCGGCGGCCATGTGCTCGACGTGACGGATTGGCTTTATCTGATGCCGAATGGGGCGATCATGAACAAATCCGAGATGCGCAAATTCGGGGTGAAGGTCGCTGAGCTGATTGCCACTATGCGTCCAGCGGTGCAATGATGCTGGCAGGAAAGACCTATTGGGTCGTTGGCGCAAGTGAAGGCTTGGGGCGCGCGCTGGCCGCCTGTCTGGTGGTGGAAGGTGCGAGCGTGGTGGTTTCGGCACGCGACCTCACCAAGCTCAGGGCATTCTCCGCCTCCCACCCCAAGTTGCGGGCAGTGGTGATGGATGTGACTGATTCAGCCTCGGTCACGCAAGCCGTAGCGTTGGCTGGCGAGGTTGATGGTGTGATCTACTGCGCCGGGCTTTATGACCCGATGAGTGCACTTGACTGGCAACCAGGTCAGGCCGAGGCGATGGCAGACGCCAATTACATCGGCGCACTAAGGCTGTTGTCGCATCTGGTGCCCGTTTTCGTTGCGCGAAAGGCGGGGCATATCGTGCTCATAGGATCGCTGGCTGGGTTTCGCGGCCTTCCCGGTGCGATCGGCTATGGCTCAAGTAAGGCTGCGCTGATGCATCTTGCGGAAAACCTTAGGGTTGACCTTCGCGGCAGCGGCGTGCGGGTACAACTGGCCAATCCGGGGTATATTGCGACTCGCCTTACAGCCAAGAACCGGTTCCGCATGCCGCAATTAATGAGTCCGGAAGCCGCAGCGTTGCGTGTTTTGCGCTTGATGCTCAGCACCCGGTTTTGCGCGACCTTCCCAGCGCCATTCGCCTGGCTGTTCACCATTGGCCGCTTCCTGCCGCTGCGGTTATTTCAATCACTTTTCTGACCTTGAAGCAGGGCGACATCAACTTCATCGGCTTGCATGACGTGCTGCTGCAAAAAACCGTTGTCCGACCCAATAGCACGCACGTATGAACCCGTCAGCATGCCACGGTAACGACAACCACGAAAGCCCTTTCTTAATCTTCGGCCGAAGAAGCTGCGCCGAGTCAATCAAGGCTCGGTCGCCGAAAAAGGGCCTTCTGCCGCGCTATGCGACGAGATGCCGTAGCGGGCGGGTCGCGACGCCGGTCCCTTTACGGCATCTCGTGTGCCGGAAGCTGACAGTCGTTGCAACGGCGACGGTCTGATACGCCAGATTTGGTGATTGTGGTGCCGATGAAGAGACTCGAACTCCCGACCCACGCATTACGAATGCGTTGCTCTACCAACTGAGCTACATCGGCACACCAACGGTGCGTTTAAACGTTCAGCGGAAATCGTGCAAGGCAGAAAAGACCTTGGCCGGTCGCCTTCGGCGGGCCGCGACCAGCGTTTTCTTGCAGCCCGCAGCAGTGAATCGACGGTCTGGTGACAAAGAGATAGAGGCCCGCCATATCAAGGGTGAACCGCCGCTATCTCTGGGTTCCCTCGCTGCTGGCCAGTGGTGGGCGGCGTGCTTGTGTTCCAGAGCGTCCATGTCTGCACCACCGGCACGCGGACGCCCGAGATCCGCGCCGCTTGGTTCGCCAAACTGAACGCAATCTCTGCCCGCAATTCGGCGGTCGTCGTGGCCGGCCACATGGCCCCGGATGCAGCAACCGATCTTTCGGGCGTAGCGCTCGAGATCGGCTCGAAAGTCGCCAAGTGCGAGATGAAGTGGGGCTGATCTGATCGGACCTTTTGGCGCAGGGCAGTTGACTTCCCGCCCAATCTCGCAGTTGCCAGGTGGCAAATGCGATCAGCGACCGGTTCGCAAGTCCACCTCCTGCAATTCCTCAAGCAGGTCCAGCAACACTTCCAGCCGGTCTCGACCGAATCCCTTCTCGATCCGGGCGAAGATCTGAGCGCTTTCTGCCGAATGTTGGCGGATCAAGGCTTCTCCCTTTTCCGTTACACTGACCACGACTTTTCGGCGGTCGTTGCTTGGTGGGCTGCGCCGGATCAGGCCGTCATCCACCAACGGGCCGATCATCCGGTGCAATGAGGACAAGAGCAGGCAGGCCTCATTGGCCAGGCGCGTCAGATCCATGGCTCCACTCTCGCTCAGAACCCGTAGGACCCGCCACTTCTGCTCGTTCACGCCCGATGCTGCCAACATGTCCCGGATCGGGCTCATGACTTTTTCGCGCGCCCGCAACAAAGCGATAGGCAAGGATCGCCGGGTTTGTCGCAACGCGGCGTTGTCCATGTTCTTTTGCATGCCATCGTTCCCTTAGCCTGACGAAAGTCATTATTCTCCGGAGGAATATACTTGACAAGACAAGTATATTACTTAACAAAGCAAGTAATATAGGAGGCACCCTTGCCCCATGTCATGATCGACTATTCGCGCAATTTGGAGGACCGGTTGGATATCGCCGGCCTGTGCCGCGTCTTGCGGGATGCGGCAGTGGCGACGGGGATCCTGCCACTGGCCGGTATCCGGGTCCGAGCGACCGCCTGCGATCATGTGGTGATTGCCGATGGCAACACTGATCACGCCTTTCTCGACATCTTGCTGCGCCTTCGGGCTGGTCGCGCGCTGTCGGACAAGGAACGCGCGACGACCAAGATCTTCGCGGCCGCCGAAGCCTTCTGCGCCAATGTTCTGGCAACATCGTCCTTCATGCTTTCGTTCGAGATGCGTGACATCGACGTCAGCCTTTCGCCCAAGACCAGTTCCATCCGCCGCTATCTACCCGGAGAGAAAGAATGACCGATCTTGCGACCCATAAGACCAAACTGGCCGGCCATCTTGCCCGGCTTCGGGAAGCCGGCATCCTGAACCTGATCGGCGGGCGGTCAGTCGCAGGGGCAGGGGGGGTCTTCCAGACCCACTCGCCGGTGGACGAAAGCCTGATTGCGGATGTCGCGCTGGGAACGGCGGCAGATATCGACGCGGCGGCAAAGGCAGCGAAGGCGGCCTTCCCAGCCTGGGCCGCGCTAAATGGTGAGGCACGCAAGGCGATCCTGCATCGGATCGCCGACCTGATCGAGGCGCGGGCCGAAGAGATTGCTCTTTGCGAATGCTGGGACACTGGCCAAGCTTGGCGGTTCATGTCCAAGGCCGCGCTCAGGGGAGCCGAGAACTTCCGCTATTTCGCGGATCTGGCGCCAAGTGCACGCGACGGCCAAAGCCTGCCGACACCAACGCACCTGAACATCACCACCAGAAAGCCGATAGGCCCCGTTGGGGTGATCACGCCCTGGAACACGCCCTTCATGCTGTCCACATGGAAGATCGCGCCTGCCTTGGCAGCAGGCTGCACGGTGGTTCACAAACCGGCCGAGTTCAGCCCCCTGACCGCCCGCCTTCTGGCTGAAATCTGCCACGAGGCCGGACTTCCTGATGGTGTCCTGAACCTCGTGAACGGCATGGGCGAGGGTGCGGGCAAGGCTCTGACCGAACATCCTGATATTAAGGCTATCGCCTTTGTCGGCGAAAGCCGCACCGGCAGCATGATCATGAAGCAGGGGGCAGACACGCTGAAGCGGGTCCATTTCGAACTGGGCGGCAAGAACCCCTGCATCGTGTTTGACGATGCCAACCTCGATCGCGCGCTGGATGCGGCGATCTTCATGATCTATTCGCTGAACGGCGAACGCTGCACCTCGTCGTCGCGGCTTCTCGTGCACGAAAGCGTGGCCGGAAAGTTCCACCAGATGCTGGTTGACCGGGTGAACAACATCAGAGTCGGTCACCCGCTAGACCCGAAAACCGAAATCGGCCCGCTGATCCACAAGACCCATTTCGACAAGGTCACGGGCTATGTCGAGATTGGCCGCGCCGATGGCGCTACGCTGGCCGCCGGCGGTATGCGGGTAGGTGACGAGGGCTGGTTCGTCCGCCCAACGCTGTTCACCGGGGCGACATCCAGCATGCGCATCGCGCAGGAAGAAGTGTTCGGCCCCTTCCTGACCTCGATCACCTTCAAGGACGAGGACGAGGCACTGGAAATCGCCAATGACGTGGCTTACGGCCTGACGGCCTATGTCTGGACCAATGACCTGACCCGCGCCCTGAGGTTCACCGACGCGCTAGAGGCCGGGATGATCTGGGTCAACAGCGAAAACGTCCGCCACCTGCCCACACCCTTCGGCGGTGTCAAGGCCAGCGGCATCGGGCGCGATGGTGGCCAGTGGTCGTTCGAGTTTTACATGGAACAGAAGAACACCGCGCTGGCCCTCGGCCAGCACAAGATTCAACGGCTCGGTGCCTGACCCCGGGAAAGGAGACAGCCATGGGAGAGATCGTTCTTGCGGCCAAATGCACGCATGTGCCGACGATGCTCATGTCCGAGCAGGACGGCCCGGTGAAGGGCAGGCGGCAATTGACGGGCATATGGAAATCGCCCGCCGCGCCAAGGCGCTGGGGGCCGATACCGTGCTGATCTGCGACACCCACTGGGTGATCAACGCCGGGTTTCACATCAACGCCAACAACCGGTTCAAGGGGGTCTTCACCTCGAACGAATTCCCACAGTTCATCCAGAACATGGAGTACGACTACGAGGGCAACCCCGCGCTTGGCGATGCCGTCGCCAAGGCCGCGACCAAGATGGGCGTCTACACGCTGGCCCATCACCTGGACAGCCTGAAGATGGAATACGGAACGCTGGTGCCCATGCGCTTCATGAGCAGGGCACACCGGATGAAGGTCGTCTCTGTCGCAGCCTGGTGTACCGTCCACAGCCACGAGGAAAGCCGCGTCATCGGCGAGGCGATTGCAGCGGCAGTCAAAGCATTGGACAGCAAGGTTCTTCTGGTCGCCTCGGGCTCGTTGTCGCACAAGATCTGGCCGAACAAGGACTACGCGGCCAACAACGGCACCTTCACGATCAGTTCGGAATTCAACCGCCAGATGGACCTGCATGTGCTGGAGATGTGGCAGCGCGGCGACCATGCGACATTTCTGAAGAAGCTGCCGGAGTACGCCCAGCACTGTTGTGGCGAGGGCTCCATGCACGACACCGCCATGCTTTACGGCGCGCTTGGCTGGAACAGCTATCAGGGCAAGTGCGAGGTCGTGACCCCCTACTTCCCGTCGTCTGGTACCGGACAGACCAACGTCATTTTCCTCGTCACCTAAGGACCCGTCATGCCCATTCCCGCCCCGAACCTCTACCCGCCATTCAACATCGTCCGGCTCTCGCATGTCGAGTTGCGGGTCACCGATCTGGCCTGGTCGCGCGCGTATTACGTCGATACGCTGGGGCTGCAGGTCACTCATGAGGACGCGGAGACGATCTACTTGAGGGCCATGGAAGAGCGCGGTCATCACTGCATGATCCTGAGGAAGGCCGAGGCGGGGTCGGTGGGCGTGCTCGGGTTCAAAGTCTGGGACGAAGAGGACCTCGACCGCGCGTCGCGTTGGTTCATGGCGTGCGGCCTGCCTGTGGCCTTCATCGAGCGACCCTTCATGGGCCGGGTGCTGGCCACGCGGGACCCCTGGGGTGTGCCACTGGAATTTTATGCTCGGATGGACCGGCTGCCGCACATTCATCAGCAGTACAAGCTTTACCGGGGGGTGAAGCCCCTGCGCATCGATCACTTCAACCTCTTCTCTTCGAATGTGGATGAAGCCGTGAAGTTCTATGGCGACATGGGCTTCCGTGTCACCGAATACACCGCTGATGAGGAGTCCGGGCGCACCTGGGCCGCCTGGATGCACCGGAAGGGAGGCGTGCATGACATCGCCTTCACCAACGGCACCGGACCGCGCCTGCACCACACGGCCTTCTGGGTGCCGACGCCGCTGAACATCATCGACCTGCTCGACCTGATGTCGACCACCGGATACCTTTCCAACATCGAACGTGGTCCGGGCCGCCATGGAATTTCGAACGCCTTCTTCCTTTACATCCGTGACAAGGACGGTCACCGGACGGAAATCTACTGCTCGGATTACCAAACCAACGATCCGGATTTGGAACCGATCAAGTGGAACCTGAAGGACCCGCAGCGCCAGACCCTGTGGGGCGCCCCCGCGCCGAAAAGCTGGTTCGAGCTGGGTTCAGTCTTCGACGGCGCGATTATGGCGGAGAGCGACCTGAAAGCAACCCCTATCGTGGCGCCCTGAAATGCTGGCATTGCAGGACACAAGCCTCTTCCGTGAGGCCGCCTTAGTCGGCGACCGCTGGGTCGAGGCGAATGGCCATGGCTTTGCGGTGGCCAACCCCTCGACCGGCGCGATCATCAGCCATGTGCCCGATCTAGGCGCAGCTGAGGCCGCGATCCAGGTGGCGGAGGCTGGGCAAAAAGGCTGGGCCGCCCGCACCGCGAAAGAGTGCGCGCAGATCCTGCGCCGCTGGTTTGAACTGATGATGGTGCATCAGGACGACCTCGGCCGCATCCTGACCGCCGAACATGTCGCCGATGCCCTCGCCAAGCGGGGCAAGGTCACCCTTGGCGGCAAGCCCCATGCCCTTGGCGGCACCTTCTGGCAGCCGACCATCATCACCGGCGTCACCGCCGAGACGGCCGTGGCGCGCGAGGAAACGTTCGGCCCCCTGGCGCCGATCTTCCGCTTCGAGACCGAGGCCGAAGTGATCGCCTCAGCCAATGACACCGATTTCGGCCTGGCGTCCTACCTTTTTTCCCGCAATCTGGCCCGCGTCTTCCTGGTCTCCGAGGCACTGGAATATGGCATGGTCGGGGTGAATACCAGCTTTATCTCGACTGCCAGGGCCCCCTTTGGCGGGGTCAATGCTTCGGGCCTCGGCCGCGAGAGGTCTTGTCACGGACTCGATGACTTTCTCGAGCTGAAAATTGTCTGCCTGGGGGGCATCCAATGAAGCTGGTGACGTTCACCGCCGAGGGCGCGCAGCATTGGGGCGTGACCGCGCCAGGCGGGGTCTTGGCACTGTCGGGCGAGTTTCCGCAATGGAAGACCCTGCGGGGCGTGATCGAGGCGGGGGCAATCGACCAGGTGCTGGCCGCGGGCGCGAACCGCAAGGCCAGCCATGTTGAAGGCCGCTACCGCCTGGATATCCCAGTCCCGGACCCGGACAAGATCATCTGCGTCGGCGTCAACTTTCCTGACCGCAATGCCGAATACAAGGACGGGCAGGACGCCCCGCCGAACATGTCGCTCTTCATCCGCTTTCCGTCCTCGTTCACCGGCCACGATCAACCGTTGATCCGGCCCCCCGAAAGCCCGCAGTTGGACTATGAAGGCGAGATCGCGGTGGTCATCGGCAAGGGCGGGCGTCGGATTCCGGAGGCTGAGGCGCTGTCGCATATTGCCGCGCTGACCCTGTGCAACGAAGGCACGATCCGCGACTGGGTGCGCCATGCCAAGTTCAACGTGACGCAGGGCAAGAACTGGGACGGCTCGGGGTCGATGGGTCCCTGGCTGGCGCCCTTCCGCGATCCGGCGCAAATCGTGGATGTGGCACTTGAAACCCGCGTGAACGGCGATGTCCGGCAAAGGGACCGCACCGGGCGGATGCTGTTCCCGGTCGCGCGCCAGATCGCCTATATCTCGACCTTCTGCACCCTGAAGGCGGGTGACATCATCGTCAGCGGCACGCCCGCGGGCGCAGGCGCACGGTTTGATCCCCCAGTTTGGCTTAAACCGGGCGATGTGATCGAGGTAACTGCCGAAGGCATCGGCACCTTGCGGAACGGAGTGGCGGACGAATGACCCCCGAGCAAATCGAAGCTGCTGCCGAAGCACTCTATCAGGCAGACCGGACCAGAAGACAGATCGGACTTCTGTCGCAGACCTACCCAAAGGCTGGACTGGATCAGGCCTATGCCGTGCAGGCGGCCCTGTTGCGCCGCAAACGTGCAGGAGGGGCGAAGGTGATCGGATGGAAGATTGGCCTGACCAGTCGCGCGATGCAGATGGCGCTGAACATCACCACTCCCGACTCCGGGGTGTTGCTGGACGACATGCTTTTCGCCGACGGCGCGACCGTGCCAAAGGGCCGCTTCATCCAGCCCCGGATCGAGGCAGAGATTGCCTTTGTCATGAAGGCTCCGCTGATGGGGGCCAAGGTGACTAGGGCCGAGGTTCTTGCTGCAACCGACTATGTGGCCCCCAGTCTGGAAATCCTGGATACCCGCATCCTGCGTGCTGACCCGGCCACCGGGAAGGCGCGTACGATCTTCGACACGATCTCGGACAATGCCGCCAATGCCGGGATCGTCCTTGGCCGTCAGCGCCATCCGGTGGATGCGTTCGACCTGCGCTGGCAGGGGTCAATCCTCAAGCGCGATGGCGTGGTCCAGGAAACCGGCCTTGGTGCGGGCGTGCTCGACGATCCGGCCATGGGAATCCTCTGGCTTGTCCGGCGCCTCGCGCAATATGGTCAGGGGATCAGCGCCGGCGACATAGTGTTGTCCGGCAGCTTCATCCGTCCGGTCGAAGCGCCGTCCGGAAGTAATTTCTATGCTGACTTTGGCCCCTTCGGCCAGGTCTCTTTGTGCTTTGCCTGAGGAGCCGCCATGCCTGCCCCCGAGAACAACCTTAAACGACGCTTGAAGGCAGGCGAGGTCACTCATGGCCTCTGGCTGTGCATGGCAGACGCTTACGCGGCCGAGATGGCCGGAACGGCGGGGTTCGACTGGCTTTTGATCGACGGCGAACATGCGCCGAATGACCTACGCTCGACCATGGCGCAGTTGGCGGTTCTGGAACGCTCGGGTGCGGCCCCCGTCGTGCGGCTGCCCGATGGCGATCCGGTCAAGGTCAAGCAAGTACTCGACATCGGCGCGCAAAGCCTGCTGATCCCGATGGTCGACAGCGCAGAACAGGCACGGATGCTGGTCCAGGCCACGCGCTATCCGCCAAAGGGCTTCCGCGGGGTCGGTTCCTCGCTGGCCCGCGCCTCGCACTTTGCGGCTATCCCGGATTATCTGGCCACGGCAAACGACCAGATCTGCCTGATCCTGCAGGTCGAAAGCGTTAAGGGCATGGCTGCCCTGGATGAAATTCTTGCCGTCGATGGCGTGGACGCCATCTTCTTCGGTCCTGCCGACCTTGCCGCTGACATGGGGCACATCGGTCGGGCCGACACACCCTCGGTCCGCGAGGCGATATATGACGGCCTGCGCCGGACCCGCGCGGCGGGCAAAGCAGCCGGCATTCTGGCGACCGGGGGCGAATTTATCGATGCAGCCAAGGCTGCGGGGGCGAATTTCGTGGGTGTCGGGATCGATGTGACGCTTTTCGTCGGAGCATTGCGCGCCCTGGCGGCGCGCTATCGCGGCTGATCCCCGGAAATCGCCATCGCGGGGCGTGGGAGCCCACCCCGCCACGCCAGTTGCGATCGCTTCTTCACGGCTTCCGCATTCCTCGTGATTGCGACATCGGGTCCAAGGCCAAATTCCGCGACCTTTGCCATGCCCCAGTCTGCCGGATTGACGGTTCCGTTGCGGTGAAGCCAGCTTTGACAACCGAAGCGTCCCAGAGAAGCGGAGCTTCGGTGTTGAAGGTCACATCCATGGTCACCGTCTTGGTGACGCCGACCGTGGTGAGGTGGGCGGTGATCTTGTCGGTCTTGTCGCCCGTTACCTCGATTGCGGTGGCCGCAAAGGTCAGCGTCGGGACTTCTACGGCGCTGAAGAAGTCGGGGCTGCGCAGATGTTCATCGCCCGCCGCGTCATTGGTGTCGATCGAAGCCGTGTCGATGGTGACCGAGAGGGTGCAGGCAGTTGCATTGGCTGCGTCAAATTCCAACGTGCCCGCGACGCTACGGAACTGGCTTATTGCCGGAGTTGCTTTCAAAAAATTCAACGTCATAGACCGCGTGGTCGGCTCCACTTCGGGTCGCTGGCTGCGGAAGGTGCGCTGCAGGTATCGCTGTTTCCGTCTCTTTCTTGCCCTTGCCGACGATCAGCGGCAGCAGGTCTGCGGAAGACGGTCCGCGCGAACTACCTGTAGCTTCGCGCCAGCTTAGCGTGTCGAAGCCACCGCAATTGTCGCACACCGGCGACCAGACCTCGTTGGCATGCTGGCATTTGTCGCACAGCCATTGCGGGCCGCGACTGGCGGACAGGGCGCGTGTCAGCCAACCCCGCACGACCGCATCGTCCTCGCCCTCGCCACGCTCGATCGCAGCCATGATGGTCAGCGTGCGTGCGGTTGGATGGCGGTCCGGCAGATCGCCCAGCGCCCGGCGGGCGGCCGGAAAATCCTCCGCGGCGATGTTCAGCTCGGCCTTCAGAAGCCGCGTCTCTTCATGATCCGGACTGAGCGCGAAAAGCTGCTCGAACCGCTTCAGTCGTGCTGCGGGGGTCTCGTCGGGCTCGAGGCTGGCGAACGCCGCAGCAAGATCGGGATGGGGCTGCGCCTCCCACGCCTTCTTCAGGATCCGCACTGCGTTTTTTGCTCGCCCCCCGACCTGATAGCCATGCGCCGCCAGAACCGCCGCCGGAATAAGATCAGGTGATTGCTTGTTGGCCGCAATAGCCGCTTCCCGCGCCTCGACAGGCAGGTCGTTGTCGAACACCGCGCGCGCCTCTTGCAGCGCCAGAATCGCATCGCGCCGCCGGTGAACATCGCGCGGCAGGGCACCTTGCTTCAGCTTCGCGCCCAAGACCTTGCGCGCACCTGCCCAGTCCCCCGACGAAGCCTGAAGATCAAAAAGAATGTCCTGAATATCCTTGTTCGACGGCCTCATCAGAAAAGCCTTTTCAGCAAGCTTCAGCGCCGTGTCGCGATCCCCCTCGGCCAGCTTTTGCTTTAACAAGCCGCGCACACCAACAAATCGCGTCCGCTCGTCCGCCAAAAGCTGCTTGTAAATGACCGTGGCTTTGCGCGCCTCCCCCGCCAACTCTGCTGCCTGTGCAGACAAAAGATTGGTCAACTCGGGCTTGCGCAAGAACTTCTCTGCGCGCACCGCCTGAGCCATTGCGGCCTGCCCGTCACCCGAGGCCAGCGCCATCATCCCGTCTGTCAAAGCCTGAAAGCCCTTGCGTTCGCGATTGCGGTCAAAGTAGCGGCTGATCGCCGTTTCATCGCCATTGATAAAGCGAATGATTGCCGCCGAAAGGCTCAGCGCCTTCAGGGTCATCCACAACAAAGCCAGTGCCAGCACTATGGCAACGACCGCCTGCACCGGACCCAGCGAGAACTCCAGATTGGCAACTGAAATCCGGATGCCGCCGCCGGTTTCGGCAAAATAACCCGCCAGAAGCGTCCCGGCGGCAACGGCGGCAACGAAGATCGCAATTTTAGCGAAAGACCAGATCATGTCACGGCACCTCCGCTTGAAGTTCTGCCAGCGCGGACAACGCCGCCTGACGGCGTTCGGCAAGGCCTGTCCATTCTGCCATGCGGGCGCGGCCCGCTTCTGGCAGGTGGCCAACCTCGGCCAGTGCGGCCGTTAGATCGCCGGTGCCCAGAAATGCCTCGGCACGGCTAAGAATAGCGTCAGGGTCATCCCCGGCGCGTGGCGTCAAGGACCGTGCACCTGACTGGCTGCGCAGGAAAGCGGTCATCCGCCCCCAAAGGCTGTCACCTGCCGTGTCCGGCAAGGAAAGTGCCAACGCTTCTCGGGCCGCCTGAGGGAAGCTGTCGCGCAGCGCCGTCAGGGTTGGCACTCCTTGCGACTGGCTGGTCAGTGCCTGGGGCACAGCAACGCCAAGCCCAGCAAGTTTTTCCAACGCGGAATTAAGCGGCTCGCCACCTTCCAAGGCGACAGTCAGCGACGCCAACGCCCCGGTCAAATCAGCATCGCGCGCGACGGCGCGGGCTTCATCCTGAAGCTTCTCTGCCTCGGCCCGGGCGATCTTGGCGGCCTGCGTGGCCGTTTGCGCGGCGGCGGCAACATTGGCGGCATTTGCGTCGGTTTCCGTAACTGGCAGGGATTCAAGCTGCTTCAAACGTGCTGTCAGGCCGTTGATCTGTTCCGTAAGATCCTTTTGGGTTGCTTGAAGGCTTGCAATCACCGCCGCCTGTTCGGCCAACGCAGCGGTCGTTTCCGCACTTTCGCCAGGCTGGTCAGACGACATGCCCGCAAGCTGCGCCGCAAGATCACTCAGCCGCTTGTCCTGATCTGACAACCTTTGCTCGGTCCCGCTTGACGATGCGCCTGCAAATATCTGCGGCGCAAACCGATAAGCCCCGACCGCCGCGCCAAAACCTAGCGCCGCCGCAAAGACACCGCCAGCAAACAGCGGCCAAACGCGCGCCCTGCGTTCAGACGGAGAAACCGATGGGGCAACATCCGCAAGAGCTTCAGCGGACTCCTGCGACAATACCAGTGTTTCATCAGCCGAATGTTCTTCTACCGCCAGAGTTTCTGATGGGAGTGGGCTGTCTTCGGCCAATTTCCGTCGCGCCATCTGCCTCTCCTGCATCCGTTCAGATATTCGGGAATCTGCTTTCGCCCTTAATCTAGTGATCGCGCGTCGCCGCCTCAACCGTTCGTCTGCGCGGAAAGAAATTCCTTTAGTGTGGCAAGCAGACTCTCGCTGTCTGGCCGTGCCGACACCGACAAGCGGCTGGCCCCAAGCGGTGCGCAAGCCTCTGCAACCGTTCGGCTTAGCGCAGCAATCCAAAGCGGGGCACGATGACCCGCGAATGCCGCCTGCGCAAGCAATGCGGAGCGGGCCGAAAACAGTGGCAAAAGCACAGGATCTGACCCTGCCATAAGGGCGCGGGCCATCTCGGTCGGTTTCTGAGCCTTTTGACCATAGACAACCACTGAAACAGTCTCCGGCCCGCCAGCGTTCAGGATTTTGGCAATGTCTACGGAAATCTGCTGGCCATGCGGCCAAAGCAACCGCCCGGCCGTGCCCGCCTGACGGATCACTGCTGCCAAACCCAGGGCATCACCCGGCCCCTCTACCGCGTCAAACCCTGCCATGCGGGCGACTTCTGCGGTACGCGCACCTACGCACCAGGCCCGCAGGTTCCGAATGCTTTGCAGCCTGCAATATCCCTGCACAGCATTTTCCGAAGTAAAGATCAGGCCGACGAACCCCTCAAGGTCCAGCCGGGGCGACAACCAGGCAGTATCCATCAAGGGCGATAATACAACGGGCCAATCCGCGCCAACCTGCGCCCGAAACGCCGCGGCAAACCGCTTTGCGGCGGCCTCGGGCCGGGTCAACAGCAAGGGCGGTCGATGGTCCGGCACTTGTCCTCCGGGATTGTGCGAGGGCTGCCCCGGTGTTACCTGCGTCGAAAGACGCATGCAACGGCGGAACGATGGCCGAAACGATCACCTTTCTTGGGCTGGAAAGCAGCTGCGACGATACCGCCGCGGCGATTGTCCGCTGCACGAACGGGCAAGGCAAGGTCATGGCGTCTGTGATATATGGCCAGACTGCACTTCATGCCGATTTCGGGGGGATCGTGCCAGAGATCGCCGCCCGCGCTCACGCCGAAAAGCTCGATCTTTGCGTGGAAGAGGCTCTGTTAGCCGCCAACCTGACGCTTGCCGATCTTGACGGAATCGCAGTGACCGCCGGACCGGGCCTGATCGGCGGCGTTCTGTCAGGTGTCATGTGCGCCAAAGGGTTAGCTGCCGGCACAGGTCTGCCGCTGGTCGGCGTGAACCATCTGGCTGGCCATGCATTGACTCCACGCCTGACCGACGGGCTGAACTTTCCATATCTGATGCTCCTCGTCTCGGGTGGTCACTGCCAGTTTCTGATCGTGCGCGGGGTCGAAGATTTCAGTCGGCTGGGCGGCACAATCGACGATGCCCCCGGAGAAGCGTTCGACAAGACTGCGAAACTTCTCGGTCTGCCCCAGCCCGGCGGGCCTTCGGTCGAGGCCGAGGCGGCCAAGGGCGACCCCAAGCGCTTTGCCTTTCCGCGCCCGCTGCTGGACCGGCCCGGATGTGACATGTCTTTTTCCGGCCTCAAGACCGCGCTGCTGCGCGCGCGGGACGCGTTGGTGGCCGAAAAGGGTGGGTTGACGGTTCAGGATCGCGCCGATCTGTGCGCCGGGTTTCAGGTCGCTGTCGCGGCAGTGCTTGCTGAAAAGTCGCGCCGCGCAGTAGGCCTATATCTGGCCGAAGCTCCCGCTAGCCCAGCGCTCGCCGTGGCGGGCGGTGTCGCCGCCAACCAGGCCATCCGCAATCGGCTGACAACGCTTTGCCAAACCGAGGGTTTGCAGTTCGTGGCACCCCCACTGCAACTGTGCACCGATAATGCCGCGATGATCGCCTGGGCAGGTATCGAACGGTTTCGGCTGGGTATGACCGATGGGATGGATCTGTCGGCCCGTCCGCGCTGGCCCCTCGACAATCGCGCCCCGGCCATGCTCGGTTCGGGAAAAAAGGGGGCCAAGGCATGAAGATCGCAGTTCTGGGCGCGGGCGCATTCGGCACGGCGCTGGCCGTCGCACTGGCCCGCGAAGTCCGGCCAATAGGCCTTTGGGCGCGCGACCCAAAGCACGCGGCGGAAATGATGGAAGCCCGCGCAAATGACCGCCGCCTGCCCGGCGTCATCTTGCCAGAGTTAGTCTCTGTTTCGGCTGAAATCGCCGATTTTCGTATGGCAGACGTGCTGCTTTTGGCCATCCCGATGCAACAACTGGCCAGCTTCGTGGCGCATCATCGCCAGACGCTTGACAGCAAGGCACTTGTCGCCTGCGCCAAAGGCGTCGATCTGCAGACCGGCCGCGGACCCCTGGCCATTCTGCGCGCGGCTTTCTCCGGCAGCCACCCGGCGATCCTGACCGGCCCCAGTTTTGCCGCAGACATTGCCCGCGGCCTGCCCACAGCCCTAACGCTGGCCTGCGACGACGACGCGATTGGCGCGCGCCTGCAAGATCAACTCTCAACCTCCACCTTGCGGCTTTACCGTACCACCGACACCGTAGGTGCAGAACTGGGCGGGGCGTTGAAAAACGTCATCGCCATCGCGGCGGGCGTTGTGATTGGCGCGGGTCTGGGCGACAGCGCCCGTGCCGCACTGATGACGCGCGGCTTTGCTGAAATGGGTCGGCTGGCGCTTCACATGGGCGCGCGCGCGGAAACACTGAGCGGCCTGTCGGGGCTGGGCGATCTTGTGCTCACATGCACGTCAGAGCAGTCCCGAAATTTCCGCTTTGGCCATGCCCTTGGCCGAGCCGAGGCCTTCGACGCTTGCACAACTGTTGAAGGAGCCGCCACCGCCAAGGCGGTCGCCGCTATAGCGCACGCCCAGAACATAGACATGCCGATCGCCGCTATGGTCGCGGCTTTGGTTGATGGCCGCATTGCGGTTGGTGATGCTGTGGCCGCCCTGATGGCGCGCCCGTTGAAAAAGGAATAGGACATGCGTTTTGCTGTGATCTGCCGCGACAAGCCCGGCCATCTTGAGGTGCGGATGCAGAACCGTGCCGCCCATCTGGCCTATATCGAAACCACCGGTATCGTCGAAATGGCTGGCCCGTTTATTGAAGACGGCCAGATGTTCGGATCCCTGATCATTCTGGAAGCCGATGGCTTGAAAGCCGCGCAGGATTGGGTGGCACACGACCCCTATGGCAAGGCCGGCCTGTTTGAAAACGTCACCGTGACCGAATGGAAAAAGGTGATCGGCTGATGGCTTATTGGCTGTTCAAATCCGAGCCCGACACCTGGAGTTGGGATCAACAGGTCGCCAAAGGTGATGAGGGCGAAGAATGGCATGGCGTGCGCAACTATCAGGCGCGTAACAACATGCGTGCGATGAAGGTAGGCGACAGAGGTTTCTTTTACCATTCCAACGTCGGCAAGGAAGTGGTGGGCGTGGTCGAGGTATGCCGCGAAAGCGCGCCCGACAGCACCAGTGACGACCCGCGCTGGGATTGTGTTTGGATCAGGGCGATCAAGTCTCTGAAGACCCCCGTCACGCTGGAGGACTGCAAGGTGCGGCCCGGTCTGGAACAGATGGTTCTGGTCAACAACACGCGCCTGTCAGTGCAGCCCGTGTCGGATGCCGAATGGGTGATTGTCTGTGGGATGGGCGGCATTGACCCCTGAGAAAACGGTTTTGGGGTGGACTCAAGGTGGGCGATACTTCCCGCAGGACTTGATAGGAGGAAGGGACAACCATGGAGATTCTGAATATTCTGGCTGCCGCCGCAGGGGCATTTGCCTTTGGTGCGATCTGGTACATGCGAGTAGGCAAAGCCTGGATGGCTGCTGCCGGGATCCAGCCCGGGCCAGACGGCCGGCCGGCCAATGGCGGCAGCCCCCTGCCGTTTGTTGTCGGCATCATCGCAATGATTCTGGTCGCGGGCATGATGCGCCACATCTTTGTGATGGCGTCCATCGATACCGTTGGCAAAGGGATGATGGCAGGCCTGGGGGTCGGCGCGTTCTTCATTACCCCTTGGGTGGCAATGAACTATGCTTTTGCGATGCGCAGTGCAAAACTGACCCTGATCGACAGCGTGAATGCCATTTTCGGCTGCGCCATCATGGGCGCGATCCTGATGATGTTCTGAGAATGCCAAAGGGCCCCGGCCAACTGACCGGGACCCTTTCGCCACCCCGGCGCACCCCTGCACCATTCGTGACTTTGTAAAGGTCTCGGCCATCCTGGCCCTTAGCTGGGAATTACCGCGCAAACGCCGAGTCGATCAAGCGCGCGATATGGAAAACTTGTTTCAAACCAGCGCATAAGGCGAACGGAGCGCCGGTACGGCGCCCCGCAAAAGTCTGTTACTTGTAGACCGACTCTTTCCCGAAATGCTTGGTCAACATGTAATAGACAACGGCGCGATATTTGTTCCGCTCTGACTTGCCGTAAGTTTCCATGACGGCGTTGATGGCCGCCATCAGTTCCGGCCCGTCCTTCAGGCCAAGCTTTTTCACCAGAAAATTTTTCCTGACAAGCTCCAACTCAGCGCTTTGGCTGGCGGCCACGGTTTCGGAATCTGCGCTGTAGATGGCGGGCCCGCAGCCAATGACCACTTTCGACAGAAGATCCAAGTCGGGGGTCATTTTGCATTTGGCCTTCAGATCGTCGGCATATTTGGCGATCAGATCGTCTCTCTTACCCATGTCAAACTCCTTAAATCCTGATCAGGATGCTTGCCTTGGCCAGGTTAACGCATCCTTAGACAACAGTAGGGGGGGAATTTCCGAAAAGGCAAAACAAATTGAATCGGCGTCGATCAAAGCAAAAGGCCCGGACTGCGCCGGGCCTTGCGGGTTTCGGTGTCGTCCCTATCAGTAGCGGTAGTGGTCCGACTTGAACGGTCCATCAACCGTCACGCCGATGTAATCGGCCTGATCCTTGCGCAACTGGGTCAGCTTTACACCGATCCGTCCCAGATGCAGGCGGGCAACTTTTTCGTCCAGATGCTTAGGCAGAATATAAACGCCCGGCTGATAGTCACTGCCCTTCGTCCAAAGCTCGATCTGCGCCAGAACCTGATTGGTGAAGGATGCCGACATCACGAAGGACGGATGACCCGTGGCATTTCCAAGGTTCAGCAGCCGACCTTCCGACAGAAGGATGATCTTGTTGCCCGAAGGCATTTCGATCATGTCCACCTGGTCCTTGATGTTGGTCCATTTGTGGTTCTTCAGGGCGGCCACCTGGATTTCATTGTCGAAGTGGCCGATGTTGCCAACGATCGCCATGTTCTTCATCGCGCGCATGTGCTCGATGCGGATCACATCCTTGTTGCCTGTGGTCGTGATGAAGATGTCGGCGGTGGCGACCTCGTCTTCCAGCAAAGTGACCTCAAACCCGTCCATCGCCGCCTGAAGCGCGCAGATCGGGTCAACCTCGGTCACTTTCACGCGGGCACCTGCACCCTGAAGCGATGCAGCAGAGCCTTTGCCCACATCACCATAACCACAGACAACGGCGACCTTTCCGGCCATCATCGTGTCAGTCGCACGTCGAATGCCATCGACCAGAGATTCCTTGCAGCCGTACTTGTTGTCGAACTTCGACTTGGTGACACTGTCGTTCACGTTGATCGCCGGGAAGGGCAGCAGGCCCTTCTTGTGCAGGTCATAAAGGCGGTGAACGCCGGTGGTGGTTTCTTCCGACACGCCCTTGATCGCAGCGCGCTGTTTGGTGAACCAGCCGGGGCTTTCCTTCAGGCGCTTCTTGATCTGGTTGAAAAGGCAGACTTCTTCGTCACTGGTCGGAACCTCGATCAGGTCCTTCTCGCCGGCTTCGACGCGTGCGCCCATCAGAATGTAAAGCGTCGCATCCCCACCATCGTCGAGGATCATGTTGCAGGTGCCTTCGGGGAACTGGAAGATCTTGTCGGTATAGGTCCAGTAGTCTTCAAGCGTCTCGCCCTTGATGGCAAACACCGGAATGCCCGCCTCGGCAATTGCTGCCGCCGCGTGGTCCTGGGTCGAGAAGATGTTGCATGATGCCCAACGCACGTCAGCACCAAGCGCCTTAAGCGTTTCGATCAGCACAGCCGTCTGGATCGTCATATGCAGCGACCCTGCAACCCGCGCGCCCCTCAGCGGTTGCGCTTTGCCGAATTCAGCGCGTAGCGCCATCAGGCCTGGCATCTCGGTTTCGGCAATATCCAGTTCTTTGCGGCCAAAGGCTGCGAGCGAAATATCTCTGACGATATAGTCCTTGGCCATCTGGCAACACTCCTGAAATTTATGTCGCAGCGCCAATATCACCAAAGTCGGAAAACGGCAATCAGTGGGGCGCCAAGGCACCAGGATCTGGCCCGGAGGCGGCAACGATCTTCCCCCGCAGAAGGATTTGGAGGCGCGTTGGCGCATGATCCAACCTACGACCGCAAAAAACCGCCAGCGCCATGATGATCGGCGGCATCAGCAAATAGAACACGACATAAGACGTATCCTGCGCACCCCCGATCACACGCTGCCAGATCACCCAGAAAACCCCGATGACCGGAACATGAGACAAGTAAGCCAAGAAGCAATGCCGACTGACGAATGCATATGAGCGCCCGTCTGCATTTGCCATCAACGCATGCGCAGCAGCGAGGATGAAGAACCCAAGCCCTGCGCGGTTTAGAAGATTGTGTACCAAGTGTTCAAAACGCAAATCCGTTAGATTTGCAGTCATCAAATGGGCCGAAATCACCAGTAAAAACCCGGCAGGTAGCGCAATCCGAGGTAGCGAAAGCCCTACAATTGTCAGCCCAGACCGCGCCGATGCCGCGCCCAGTGTTACGAAAACCAAAATGGACGGCCGGAATAAGACCGGAGCAAGCGTTTCAACACAAGCTATCGGCAGAACCATCACGACAGGCAGCCAAGGCGCGCGGCGAAAAAGGGGAAAGGCCAGGCGCACAATCAAGGTCGACACAATCAAATCGCGGATGAAAAACAAAGAAAGGTTCGCGGTGGGGCCGGTCAGGCCAGCCCAGGCATTGATCGCCGCCATCCATCCGACCGAAGTTGCAGGCAGCGAACTCGAACTGAGTCCCAGAAGCCGGACCTTGGCCAAAGCCATAAGGATGAAAACGGCACTCCATGCTAAAGCGGGCAAACAGATTGAAATGCTCAACCGCTGGACTACGTCGCGCATATTCCTGTGCGCGGCTGTTTTCCAAAACAGATAGCCCGAAACAAAGCTGAGGGTTGTGACGCTGATTCGACCGAGCGTGTTGCCAAGAACACGCCCAATGACATCCATCGACCCGCCGCTGATAACCGAGGGAACCGACAGCCCCGGACTGACATGAACCCACATCATCGAAAGGATACAGATGATCCTGATCAGGTCGATCCGCGCGCTTTCCGTCCTGTCCATAAACCCTGCCACTTTTGATTGCGAATTTGCTTAACACAAAATTTGACTGGCGTTTCGGAAATGCCATCGGCAAACAGACCAGTGAATACTCTAAGACTGCAGCCCGCGCCCAGGGACTATTCATGAACAAGACCAGAGCATGGCAAAGAATGTTATCTGGCCGCAGGCTGGATCTGCTGGACCCGACCCCGATGGATATCGAGGTTGAGGACATTGCGCATGGCTTGGCCTTTGTCGCACGCTGGAATGGCCAGACACAGGGTGATTGGCCTTACTCAGTCGCGGAACATTCGCTGTTGGTCGAAAGGATCTTTTCCCAACTCAATCCGGCTCTTGCGCCCAAATGGCAATTGGCCGCCCTGCTGCACGATGCGCCCGAATATGTGATTGGCGACATGATCAGCCCGGTAAAAGCCGCGATTGGCGCCGGTTATGGGCTTTTGGATGAACGTCTATCGTCAGCCATTCACCTGCGTTTTGGTCTGCCCTCGACCTTGCCTGCAGCCATAAAAAAGCAGATCAAGCGCGCTGACAAAATTTCAGCCTGGTTGGAGGCCGTCAGTATTGCGGGCTTTTCAATGTCAGAGGCTGACCGCTATTTTGGAAAACCGCCACATCAAGATATTGTTGGCTTGAAAATCAACCTGCGGCCCCCGGCCATGGTCCGCCAGGACTTCGTCGCGCGCCACAATGAATTGTTGCAGCTATTGGCTGGTCAGTAAGCGGGCCCGACAGGCGCGGCCCACCTCAATTGCGTCCATTCAGATCAACAGGTCGCCCAGCGACTTTCCGGCTTTAAGCGCAGCCTCGACCCAACGCGGCTTGCGCCCGCGACCGGTCCATGTCTCATTTGAATCCGCCGGGTTCGCATATTTGGCCCTGGCCGGTTTGCGTTTGCGCGTCGGCGCAGCAGCGACCAGTTCGCCCAGCGTAAAGCCCATCGACCGGGCCTTTTCTTCCAACGCAAGGATGGCTTCCTGCTTCTTGCGACCCTCATACGAAGCGATGGCTTTTCCAACCTGACCTTGCAGTTCTTTGAGTTCTTTTAGCGACATTGCTTCAAGATTGATCTTCATCGGAAAATCCCTTCGAATTGCAGATGTCGCTTATTAAACGCAAACATCATGGCTGTGCAATGCAGCCATGCCTGTCCTTTAGGAAAGGTCGGTTATTTCGGGCTGCGCTTCGCCAGTATTCGCTGAAGTGTTCGCCGGTGCATGCTCAGACGCCGGGCGGTCTCAGATACGTTGCGATCGCAAAGTTCATAGACCCGTTGAATATGTTCCCACCGTACGCGATCCGCCGACATCAGGTTTTCTGGTGGCGGCAGCGCCTCGCCCCGCGACAAAAGGGCGCTGGCAATGTCATTCGCATCCGCCGGCTTGGAAAGGTAGTCAGTCGCACCAAACTTGACCGCAGCAACGGCTGTGGCAATTGCGCCATATCCGGTCAGAACCACAATCCGGCATTCTGGCCGCCGATCCCTCAGCGCTTCTACAACGTCAAGCCCGTTTCCATCTTCCAGCCGCAAGTCAATTACCGCATAGGCCGGTGGGCGCAAATTTGCAGCCGCACGCCCGGCCGCAACACTTTCGGCAGTTTCGACGATGAAGCCGCGCTTTTCCATGGCGCGCGCAAGGCGGGTCAAAAACGGCGCGTCATCATCCACCAAAAGCAGCGACCGGTCGGGTCCAAGCTCGGAAAACTCACTGTCGTTCATTACGCGCCCCTTTCAGAATACTGGCGGCGGGCCAGCAGTCCCTTAATTTCTTGCGCCGTCGGAGGCCTGAAGGAAACAGGCTGTTCTTTCCGCAACCGCATCCGCGGTTTCTTCCCGACTGAAGAAGTCCGCAAAACCAACCCCAGGTAACATCAGGTATGTCTGCGTCATATGATCGACAAGGTAGTTTTCATCGGCGGGTGCGTCGGGGATCTGATAAAAGGTCTTGTATTCTTTCGCCACCGCACGGATCTGTTCTTCGGTTCCAGTCAGGCCGATCATGCGTGGATGCATATAATCGGTCCATTCCTTCAGTACCTCAGGCGTATCACGCTTGGGATCGACTGAAATAAAAACCGGCGTAACTTCATATCCTTGCTCTTCCAGAACATCGACAGCTTCGGCGTTGCGTGCCATGTCGGTCGGGCAGACATCAGGGCAGTAAGCATAGCCAAAATACACCAACGCCGGTTTTGACATGATATCGCGTTCGCTGACCTGCCTGCCATCTTCATCTGTCAGCGTGAATGCTCCGCCAATCGTGGCCACTCCGCTGACCTTGCTCGTCCGACAGGCGGAAAAAGCATCAAGCCCGCTTTTCCGCGTCAGGCTGTAAGTAGCGGTCAGCAAGATTGCCAAAGTGGCTGCGGCCGCAACAGCCAGACTCTTTGTCGAAACGCTCATGATTGCTCCCAGGTCTTTCGGCGCGCATTGATCGCCGATCCTTGGCCGACTATCAATCACAAGCACGGGGCTGAGACAACGGGGCGCGCCAATGGCCGACAGGCCCAACTTCATAGGTCTGGCAGACCGAAGCAACTGGGTGCGCCTGCGCACGCTGGTGATGCTGCGGTGGATGGCAATCTGCGGGCAGCTGGCCGCTATCCTCATTGCGTCGGGCTATTATGACCTGGCGCTGAACCTGCCTGCCGCGCTGTTTCTGGTCGGCCTTTCAGCCCTCGCCAACGTCATTTCCGGGGTGCTTTACCCCGAAAACCGTCGCCTGTCCGAAGGTGAGGCGCTGTCCTTGCTGCTGTTTGACTGCTTTCAGCTGGCAGCATTGTTGTTCCTGACCGGCGGGCTTACCAACCCGTTTGCGCTGTTGTTTCTGGCCCCCGCCACTATTGCAGCGACAGCGCTTGAACGTCGCGCAACAACGATTGTCGTGGCCCTTACTCTGGTATTGGTCACCATCCTTGCGGTTGCACACGTACCGCTCAAACTCCGCGATGGAACAGCCATAACGGTGCCTGCCCTTTTCGGCTTTGGATTCTGGCTTGCCATTGTGACCGGTGTTCTGTTCCTCGCCCTTTACGCCCGCAGGGTCAGCACCGAACTTCACGCAATGAGTGACGCTTTGATGGCCACTCAAATGGCGCTTGCGCGTGAACAGAAACTTACCGATCTGTCTGGCGTCGTCGCCGCAGCTGCACACGAACTTGGCACCCCGCTTGCGACGATCAAACTGGCCAGCAGCGAACTGGCAGACGAACTTGCCGACCGGGCCGATCTACGCGCCGACGCCGAACTGATCCGCGATCAGGCTGATCGCTGCCGCGATATTCTGCGGTCCATGGGCCGCGCGGGAAAAGACGACCTGCACATGCGCGCAGCACCGTTCGCCAGCGTCATCCAAGAGGCAGCCGAACCCCACAGCCAGCGCAAAGCTCGCGTGCACCTGCTTTTGCCCACCGGTGGCGATCAACGCCAACCGATGGTCCGCCGCCGCCCCGAGATCATCCACGGGCTGCGCAACCTCGTGCAAAACGCCGTGGATTTCGCACGCACGTCCGTCTGGATTGATCTGGACTGGACCGATCACCACCTGATCCTCACCATCACCGATGACGGCCCCGGGTTTCCGCCAGCTGTCCTTGGGCGGATCGGCGACCCGTTCATGCGCCAGCGCGACACCCGCCCGGACCCGAGCCGCCCGCATTACGAAGGCATGGGGCTTGGCCTTTTCATCGCCAAGACTCTGTTGGGCCGCACGGGCGCACGGCTTGAATTCACCAACGCCACAGACCCGTTTCTGTCAGAAGAAGAGCGCACGGCAAGATGCGGCGCTACCGTCACAGTCACTTGGCCGCGCGCCTTGATAGAGGTCGGCGAGGCCGAATTGCGCGGCCAGAACATGCCCCTGCAATAGGTCTGCGGTTGTTTTTTCCCGCGATGCGGGATCCGTTAACCCCGCATTAACCGAACTGGCAAACATTCGGCAGAAAGGATCCATGCAGAAGGCGTGTCCGCTATGTTGTCCAATCTTCTGTTGGCGTCGGTCGTCGTCTGCTCATCTGCCGCAACTGCCGTCGCCGCGCTGCTCATCCTGTCGGCCATAAGCCACCGAAAAAAACGCAGGGTCGAGCGGACTGTTCCGCTTCATCACGCTATGGAGCCCACGGTCTTCTTGCTTGATGAGGCAGGGGTCATTGATGCCACCGCCCCTGCAATCGCGCTTCTGGAAAAGATACCGGGCGCCGGTTGCGATTGGGACAGGCTTGTCGCCTACCTTGCGCCGCGCTTTACCGATATCACAGATCGCATGGCCCGCCTTGCGGAGGATGGGACACTGGATATCACGTCAAAAAGCCATCCGGGCCTGCATCTTGAGGCCGAACATTTCGGCGACCGCGTCCGCCTGACGCTGACCGACCGTGGCGCTGAAGGGCAAGCCATTCTTGTCGACAGCCTCAGCCTGAAAGCGCAGGAAGACGAGGTGTTCAACCTGCGTGAAGCCATGGCAAGTCTGCCGATCCCGGCATGGCGGACAGACGATGAAAACACGGTGCTTTGGGCCAATCGCGCCTATCTGTCTCTGGTGGCGCCAGACGGCGACGAGGGGCTTGTCTGGCCGCTTCCGGCCTTGTTTGATGATCGGGACCCCATTCCGCCCGCTGACTGCGCGCAGCGCGTCCAGGCGGTCTTGCCCAACGGGCATGCGGCCAGGTGGTTCGACCGCCAATCCTTTCCTGCGGTCGTTGGGCGCATCCACTTCGCCCTGCCTGCCGACAACGTGGTGCGGGCCGAACGGTCCTTGCGCGAATTCGTCCAGACATTGGCCAAGACGTTCGCTCACTTGTCGGTCGGCCTTGCGGTCTTCGATCGGCAGCGCCAGCTGGCGCTTTTCAATCCGGCGTTGGCAGATCTCACCACGCTGGCCCCAGATTTTCTGTCGGCGCGCCCAACGCTCTTTACCTTTCTCGACCGCCTTCGCGAGGCGCGGATGGTGCCTGAACTCAAGGATTTCGGCGCGTGGCGGCAGATGATGGCAGATCTGGAAACGGCTGCCGCAGCCGGCCATTATGAAGAAACCTGGTCGCTTGGCACCGGCCAAACCTACCGTGTCAGCGGCCGACCTCACCCTGACGGAGCGGTGGCCTTTCTGTTTGAGGACATCAGCGCCGAAGTCTCGCTTACCCGGAGGTTCCGCAGCGAAATCCAACTTGGCCAGTCAGTTATCGACGCCATGAAGAGCGCTGTTGCGGTCTTTTCCGGCAGTGGTGATCTGGTCATGTCGAACGCCGCCCATGCGGCCTTGTGGGGCTTCGACCCCTCTGAAACGCTCAGCCGTTTCACCATTCTTGACGCGACGCGCAACTGGCAGGCGCAGTGCCTGCCAAGCCCGGCCTGGGGCGATCTGCGCGATTTTGTCGGCGACATGGAGGAGCGGGCGGATTGGGGCGCCGATCTAACCCTAATGAACGGCCACAAGCTGACCGCCCGCTTTTCCCCCTTGCCGGCTGGCGCCGTGCTTGTGCAGTTCACCCGCGCGAGCGAAGAACGCCTGCAGGTTCACTGGGCCCGTCGGCCCCGGCTGGAAGTCGACACATCGCAGCTTGACCCCCTGCGCGCATAAGGGCTTCTGTCTGCTTGCCCTCACGGCCGTTTCCCGGTAATCGCGGGCAAAATCGTGATGGAGCTTTTGATGTCCAAGCCCAAGAAAGTCGTGCTTGCCTACTCCGGCGGGCTTGATACCTCGATCATCCTCAAATGGTTGCAGACCGAATACGGTTGCGAGGTGGTGACCTTCACCGCCGATCTTGGCCAAGGCGAGGAACTGGAACCGGCCCGCGCCAAGGCCGAGCTTCTGGGCATCAAGCCGGAAAACATTCACATCGTCGATGTGCGCGAGGAATTCGTGCGCGACTTCGTCTTTCCGATGTTCCGGGCCAACGCGCTTTATGAGGGGCTTTACCTGCTTGGCACCTCGATCGCGCGACCGCTGATTTCAAAGCATCTGGTCCGTATCGCCGAGGAATGCGGCGCCGATGCCGTGGCGCATGGCGCCACCGGCAAGGGCAACGATCAGGTGCGGTTCGAACTTTCCGCCTATGCGCTGAACCCGGCCATCAGGGTCATCGCGCCCTGGCGCGAATGGGACCTGACCAGCCGCACCCGGCTGATCGAATTCGCCGAAACCAACCAGATTCCGATCGCCAAGGACAAGCGCGGCGAGGCGCCGTTCAGCGTTGACGCCAACCTTCTGCACACCTCGTCAGAGGGCAAGGCGCTGGAAAACCCAGGGCACGAGGCCCCCGAATACGTCTATCAGCGCACGGTAAGCCCGGAAGAAGCGCCGGATCAGGCCGAGATGGTGGAAATCACCTTTGAGAAGGGCGATGCGGTGGCGATCAACGGCGTGGCGATGAGCCCGGCGACGGTATTGACCAAACTGAACGAACTGGGTGGCAAGCATGGCGTCGGTCGCCTTGATCTGGTGGAAAACCGCTTTGTCGGCATGAAGTCGCGCGGCGTTTATGAAACCCCCGGCGGCACCATCCTGCTGGAAGCCCACCGCGGGATCGAGCAGATCACCCTGGATTCCGGCGCGGGCCACCTGAAAGACAGCATCATGCCGCGCTATGCGGAACTGATCTATAACGGTTTCTGGTTCAGCCCCGAACGCGAGATGTTGCAGGCCCTGATCGACAAGAGCCAGGAGCATGTCAGCGGCACCGTGCGGGTGAAGCTTTACAAGGGCTCGGCCCGGACCGTGGCCCGCTGGTCGGATCATTCGCTTTATTCTGAAAAGCACGTCACCTTCGAAGAGGATGCCGGCGCCTATGATCAGAAGGACGCGGCAGGCTTTATCCGCCTGAACGCGCTGCGGCTGAAGCTGATTGCCACGCGCAACAAGCGGGTTGGCGGCTAAGTGTCCGAACTCGGACAAAGATGAAAGCCATTTGTTTTCAATATGTTGGTTTTTTAAATTAACCGGATTTTAATCTGGAATGGGGGCGGGCCGATGCCCGCCCTGTTGCGTATTCGTGCGGCTTTGGTCACGCCAACCTGAGCGCCGCCAGCCGTTCATAATAGGGCATCGCCTGATCAACCAGCCGCCGGTAGTCCGCGGGCAGGTCCGGAAGGCACCCTTCGGGATCTTCAAAACCGGTCGAGGCGTGAACGGCATTATACCAATGCGCGGCCCAGACGCCGTCGAAGGGCTTTGGCCCGGCGGGCCAATGCAGCATCCGGTCGGTGTAAGGGATGCCAATCGCCGCACAAAGCCGGGTCAGCGATGCGGCAGGGTCGGCGCGGATATCGGCGCTGTCGATGACAAGGGGCGCGCGGCCCAGCCAGCCCGCCACCTCGTCAAACAGTTCCGCCTGCTGGACAAAGCCGATGTCCATAAGCGTCGGGCCTTCGCGTTTCTTGGCGTAGCTTGCCACGACCCGCGCCGGATGGCGGATCAGGAAGACATTTGTGCAGTCGCGCATGAAGCTGCGGTCAAAGCCGGGGATCATGTGCAGTGTCATGTGTTTTTGGTAAAACAGGCTCTGTTCTTGGGGAATCGGGCCCCGGCAGGCGGCAGCGACCCGGGCAGGGTCCGCCTGATGTGTGGCGATGATTTCATCGCGCATCGGGTGATCAAGGCCGGTTTTCTTCAGATAGGCCGCATAGAAAGGTTCGTCCCAAACCGCGCAATCGCCGCGCGCGGCAAAAGCATACATCATTGCCGTGGAAAGGTTCCGCGGCCCCGACCACATGGCAATCCTCATGCGGCCACCAGCGCTTTGTACAGCGTGCGCAGGCGTTCGGTCATTGGACCCATCTGGCCACTGCCGATCATGCGGCCGTCGATTTCGCTGACCGGGGTCTGGGCGCCGAAGGTGCCAGTCAGGAAGGCTTCGTCTGCCGAATAGGTATCGTAAAGCGAGAAGTTGCGTTCAAAAACCGGGATGCCGTTGGCGCGACACAGGTCGATAACCTTTTGGCGGGTGATGCCATTCATGCAGTAGTCGCCGGTTGACGTCCAAACCTGACCCTTGCGCACGATAAAGAAGTTGCAGGCGTTGGTGGTGTTCACGAAGCCGTGAACGTCAAGCATCAGCGCCTCGTCGGCGCCGGCCTTTTGCGCGGCGATGCAGGCAAGGATGCAGTTGAGCTTGGAATGCGAATTCAGTTTTGGATCCTGAGTCATCGGCAGGCCGCGCAAATGTGGCACGGTCGCAAGGCGGATCGGGCGCGGAAGTTTCGGGCGGGAATGTTCCATGATGATCACCATGGTCGGGCCGGACTGCGACAGGCGCGGATTCTGGAAGGGCCGCACCTTTACCCCGCGCGTCACCATCAGCCGCGCGTGGGCATCTGTTGTCATCCCATTGGCCTTTTGCGTGTCTAACAAGGCCTTTTTTACGCCCTCGCGGGTCAGGCCGATATCGAGGTCGATGCACTTTGCTGCGTCGAACAGCCGGTCGATATGTTCGTCGACAAAGGCCCAGCGGCCGTCATAAAGCCTTATGCCTTCCCAGACACCATCGCCCAGCATGAAGCCGCTGTCATAAACGCTGACCGTGGCCTGCGACTTGGGCACGATGCGGCCATCGACATAGATCAGGATTTGTTCATTTCGCGCGTCTTCTTCGGACGCATGGGTGGAAACGTGATCGGTCATTTCATCCTCCGTTCAGGGCAGGCTAATCGGCGGGATGCGCGGGGCCAAGGGGCGTTTCGCGGGAAACCGGCTTGTGCGGGGCAGGATCGGCGGCCGGATTTGCGGATCAGGCATTTCGCCGCGCTGCGCGCGCCGACCGGAGCGAGGGGGCGCTGCCCCCTCGCGCTCCCCCGGGATACTTGTGAAAAGAAGATGGGATCAGCGGCACTGCGCACGGAATGCCGCGACTTCGGCAGCAGTGGGGATTGCGTCAGCAGTGCCATGACGTGTGACCTTCAGGGCGGCGGCGGCGGCGGCCCAATCGAGTGCGTCCTGCGGGGAAAGGCCTTTGTCGCGGCCGGCGGCGAAATAACCCGCGAAGGTGTCGCCCGCGCCAGTCGTATCGACGGGCGTGACCTTGAGCGCCGGGGCGAAGGCGCGCTTGCCAGTGCGGGCACGCCATTCGGCGCCGTCGGCACCGCGGGTTACCAGCAGTTCGGGCACGTCGATGGCATCCAGCGTCTGGCCGAGGGCGGCGCACAACTGTTCAGCCTCAACCGCATTCAGGACAAGGGTGGTGACATGTTTCAGCACCGCCCGCACCGCATCCGCATCGAAGGGGGCTGCGGAGTATATGACCCGAAGGCCCTTGGCGTGTGCGAGCGCTGCGGCTTCGGCCTGGTGGGCGGTTTCATTCTGCAAGATCAGCGTGTCGGCGGGTGCTGCCTTGTTCAGCGCCTGTTCGACCTGCGCCCAGCCCAGCGCGCGGTTGGCGCCCGGATAGAGGATGATGGTGTTTTCGGCGGCCTGATCAACATTGATGATCGCATGGCCCGAAGGGGTGTCGAGCTGCACGATATGGGTCGTGTCGACGCCCCAGCCGGCCAGTCTGTCAATCGCCCAGCGGCCGTCAGGCCCCACGGCGCCGACATGAGCGACCCGAGCCCCGGCCTTGGCGGCGGCGGTGGACTGGTTGGCTCCCTTGCCGCCGAGGCCCGTGTGATAGGCGCTGGCGGCCAGTGTTTCCCCCGGCGCGGGCAAATGGGCCACGCGATAGAAATGGTCGATGTTGATCGAGCCGAGGTTGTAGATCATGCGGTCTGGCCGAGCTTGCAGGCGGCGATCACCGCCATATTGAGGATATCGTTTACCGTTGATCCGGTTGAGCAGATCTGAATCGGCTTGTCGATGCCGGTCAGGATCGGGCCGATCACGGTTGCCCCCGCCATTTCCTGCATGAGTTTCACCGAGATCGACGCCGAATGGCGCGCGGGCACCACCAGCACGTTCGCTGGGCCGGTCAGGCGGCAGAAGGGGTAATGCGCCATCTGATCGGGGTTCAGCGCGACATCCACGGTCATTTCGCCATCATATTCGAAATCGACGCCGCGTTCATCCAGTACGCGCGGCGCCTGATGCATTTTGGTCGCGCGTTCGGACACCGGATAGCCGAAGGTCGAGAACGAAAGGAACGCCACCCGCGGATCAAGGCCAAGCCCGCGCGCCACATGGGCCCCGCGTTCGGCGATGTCTGCGAGGTCTTCCTCGTTTGGCCATTCATGCACCAACGTGTCGCCCATCAGCACGATCCGACCCTTGTGGACGATGGCGGTGATGCCCACCGCGCCATCGGATGGTTTGGCGTCGAACACATGATTGATCAGTTCCAACACATGTGCCGATTTGCGGGTGGCGCCGGTGACCAGACCATCGGCATGGCCGTGCGCCAGCATCAGGGCCGAAAAAACGTGCCGATCCCGCGCGGCCAGGCGGTGAATGTCGTGGCTGTCGAAGCCTTTGCGTTGCAGACGGTCGTAGAGGAAATCCTTGTAGTGCTGAAGGTGGCGGGTGTTGGCGGCATTCACCACCTCGATCTCGCGCATGGCGTCGCCCAGGCCTTCGGCGGTCAGCTTTTCCTTCACATCCGTTTCGCGGCCTACGACCAATGCCTTGCCAAGGCCCGCGCGGGCATAGGCGACGGCGGCGCGCAACACGCGCGGATCGTCGCCTTCGGCAAAGAGCATCCGCGCTTGCGCCACGCGGGCGCGGGAGTGGATGCCCTGAAGGATCGCGGCGGTCGGGTCCATCCGCGCCTTGAGGCTGAGTTCGTATGCCGCCATGTCGACGATGGGGCGGCGCGCGGCGCCCGTCTTCATTCCGGCGCGCGCGACGGCAGGCGGGATCACGTAGATCAGGCGCGGGTCGAAGGGTGTGGGGATGATGTAATCGCGACCGAAGGAAAGTTTGCGCCCGTAGGCCATGGCGACTTCATCGGGCACATCTTCGCGCGCCAGTTTTGCCAAGGCTTCGGCGCAGGCGATCTTCATTTCGTCATTAATGGCGCGGGCGTGGATATCCAGCGCCCCGCGGAACAGGTAGGGAAAGCCGAGGACGTTGTTGACCTGATTGGGGTAATCGCTGCGCCCGGTGGCCACGATCGCATCGGGGCGGACGGCGTGGGCATCTTCGGGGGTGATTTCCGGATCGGGGTTGGCCATGGCGAAGATGACCGGGTTTTCGGCCATCGACAGGACCATGTCCTGTGTGACCGCCCCTTTGGCCGAAACGCCGAGGAACACATCGGCGCCCTTCATCGCATCGTCGAGGGTGCGCGCATCGGTTCTGGCGGCATGCGCCGATTTCCACTGGTTCATGCCTTCGGTGCGGCCCTGCCAGATCACCCCCTTGGTGTCGCACATGATGCAATTGTCAT
>CANJQT010000010.1 GCA_947476475.1 Paracoccaceae bacterium | reverse complement strand
GAGCGCAAGCCGCGTCCGGAAGGTGCGGGTGGATACGAGCGCAAGCCGCGTCCCGAAGGTGCCAGCGGATACGAGCGCAAGCCACGTCCGGAGGGTGCGGGCGGATATGAGCGCAAGCCGCGTCCGGAAGGTGCGGGTGGATACGAGCGCAAGCCGCGTCCCGAAGGTGCCAGCGGATACGAGCGCAAGCCACGTCCGGAGGGTGCGGGCGGATATGACCGCAAGCCGCGTCCCGAAGGTGCGGGCGGATATGACCGCAAGCCACGTCCGGAAGGCACAGGCGGCGGGGTCAAGCCGCGTGGGCCGAAAGGCAGCGGCGGGGCGCCGAAACGACCATTCAAGAAATAATCGGGCGGTCGGCCTGCTGCACGCTGAATTTCTGTGCCAACCCCTTGGCCGGGCGGCAGTGTCATGACAATGTCTAGTCAGCGATCCAGACAGGGGGCAACCGGAAGATGACTCGGCTGAAGGCCTCCGGGCTATCACCGATTTTGTGCGGTCTGGCACTTGCCAGCCTGCTTTCGGGCTGCGCCAAGGCGCCATCAGATGCCCCGCCCCCGTCGCCATCGGTTGTGATGCCGACTGCTGCGCTTGACGCCGAAACCCTGAAAGCCATGGCGCATTACCGCGCAATCGAGGCGACGCGCCGCGCCAATGGCCTGATGCGCACCGATGGCGGCGGTGCGGACACGCCCTTTTCGGCCCGAGATCTGGCGACGAACTTCATTGCCATCAGCTTTTTTGACGAATTTTCGGACCAAAGCGGGCAACTGGTAGCCGGTGGCCAGGAAGTCCGTCTGCACCGCTGGACACGACCGCTTCGGGTGGCGATCGAATTCGGTGCCAGCGTGCCCCCCGATCAACAGGCGCAAAACCTGGCCGAGATCAGCGCCTATGTGGCGCGCCTGTCGCAGATCACCGGCCTGCCAGCCGAACTTGTCGACCGGAACGCAAATTTCCTTATTCTTGTTGAAAATCCGCCCGAGCGGCGCGCCCTTCGCAACCGGATTCTGAGTTTCGCTCCCGGCACGTCTGAAGCTGCCATGCAGTCCGCGCTGTACATGGCGCCGTCGACCTACTGCACGGTCTTTGGCTATTCACCCGGCAAAAGCAGCTTTTACGATCGTTCACTTGCAGTGTTGCGCGCCGAACTGCCCCCCCTGATGCTGAGCGCCTGCATCCACGAAGAAATTGCCCAGGGTCTTGGACTGGTGAACGACAGTCCGCGTGCGCGCCCCTCCATCTTCAACGACAATGCCGAATTCGCACTGCTGACGCGGCTGGACGAGTTGATGCTGAAAATGCTTTACGATCCGCGCCTGAAGCCAGGCATGACCCTGGACGAAGCCCGCCCGATAGTAGAGCAGATCGCCGCCGAACTTCTGCCCGACGGTGTCTGATAGCTGGCCTCGGGCCGGGGCGGCGGTGAGACCCTTGCGCAATAAGACCTTGTCACAATACCGTCTTTCGCGGTCTGGATCGCCGTAAAGGCGCCTGCGGCCACCTTATGGAATTCGAACTTTTTGGATCAAGATGTAAGTTCAAGCGTGGCTATTAATTGAAAAATTCTGCTTATCTGTCGGCCAACACCGGGAGTTGCCGCCACCTCTTTGACCCCGCAGGCATTGAGCCGAGGGCATGGCGCGCATTGCCAGCGAGACGGGAATCATTTGCAGGCTTTCGGGCAGACCAGCCTGCCCTGATCGCGGCAGTGCAGCATTTCCTTGACTTCCGCCGCAAAAACCTTCATGTGCCTTTCAACCCAAGGCCAGCTGCCGCGTGAGCAGGCGTGATCCGTACGCGGATCATATCAGGCCGGGTGACCAGGTTCCCATGTCACGCCAGGGGTCCAGCAGCCGCGTTCGGTTGCGACCCGCCCGTATCCGCAGCCCGCAACAGGGCCTGTGGACCATTGATTCTGGCGCCACTGCGCCACCTGCAAGGATATTACCTTGAACGACTTTAAATCACTTGGGGTTGCCCCGCGCATCCTTGAAAACCTTGAGGAGCTGGGCCTGACCCAGCCGACCCCGATCCAGATCGAAGCCATTCCGCATGCGCTGAACGGCCGCGATGTGCTGGGTCTGGCCCAAACCGGAACCGGCAAGACTGCAGCCTTTGGCCTGCCGATCCTGTCGAAACTGATCGAACTGGGCCGCCGCCCCAACCCGAAGACCGTCCGCGCGTTGATCCTGGCGCCGACCCGCGAACTGGCGACCCAGATCACCGACAACCTGATGGCCTTTGCCAAGGAAACCCCGGTGCGCACCTACCGCGTGGTGGGCGGTGCCTCACTTTACATGCAGTCGGAACGGCTGGCGCGTGGGGTCGACATTCTTGTGGCCACCCCAGGCCGCCTGATCGACCTTCTGGATCGCAAGGCGCTGTCGCTGGCCGAGGTGCGCTACCTTGTGCTCGACGAGGCCGACCAGATGCTTGACATCGGTTTCATCCATGCGCTGCGTCAGATCGCCAAACTTCTTCCGCCCACCCGCCAGACCATGTTGTTTTCGGCCACGATGCCAAAACTGATGGAAGAACTGGCAGGATCCTATCTGACTGACCCGGTCCGCGTTCAGGTTGCCGCACCCGGCAAGCCGGTCGAGCGGATCGAACAGGGCGTGCATTTCGTCAATCAGGGCGAAAAAGCGCGTCTTCTGGCCGAATACATGAAAAAGCACCCTGAAGAGCTGGCGCTGGTATTCAACCGCACAAAGCACGGGTCAGACAAGCTGACCAAAGTGCTGGAAGGCTGGGGCTTCTCGGTCGGTGCTATCCATGGCAACAAGAGCCAGAACCAGCGGGAACGGATCTTGCAATCTTTCCGCAAGGGCGAACTGAAAGTGCTGGTGGCCACCGATGTGGCGGCGCGCGGAATCGACATTCCGGATGTGCGGCATGTCTATAACTACGACCTGCCGAATGTGCCGGAAAACTACGTTCACCGCATTGGCCGCACCGCGCGTGCCGGGCGTGACGGGCGTGCAGTTGCTTTCTGCTCTCCGCTTGAAATGGCGGAACTGCGCGACATCGAAAAGACGATGAAGGCCGTGATTCCGGTTATTGGAGGCGAAGTTCCGTTTGAACCGGAACATATCAAGGCGCGGAACAGCCGCGAAGGCGTAAAGCCCTTCAAGCCTGCGGGCCAACGCCAGGGCCAAAAGCCGGGCGGCAAGCCGGGCCAACGCAGCGGGCAAAAACCCGGTCAGCCGACCGGCGGCAAACTGGCCGCGAATGCCGGTCGCCCGCCACACCGCCCTTCGCGCCGGCCCAAGGGTGAACAGGCAGCCTGAGGCATCTTTCCTGACAAGCGGCACGGGGCAACGATGTTTGCCTCGTGCCCACCTTTCACGACCTGTCTGCCTTCTTGATTGCTGAAATGCGCCGAGGCGTGGGGGCTTTTCCCACCTGCTTCAGGTTGCTTCGTCTTCCAGATGCAGCTTCATCTCCAGAAGCACTCTCTGAATCGCCAACGTCTCGGTCAGCAGGCGCTTGGCTTCATTGACCGAGATTTTTCCGTCCGCGATAGAGGCGTTGTATTCTGCCATCAGCATGGCAAAACGCTGGCTGAGGGTGACCACGTCTGAATTGACGCCGCCCTTCGATTCATTACGCTTTTCGTCGTTGTAAGACAGCGTAATGCCGCGCAGATCTGCCAGAGCCACCGTCACATGAGGAAAACGCGCTGCCGCTTCCAAAGCTGCGACCACGTCGATCGGCATGAAGCGGTCGCCATGTTCGGGATCATCGGAATAATAGCGCCCAAGGGTTGCCTTGGACTTCCCCGAAAGGCTTGCGGCCGCTTCGATGCCTACATCCTTGACCAAGGCTTCGGCATGTTTTTTCAAATAGCTGCTTGGGGTCTTAGCCAAATCATGCCTCCACCGCGACCCGGTCGAACTCTGGGCTGGGAAATCGTCACCTGCTTTCCCCTTAATGGCAACAGGCTGATTTGTCATATGAAAAGCGTTCCAAAGTTGGAACGTGTAACGAGTGACCGGTACCGGCTGGTTTTTTGTGTGCCGCAACGCCCCGTTTCAGGAACAGGTTGGTGTGTGACCTGCGCGTCCGGCTGTTTGGTTGATTTGTGATTTTCGCCCTGCCGCCTCTGTTCGGGCGCGGCGGGGCAACAATCATTGCCCATCTGGCGCGGCCCCCCTGCCCCGCCCGCAAGTGCCGCCGGGCTTGATACCGGCTGGTTGCGCAGGGTATCAGTCGCCATGGCAAAACTCTATTTCCACTTTTCCACGATGAATGCGGGCAAGTCGACACTGCTGTTGCAGGCGTCTTACAACTACCGCGAACGTGGGATGCAGACCTATCTTCTGACGGCGCGGCTGGACAGCCGGGCCGGACAGGGGCGGATCGCCAGCCGCATCGGCATAGCCGACGAGGCGGACATGTTCGACGCCGAAACCGACCTTTTTGCCCTGATTGCCGCGCGGCGGTCCGATGGGCCGCTTGACTGCGTCTTTCTGGACGAGGCGCAGTTTCTGACCGCCGATCAGGTTTGGCAACTGGCCCGCGCCGTTGACGATCTGGGTTTGCCGGTCATGTGTTACGGATTGCGGGTGGATTTTCGCGGCACGCTCTTTCCCGGGTCTGCCGCGCTTCTGGCGCTGGCCGACGAGATGCGCGAAGTGCGCACCATCTGCCATTGCGGCAAGAAGGCTACGATGGTGGTTCGCCGCGGGCCGGACGGCAAGGCTCTGCGCGACGGAGCACAGGTGCAGATCGGCGGAAATGAAACTTATGTGTCGCTGTGCCGCCGCCACTGGCGCGAAGAGATCGGCAATTTGCCCGCAAACTGACCGTGACCCGCCGGGGAATTGCCAGGCTGATTGGGCAGCAGCCGAACCGATCTGAAGCAACGGTCAGAACAAGGTTGGGCGCCCTGTCCCAAAACTTTCATAAAAATAGTTCTTTACAGGCTCTGCCCATGGCCTCACCATATTTGGTAAGGTAAGGCGTCAGGCAACGCCTTTCCTTGTAGGCTCATCCAGCCCTAGTGGGGCAATGGCCCACCAGAGGCAAAAAAATAAGAGGCCGGGCATGTCACTTTCGGAAAGCTTCCTCAACACCGAGGACCTTCATCCTATCGACATCGTAGAGACGCTGGCAGAATCGCACGACTGGGATTTTGACCGGGTCGCAGATGATCAGATTTCCATGGCCGTCGAGGGCCAGTGGCGCACCTATTCGATCACGCTTGCGTGGTCGGCGCATGACGAGACGCTGCGGCTGATCTCGACCTTCGAGATGGACCCGCCGGTAGAAAAGCTGCCGGGGCTTTACGAAGTGCTGAACCGCGCCAACGACATGGTCTGGTCTGGCGCCTTCACCTTCTGGACCGAGCAAAGGCTGATGGTCTGGCGCTATGGCCTTGTTTTGGCGGGCAATCAGATTGCGACCCATGAACAGATCGACCGGCTGATCACCCAAGCGGTCAGTGCAGCCGAGCGGTTTTATCCGGCCTTCCAGCTGGTTTGCTGGGGCGACGACAGCCCGGAACGGGCACTGGACATCGCGATGAACGACGCTTACGGGCGGGCCTGACACCCCCCTTTCGCTTGGCGGCCAGACAGGTAAAGTCGCGCCAAAGCAGGTGGGGGCATAATGTCGATGAAAGATATCGCTGAACACGGTCTGGTGCTTCTGGGCTGTGGCAAGATGGGGTCGGCCATGCTGGAAGGCTGGCTGAGACGTGGCATTTCGCCCGCGTCGGTCTGGGTGCTGGATCCCAATCCCTCGGACTGGCTAAAGGCCCAGGGTGTACATCTGAATGCGGCGCTGCCTGCGGCCCCGGCAATTGTGCTGATCGCGGTTAAGCCGCAGATGATGGGGGCGGCGCTACCGCAAATGGCAAAGATGGGCGGCGGCAGAACGCTGTTCCTGACAGTTGCCGCCGGAACCACCATTGCCACCTACGAATCGGTTTTGGGCGCCGCCACACCGCTGGTGCGTGCGATGCCCAACACGCCCGCTGCCATTGGCCGTGGGATCAGCGCAATTTGCGGCAATGGTCATGCGACCTCCGCCCATCTTGATCTTGCCGAAGAACTGCTGTCCGCCGTCGGTCAGGTCGTGCGGCTTTCGGGCGAGGATCAGATGGATGCGGTGACAGCGGTTTCAGGTTCGGGCCCGGCCTATGTCTTTCACCTGATCGAGACCCTTGCCGCCGCCGGCGTGGCGGAAGGATTGCCGGCCGCTCTTGCCATGCAGCTTGCCAAGGCCACCGTTGCGGGCGCGGGAGCCCTGGCCGAGGCCGCCAGCGAGGATCCGGCACAACTGCGCGTCAACGTGACGTCGCCCGGCGGCACCACCGCAGCCGCCCTGAAGGTTCTGATGGATGAGACACGCGGCTTTCCGCCCCTGCTGAAAGAGGCAGTCCATGCGGCGGCTGAACGGGGAAGAGAGTTGGGCAAATGACGATAGGATTCGACGATTTCATGAAGGTTGATATCCGCGTCGGCCGCATCACCCGCGCCGAACCCTTTCCAGAGGCGCGCAAACCCGCGATCAAGCTGTGGATCGATTTTGGGCCGGAACTTGGAGAAAAGAAATCTTCTGCACAGATCACCCGCCATTACACGCCCGAAGGCCTTGTCGGGCGTCAGGTGCTGGCGGTGGTGAACTTCCCGCCCCGTCAGATCGGGCCGCTCATGTCTGAAGTGCTGACGCTGGGCGTACCGGATGCGGATGGAGAAGTGGTGCTGATTGGCCCGGGGCACGAGGTTCCAACAGGCGGCAGGCTCTACTGATCTGGCCTCGGGCGGCTCGGGGCAGCCATCTCAGGCCGTCTTGCCGCCGTTGGAAGGCCGCTTGTTCAACGGGTCTGACCACCGGGAAATGCCGGATCCGGTCGGTTCAGGGCCGGAGGGGGATCAATCGGGCTGGAAACCTGCGCGATTTGCGTGATGGGTTTTTGCAGGCGCCAGGCAAAGCTGGCCTATTGGCAAATCCATGGCTGAGGACTAGAACATATAGTGAACAAACGAAGGGATTCTCTGTGCGGTGTCTGTCGGCGCACCCATCAAGGCTGCACGCGGAAGCGGGGGCGGCTGTCCTGCAGGCCAGCGCCCGCACGCTGTCAGAGGCGTTCTCGATGACGGCGGCGGACGGAGGTGTCGCAGGCTTTGTCCTGTCGCTGGTCCCGCAGGGCGATGCGCCGATTCTCTGGGTGCAGGACTGTCTGTCAGAGAGAGAGGCGGGGCGGCCCTATCTGCCGGGGCTGACGACGGGGCGGCGGGTGATCCATATTACGCTGTCGCGGGTTTCGGATGCCCTTTGGGCGATGGAGGAAGGCCTGCGCTGTGCCGCGCTTGGTGCGGTGATCGGCGAGGTTTGGGGCGATCCGCCGGCTCTCGATTTCACCGCCACACAGCGGCTGGCAATCAGGGCCGAATCCGCCGGACTGCCCTGCTGGCTGCTGCGCCGCGCGGCGACGCCCGGCCTCAGCGCGGCGCGCAACCGCTGGCGCATCGCCTCGCTGCCGTCACGGGCACACCCCCACGACCCGCAGGCCCCCGGCGACCCACGCTGGCAGGCAGATCTGTTTCGTTCACGCCAGGCGCGCCCCGGAATCTGGGTGGCAAGCCATGACCGGGCGGCGGATCGTCTCGATTTTTCTGCCGCATTTCGCGATGGAGCGGTGGCAGAAGGCGATGGAGCGGCAGAACGACGCGCCGCCGGATGATCTGGCCGTCGTGCTGGCCACCGAGGGGCCGCACGGCCCGGTGATCCATGCCGCCAACCGCGCAGCGCGGCTGGCCGGGATTGCGGCTGGCGCGCGGGTTGTCGACATGCGGGCGATCTGCCCCGATCTGCGGGTGGAATATGCGGATGTTCAGGGCGACCGGCAGGCGCTGGACCGGCTGAGGCTTTGGGCACGGCGCTGGTGCCCCTGGACGGTGGTGGACGGGCCGGACGGGCTGATCCTCGACACCACCGGGTCGGATCACCTTTGGGGCGGCGAGGCACTGATGCTGGAGGAGATGGAGACGCGGTTGTCCCTGCTGGGGCTGACCGCGCGGCTGGCGGTGGCCCCCACATGGGGGGCGGCTTGGGCGCTGGCGCGCTATGGCCGGGTGCGAACGATCTGCCCGCCGGGCCAGTTGGCCGCCGCACTTGCGCCACTGCCGGTGGCGGGCCTGCGGCTTGATGGCGAGACGCGGTTGCTGCTGCAACGCCTCGGCCTCAAGACCATCGGTGCCCTCGCCGCCGTGCCGCGCCTGTCCCTGACCCGCCGCTTTGTCCGCAGCGCCCTGCCCGCCAAACCGCTACTGCGCCTTGATCAGGCGATGGCGGGGCTGGCGGAACCCGTCGCCAGCGTGGAGGCGCCGCGCCGGATCAGGGCCGAGGTTCGTCTGGCCGAACCCATTCAGGATCCCACGCACTATCTGCCGGCGCTGTGCGAAGATCTTTGTGCCCAACTGGCACATGCGGGACTTGGGTGCCGCAAGCTGCATCTGACCGTCTATCGCACCGATGGCGAGGTCAGCATGGTTGATCTTGCCATCGCCAGCGGCAGTCGGGATGCGCGCCACCTGCACGGGCTATTCAAGGGCAAGCTGGACCGAATCAATCCCGGTTTCGGCTTTGATCTGATCAGTCTGGACGCCGGGATGGTCGAGCCCCTAGGTGCGCGGCAAACCCGTCTGGATGGCGGCGGGGCGGCGGAGGATCTGCATCTGCCGCAACTGATCGATCGGCTTGCCGCCCGCTTTGGCGCAAGGGTGATAAAACGACCGATCCTTGCGGCCAGCCATGTGCCGGAACGCGCCGAACGCTGGACAGACGCCCTGACTGATACGGACGGCGCACCCGGACCGCCCGTCAGGGAACGCCCGCTTCGTCTGCTGACCCCGCCCGAGGAAGTCCGCGTCCTTTACGCCGTGCCCGAAGGCCCGCCGGCACAATTCGTCTGGCGTAGGCAGACCCACCGCATCACCCGTTATGAAGGCCCCGAGCGGATCGCCCCAGAGTGGTGGAAGGACCGCCCCGGCACCCGGCTGCGCGATTACTTCAAGGTCGAGGATCAGACCGGCAGGCGCTTCTGGCTGTTTCGCCAAGGCCTGCAGGAAGACGGGCGCGGCGGCGATCCCCGCTGGTTTTTGCACGGGATGTTCGCCTGATGCCTGAGCTGGACAACCGACACCCACGGCGCACCCTGACCGATGAGGGGTTCAGCCTGAACCCGCGCGCGCGCTTCGTGGAACTGGGGGTGACCAGTTGCTTTTCGTTTCTGCGCGGGGCCTCTGATGCCGTCGATCTGGCCGCGACGGCCGCGTCGCTGGGCTATGACGCCCTTGGCATCGCCGATCTGAACACCATGGCCGGGGTGGTGCGCCTGCATTCCGCGGCGCTGAAGGCCGCCCTGCGCCCGGTGATCGGCTGCCGGTTGCAACTGGTGACAGGCGAGGCGTTTCTGGCCTATCCGCGCGACCGCGCCGCCTATGGCCGCCTCTGCATGCTGCTGTCAAAGGGCAAGATGCATGATGTGAACGGCGACTGGCAGGCCAAGGGCCTGTGTGACATCACGCTTGACGATCTTGCGGCCCGTGCCGAAGGCGTGCAACTGATCGCCCTGCCACCAGCGAACCTCGACCCTTTCGCCGCCAACCTTGGCCGTCTTGCCCGCCGCCTGCCAACGCTGCGCCATGTCGCGGCAAGCCACCTTTACCGGGGCGATGACCGGGCGCGGATCAACCGGCTGGACGGACTGGCGCGCGCGCACGGCCTGTCGATCCTTGCCACCAATGACGTCTGCTACCATGCGCCAGACCGTCGCCCCCTGCACGACGTGATGACCTGCATCCTGCACAAGACCACCATCACCAGGGCGGGCTTTCTGCTGGATGCCAACGCCGAACGGCACTTGAAATCGCCCGCCCAGATGATCCGGCTTTTCGCCCATTGGCCGCATGCGATCACTGCCACGCGCGAGGTGGCCGATGCCTGCACCTTCGATCTGCGCGAGCTGTCCTATGACTACCCGCAGGAAAGCATACCCACAGGTCGCACCCCCCAGGGCCATCTTGAAGAACTGACATGGCAGGGCGCGGCAGAGCGCTATCCGGACGGCCTGCCGGACAAGATCCGCGCGGTGCTGCTTAAAGAACTTGCAATGATCGCAAAGCTGGACATCGCCCAATATTTTTTGACCGTGCATGACATCATCCAGTTCGCCCGCACCAGCGTGACCCCGCCGATCCTGTGCCAGGGGCGCGGTTCGGCGGCCAATTCGGCGGTCTGCTATGTGCTGGGGATCACTGCGGTCGATCCGTCGAAACACGATCTGCTGTTCGAGCGGTTCATCAGCGAGGAACGCCGCGAGCCCCCCGATATCGACGTCGATTTCGAACATGAGCGGCGCGAAGAGGTGATCCAGCACATCTACCAGAAATATGGCCGCCACCGTGCGGGCCTTTGCGCCACCGTCATCCACTTTCGCCCCCGCATGGCGATCCGCGAGGTCGGCAAGGTCATGGGTCTGTCCGAAGACGTGACCTCGGCGCTGGCCAAGACCATCTGGGGCAGTTGGGGCCGCGAGGTCGGGGCGAAAGAAGCGGCCGAGGCGGGGCTTGATCTGAACGATCCCCTGATGGCGCGGACCATCAAGCTTGCCGATCAGATGATCGGCATGCCGCGGCATCTGTCGCAGCATGTCGGCGGTTTCATCCTGACCGAGACGCCGCTGACCCAGATCGTTCCCATCGGCAATGGTGCCATGCCCGACCGCAGCTTCATCGAATGGGACAAGGACGATATTGACGAATTGCGCATCCTCAAGGTCGATGTGCTGGCGCTTGGCATGCTGACCTGCATCCGCAAGGCGTTCGACCTGATCGACGCGCATTACGGCAAGCGGTTCGATCTTGCGAGTGTGCCCAAGGAAGACCCCGCCGTCTATGACATGCTTTGCAAGGGCGACAGTCTGGGCACCTTCCAGGTGGAAAGCCGCGCGCAGATGAACATGCTGCCGCGCCTGAAACCGCGCGCGTTCTACGATCTGGTCATTCAGGTGGCCATCGTCCGCCCGGGGCCCATTCAGGGCGACATGGTGCATCCCTTCCTGCGCCGCCGCAGCGGCAAGGAAAAGGTCGAATTCCCGTCCCCCGTCCCCGAACACGACCCCGATGAGCTGCGCAAGATTCTGGGCCGAACCATGGGGGTGCCGATCTTTCAGGAACAGGCGATGAAGATCGCCATAGACGCAGCAAAGTTCAGCCCCGCCGAAGCGAACGAGCTGCGCAAGGCGATGGCCACCTTCCGGTCCCGCGGCACCATCGAAACACTGCAGCAGAAGATGGTCGGCCGCATGATCGCGCGCGGCTATGATCCCGAATTCGCGCAGCGCTGCTTTGACCAGATCAAGGGCTTTGGCGAATACGGCTTTCCAGAAAGCCACGCCGCCAGCTTTGCCCTGCTGGTCTACATCTCCTCGTGGATCAAGTTGCATTACCCGGATGTGTTCTGCGCGGCCCTGCTGAATTCGCAACCGATGGGGTTCTATGCGCCCGCCCAGATCGTGCGCGATGCCCGTGAACACGGGGTGGTGGTGCAGGCGCCGGATGTGAACTTCAGCGACTGGGACAATACGCTGGAGCCGCTTGGGCCGGGGGTCTTCGCGGTGCGCCTTGGCCTGCGGCAGGTTGGCGGGATGGCGCAGACCATGGCGCTGCGACTGATCGCCGCCCGAGAGGCCCCCTACGCCGATCTGCAGGATCTTAAGTTCCGAGCAAAACTGGACGCGGGCACCATGCGCCGTCTGGCTGCGGCCGATGGGTTCCGCTCCATCGGGCTTGATCGCAGACAGGCGCTGTGGGATTCGCGCGCGCTGCGGGATGCCCCGGACCTGCCGCTCTTTTCCGCACCCCGCGACGAAGGAGAGGAGATGCGGTTCACCTTGCCACAGATGCCCGCCTGCGAACATGTGGTTGCCGACTACCAGACCCTGCGCCTGTCGTTGAAGGCGCACCCAGTGGCCTTCCTGCGCAAGAGCATGGCACGGCAAGGCTACGCGGCCGCCGCCGATCTGCCGCGCATGCGCAACCTCCAACGAATTGCTCTTGCCGGCATCGTCCTGATCCGCCAGCGCCCCGGCAGCGCCAAGGGGGTTTGCTTCATCACACTGGAAGATGAAACCGGCATCGCCAATCTGGTGGTGTGGCCCAAGGTGATGGAGGCGTTCCGCAAGGTCATCATGCGGTCCCGCCTTATCGACATTCGCGGCACGCTGCAGCGCGACGGCGATGTCATCCATGTTGTCGCAACCCACCTGACCGACCGCAGCGATGCACTGGACCGGCTGTCGAACAGCCCGATGGACCCGCCGCTCTCTCGTGCTGACGAGGTGCGCAAATCCGTGGGGGACGGAACCCACCGCCACCCCCGCGATGTCCGCGTCATCCCCAAATCACGGGATTTCCACTGAACCGGATCGGCGGGTATTCTGCGCAATCAGGGGGCGGCCGGCCAAAACCATTTCCCGGTCGGCACCCGTTCCCGCCGTTGCGGAAAAGCCGGTGGGGCGCTATGGCGTCGTCAATGACCCTGAAAGGCGCACCCTATGATCCTGTGCTGTGGCGAGGCGTTGATAGACATGCTGCCGCGCACTGCCATCAGTGGCGAGTCGGCTTTTGCGCCACATCCGGGCGGGGCGGTCTTCAACACCGCCGTGGCCTTGGGGCGGCTTGGCACCCCGGCCGGGTTCTTTTCGGGGATCTCGACCGACTTTCTCGGGCAGATGCTTGACCACCAACTCGCGGCCTCGGGGGTTGACACGGCTTTGGCGGTTCGCAGCCCCCGCCCCACCACGCTGGCCTTTGTGCGTCTGGTGGCGGAACAGGCCCGCTATGATTTCTACGACGAAGGCACCGCCGGGCGCATGCTGAGTACCGCCGATCTGCCCACCCTGCCCGCCGAAATCCGGGCGCTGTTTTTCGGCGGCATCAGCCTTGTGGCCGAACCGTGTGGCAGCGCGTACGAGGCGTTGATTCTGGGTGCCGCGCCGCATTGCGTCACGATGATCGACCCGAACATTCGCCCCGGTTTCATCACCGACCTGCCGGCCTACCGGGCGCGGCTGGACCGGATGATCGCTGCGGCGGACATCGTGAAACTTTCCGACGAGGATCTGAACTGGCTCGAAGGCCCCGGCGAGCTGATCAGCGCGGCGCAAGCGCTGCTGGCCCGCGGGCCGAAGCTGGTTCTGGTCACGGAAGGGGCCTGCGGTGCCCATGCCCTGACCCACGCGCACCATGTTTTCAGCCCCGCACAAAAGGTGGTGGTTGCCGACACCGTGGGCGCCGGCGACACGTTCAACGCCGGTGTCCTGACCGCCCTTCACCGGGACGGGTGCCTGACAAAAACCGCCCTTGCCGCACCTGATCCGGCCACCCTGCAGGCCGCCCTTGCGCTGGGGAATGCCGCAGCGGCGATCACTGTGTCACGCCCAGGTGCCAACCCGCCCTGGGCAAAGGAGTTACCCCGATGAGAGCCCTGATCCAACGCGTGTCCCAGGCCCGCGTCTCTGTCGCCGGTCGGGAAACCGGCAAGATCGGCGCGGGTCTGCTGATCCTGGTCTGCGCAATGGAAGGCGATGACAGCGTCCGGGCCGACCAGCTGGCGGCGAAGATCAGCAAACTGCGGATCTTCAAGGATGAGGACGGCAAGATGAACCGCTCGCTACTCGATGTTGGCGGCGAAGCCTTGGTGGTCAGCCAGTTCACCCTTGCGGCCGACACATCGCGCGGCAACCGTCCCGGATTTTCCGCCGCTGCCCGCCCCGAAGACGGCGAGCGGCTTTATCTGCATTTCTCGGCCGCCCTGCGCGGTCTGGGCGTTACCGTCGCCAATGGCGAATTCGGCGCCGACATGGATGTAAGCCTGACCAATCAAGGGCCGGTGACCATCTGGCTTGATGTCTGAACCCCGTTTCCAGCCGCTGGTCAGGGCGTCATCGACTGGCGCTGACGTGCGCGTTCAAGGCCAAGCCGCCGCTCGCGCCAGATGATCAGGATACCAGCCAGAATGACCAGCCCCGCCCCCAACAGCACCATCGGCGTTGGCACCTCGGCAAAGCCGACATAGCCGATGATGAGCGCCAGCAACATCGACGCATAGTCGAACGGCGCCACCACTGATGCATCCGCAAAGCGGTAGGCCGACGTGAGGAACACTTGACCGATCCCGCCAAGCAGCCCACAGGCGATCAGGATGAGTGCCGTGGCCGGATCGGGCCAGACCCAGCCGAAGGGTAAGGTGATCAGCGACAGGACGGCCGAATTGACGGAAAAGTAGAATACGATTGCCGTGGTCGTTTCCTGCGCCACCAGTTTGCGCACAAAAACCTGCGCAAGGGCGGCAAAAACCGCGCCGGTCAGCACCACAATTGCGCCCAGCGCCTCGGTCGCACCCGCCTGCCCTTCCGACAGTGCCGTCAGGCGCGGGGAAAGGACGATCAGCACCCCCACCATCCCAAGGCCGACGGCAAAAATGCGAAAGGCGCGCACCTGCTCGTTAAGGAACATGGCAGCGAAGACGACTGTCAACAGCGGCGCCGCATAACCGATCGCTGTAACCTCGGGCAGCGGCAACAATGCAAGCCCGGCAAAGCCGAAGCCCATGGCCGTGGTACCGGCCAGCCCGCGCCACAAATGCCCGGTGAAATCAACCGTTTTAAGGCCAGAGGCGAAACTATGAGTGGCGGCCAGCCAGACCACGATCACCGGCGCGGCAAAGGCGGAACGGAAAAAGACAACCTCGCCGGGTGGCACCCGCCCGGCCAGCATCTTGATCAGCGTCGCCATGGCCACGAAGACCAGAACCGAGGCCAGCTTCAACAGGATCCCCCGAAGCGGGTTGGCCCCGTCCATCGGCTATTTGGGCTTCACACGGGCCGCCGTCTTGTTGGCGAATGCCTCGAGCCGACCACGAGCGTCCTTCTGGGTATTGACCACACCCGCAACCACCGCCTCGGCGTAAGCCGCATCCAGCGCCGACATGTTCTGCATGTGGCTGATTGCCGAACAGATCGCGAAATTCGTCAATGGCGGATGCTGTGCTGCGGCACGGGCCAGTTCCATCGCCTTGGCCTCGCTGTCATCGACCAGATACTGCGCCAGCCCCACATCGATGGCTTCCTGCCCCTGATAGATGCGGCCGGTCAGCATCATGTCGATCATTCGCGCCTTGCCGACCAGATCGGCCACCCGGATCGTGGCACCGCCGCCAGTAAACAGGCCGCGCTGGCCTTCGGGCAGGGCAAAATAGGTCGTCGCATCCGCGATCCGGATGTGGGCCGCCGAAGCCAGTTCCAGCCCGCCTCCCACCACAGCGCCCTTCAGCGCCGCAATGATCGGCACGCCGCCATACTCCATCTTGTTGAACGCTTCATGCCAACGCAGGCAAAGATGCATGAAATCAGCGGGATCACGGTCTTCCTTGAAGTGTTCTACCAGGTCAAGACCGGCGCAGAAATGCGGCCCCTCGGCGCGCAAGACCACGGCGCGAACGCCTGATCGCGGAAGCAGGCTGAACAGGTCGACCAGTTCCTCGACAGTCGCAGCGTCAAGCGCATTGCGTTTGGCTGCCCTGTCCAGCGTAACACGGGCGATCCCATCGCCATCGACATCAAGCCGCAGGTTCTTCAGGTCAAGATCTTCAATCCGTCGCATGGCACACCCTTTCTTTTGTGCCACATCCTGTCAGACGGCGCGTACGATGACCACCGCGCCAACCGCAATTTTTTAGCGCCCAATGAGGCGATCCTGGTTGGGTAGATATTTTAAGCTTGAAGAGTCCTCCTTTGCCCGTCATTTTGTCGGCAAACCGCTGCACCCCTGAACCGCGCCGGAAAGGTACAAGATGACCGCACTGTTCGACGGCTCCCGCTATTTCCTCTATCATTCGATTGGCCAATATGCGGAGAAGTCCACCGACATGGCGCGCGCAATGGCGGAATTTGCGACCGTATGGGGGCGGGCCGATGACGGCCAATGGCCTTATGCCCTGGGACTGCGGCAAAGGTTCATCGACCGCTGGCGCGCGATCCTGAACGCGCCAGAGGGCACAGTCACCACATCGGAAAGCGTCACGTCAGCCTTGTCATCGCTGATGGGCGCATTGCCAGAGGGGATGCTGCAGGGGCGCCGCCTTCTGGTAGCGGGTGATTGCTTTCCTTCAGTTCACTTCCTGTTGTCTGGGCTGCAAGACCGGCTTGGCTTCACGCTTGACACCGTGCCGCTGCGCCAGGGCGCCACCTGGGCAGAGGACGAGGATATCATCGCGCGTTGGGGCGAGGATGTGGGGCTGGCGCTTCTGACCTGGATCTCGTCCACCTCATCCCACCGCAGTGACATTCCGGCGCTGGTCGCCCACGGACGGCGGATGGGCAGTGTGATCGGGGTGGATATTACCCAAGGCGCCGGACTTTTGCCGTTCGACGTAATGGCGCCAGCAATCGACTTCACCTTATCGACCAGCCTGAAATGGATGTGCGGATCGCCGGGGGCCGGCATGCTGCATGTGGCCGCACCATTGATCGCCCGCTGCCAGCCAACCCTGCGCGGTTGGTTCAGCCAGCCCAACCCGTTCAACTGGGACTTCGATCGCTTCACCTATGCCCCCGACATCCGCCGTTTTGATCACGGCACGCCGGGGGTCATGGCCTGCGCCGCTTCGCTGGCGGCATTGGACTGGCACGCGGGACAGGATCAGGCCGCACTACTTGCGCACAACCGGGCTTTGTCCGCACAGATTTTGCAGGGCGTCGATGCGCTTGGGCTGCCGCTCGCCTCGCCGCGCGATGCCAACCAGCGCGGCGGATCCGTCATGTTGGCCTTGCCTGCGGACATGCCGGCAACCGGCCTTCTTGCGGCCTTCCGCGCCAACAGCATATTTGCGGATGCCCGCAGCCAGACCCTGCGCTTGTCGCCCGGGGTATTGACCACCACCGAAGGGGTCACTGCGATGCTTGATGTTTTGGCCGCAGCCAAGCGTTAGGGAACACCTTCAAAGCGGCCCACAGACATCGCGGATCCGGTTGGTTGCCGGTCGGTTGACTGTGGTGCCTGCAAAAGCCCTTTCCGCCAGCCCCCTCAAGACAAACTGCCCTAGCTTTGGCGGTGCAGCCAACGCACCTGAACGCAAAGCGTGTCTGTTTCGCTGGCGCGGTTCAAGGATCGGCGTCGCCGCAAGAAAAGTCGGGCGCGCAACACCCACGGCCTTGGCCCCTCCATCGGCATTTTACCCGCCACAAGGTCAGAAGTGGCCCCTACCAGCGACACCGTTTGTCGCCAGACAGCAGAACAACTCGGACAACCGGCAGAACGCTTGAAGGTCCGAAATCCCCAAATCCGCCGCCTCGGCCCGACCTTATCCGGCGTGCTGGACTTCCCAGGGCTTTACCCAGTCGCCCGCAACCCGCAAATCGATACCAGCATCGTCCTCGATGACTTTGCAGACAGTCATTTCGCCCGCCTGGTTCCCATAGCGACGGCCTGCTTCGCGAAAACGTTCATGTGTAGCTTCGGTCAGGGTATTTGTCGTCCCCGTGTGGTCCATCAATTCCTTGATCAGACTCAGATCCTTGAGGCACAGCGCAATCGGAAAGGATGGGTCGTAGTGGCCGGCGAAAATCGATGGCACGTCGTGAGACAGCACAAAGCTGTCGGCAGCGCCGCCCTTCATCACTTCCCACCAGGTCAGGGGATCAAGACCGGCCAGCTTTGCGGTCACCATTGCTTCGCCAATCGCGGCGGCATGGATCTTCCACAATTGGTTGTTCACGAGTTTGGCGACATAGCCGTTGCCGTAGGCCCCCACCTTGCGCAACTGCCCCATCGCCTCGATCACCGGCCGTATACGTTCGATAATGACATCATCACCACCCACGAACATCGGCATGTCGCCTCGGATCGCGGCGTCGACCGAACCTGTCACCGGCGCATCAACGGCATGCCCGCCGGCGGCCTCGAACTCGGCAGCCAGGCGGCGCATAAGGAACGGCGAGGATGTCGTCATGTCGATCCAGATCTTACCCTGGCAGTTGCCGTGGATCAGGCCGTTTTCAGCCTTGAGAATGGCCTCGCACTGCGCCGGACCAAAGACCATCGAGACAACGCAATCGACCTGGTCGATCAATTCACGCGGAGATCCCGCCCAGGTCGCGCCCATGGTCAGGTGTTCTTTCGCGGCATCAGGTCGCAAATCATGAACCACCACCGCGAATCCCGCGCGGATCAGGTTCTTTGCCGCATTTCCACCCATGGTCCCAAGACCGATGAAACCAACCTTCATGATGAACCTCCCCTGCGCTTTTCCAATGAATAGCGTCAGGTGATAGTATTGGTAAAATCATATTCACTTATGACATAAATTGATTTATCCAATAACTATATGCATGACGTAGACACCAGACTCATTCGATCCTTCCTTGCCGTGGCGGCAGAACGCAGTTTTTCACGCGCCGCGGCACGGCTGTGCTGTTCGCAGGCGACCATGTCCCAGCGCATCCTTCAACTTGAAACGCTGCTTGGTGTTTCGCTTTTTCAGCGCAGCTATCACGATGTCGCACTCACGCCCTCGGGCATGGAGTTGCTGGAAAAGGCGCAACTGGTCGTTGACGCGCATGATGGGCTGGTGCTGCTTGCACTGCGCGGCCACATTGCTGGTGGTGTTCGATTGGGCATAGCCGAGGACTATGTCCTGCCAATGCTTCCTCAACTCTTGCGGTCACTCCGGCACAGGTTGCCGGGAGTTGAACTTTCTGTGGTGACCGGACTGAGCCGCCAATTGTGCCAGCAGGTCGAGGCGCGATCTCTTGATCTGGCTGTCGTCACCTTGCCGCATGTCCTGCCGCAGGCCGAGATTCTGGCGCAACCACCGTTGCAGTGGGTCGCATCCCCCGAGTTTGCGCTGCCGGAAGATGGCATCTGGCCTTTCGCCTTCTTCCCCGACGGTTGCGCGTTCAGATTGGCAGCAACTCGGCGCCTGATAGAGGCTGGCGTTCGGCACCGAGTGGCCCTTGTCAGTGCGAATGGACAGGTGATCCAGGCCGCAGTTGCCGCCGATCTGGCTGTAACCGTGATGGCTGCGGGAACGCTACCGTCGAGCCTTAGGATGCTGACCGAGCAGAGCGGACTGCCAGAGCTGCCGCAGACTTGCATCCAGATCGTCACGAGGGCGCAGGGACTTTCACCTGCGATGCGTGAGGTCAAGGCAATCGTGTCCGAGTTGTGGTGACACTTCGCCTGCTTCGCCTCTGCTGAAGGTGTGATGCATCCAGACAAAGGCGGCAAACCTTCGTATTGGCTGTTTTACAAGGCTTTCACCAAGCATTGGATATTAAGGGAAGATAAAGTGGTGCCCAGAGCCGGAATCGAACCAGCGACACGCGAATTTTCAATCCGCTGCTCTACCAACTGAGCTATCTGGGCACCTGATCGGGCGTTACCGTCCAAGTGGCGCGTTCTTAGTCGCGCGGGCCGGGGCTGTCCAGAGGGTTTGGCAAAAAAACCACGGCGGGCCTGTCAGATTTAGTGCAAACCTGCCCCGGTGCCGCTGCGCTGCCTTGCGAATGCCATTGGGTACGTGACCCCATTCGAATGGGTGAGAACTTGAAGAAGGCTTCAAAGAAAGAGTGGCACTAACCGGCCTGCACTGCTTCAATCTCTGCGGCCTTTGCTTCGACAAGTTCGACAATATGGTCGATCATTGCCGCGTTGCCCATCGTATGATGCTGCTTGCCGGCCAGATAAACCATGCCCTTGCCAGCACCGCCGCCCGTGAAGCCAATATCGGTCATCAGCGCCTCGCCGGGGCCATTGACCACGCAACCGATGATCGACAGCGACAGCGACGCGGTGATATGGGCCAACCGCTCTTCCAGCGCGCTGACCGTCTTGATCACATCGAACCCCTGACGCGCACAGGACGGGCACGAGATGATGGTGACGCCGCGGTGGCGAAGGCCAAGGGATTTGAGGATCTCGAAGCCCACTTTCACCTCTTCAACCGGGTCCGCAGACAAGGAAACCCTGATCGTGTCGCCAATTCCGGCCCACAAAAGGTTGCCAAGCCCGATTGCCGATTTCACCGTGCCGGACACAAGCCCACCCGCTTCGGTTATCCCCAGATGGATGGGCGCATCGGTGGCGGCGGCCAGCTGCTGATAGGCTGCAGCGGCCAGAAACACATCAGACGCCTTCACGCTGATCTTGAATTCGTGAAAATCATTGTCTTGCAGAAGCTTGATATGATCGAGCCCGGATTCAACCATCGCCTCCGGGCAGGGTTCGGCATATTTGTCCAGCAGGTGCTTTTCCAGACTCCCGGCATTCACCCCGATCCGGATCGAACAGCCATGATCGCGCGCCGCCTTGATCACCTCGCGCACCCGTCTTGCGTCACCGATATTGCCGGGGTTGATGCGCAGGCAGGCGGCACCGGCCTCGGCGGCCTCAATGGCGCGTTTGTAGTGGAAGTGGATGTCGGCGACGATCGGCACCGGGCTCTCGGCGACAATGTCCCTTAGCGCGCGCGTGCTGTCCTCGTCGGGCGTCGAGATCCGCACGATGTCTGCCCCGGCGGCTGCGGCGCGCTGGACCTGTTCCAGTGTGGCCTTCACATCCGAGGTGATGGTGTTGGTCATCGTCTGGACCGATATCGGCGCGTCGCCGCCAACGGCCACTTTGCCGACCATGATCTTGCGCGAAGGGCGCCGTTCGATGGAACGCCAAGGACGGATCGGATTATGGGACATGGGTGCGCTCGACAGTCGGGAAGGGTCAGCGCCTAGATAGGCCCCCGGCCCCGCCAAGGCAACCGGACTTGGCCGGAGTGGCCGCTATTCGGTCGGCTCACCCGGCACAGGCACCACCCCGGATGTTGCCGGATCCGCAACCAGACCGTCCGGCGAGGCCGATGCGACAGCAATCGCCCGCGCCAGATCTTCGTCTGCGGCCGGATCAGCTGCGACATAGCGCTGCGTCAGCGCCGACGGGGTGAGGATGATATCTTTCGTGACCTTGCCCGCTTCGCCCGCCGGGCCATAAGTCACGCCATTGACCACGAAATAGACAGCTCCGGATTCACCGGCCCGCAGAAGCGGGGGCGCGTCAGTCGGCGGAATGATGTAATGCTCGCCCGCGTCAAGGATCTTTTCAAACAGCACCGTGCCGTCGGCGCCTTGCACCCGCACCCAGGACGGGCGCGCCGCGATCAACTCTATGCCGGGCGCATCTGCAGCAACAACCTGAACCGGCGAATCGCCCAATCCGGGGGATGATGTCGTTTCCACGGCCACTAGCGGCTCTTGTGCCGAAAGCACACCAACCGTGCGCGGGTCAATCGCCGCAATCGGACCGTCGCGCGGCACAAGCACCGGCGCATCCAACGCCTGCGGGCGGTAAAGGCGGCTCAGGGCTTCCGGGTCAGGCTGACTGTCCGCGCCGGGCAGCAAGGCCACCAGATCGCCGTTTTGTTCTGCCTGCGGCGCACTGGCTGCACTGGCCAGCGGATCAAGTTCGGCTTCGACACCGGGGGGCTGGTCAATGGGCGAAAGCTGAACGCGCTGGACTTCCTGAAGCACCGCCCAACCACCGTAGCCGATGCCCGAAACCAGCGCGATCAGAACCGCGATCGACCCGAATGCCCGTGGCTCAAAACCGGCGAAAAAGCTTTCAGTCCGCGGCACGAATGAAGCATTGGGATTGGCAAGCGGCTCGTCATATTCCTTTTTGCGGCGTGCGGCGGTCACGGCCCCTGAGGCGGCTGCCGACATGCCATGCGCCACGGTGAAATTGGCTTCCTTGCAGAAGCGGTCAAAGGCCCAGTCGGCATCAATTCCAAGATAGCGCGCATAGGAACGCACATAACCGGCAATGAACCCCGGCGTGTCAAAAGCGGCAATATCGCAGTTTTCGATGGCGGCGATGTAGCTGGCCTTGATGCGCAGTTCGCGCTGAACATCCAGCAGCGATTTAGACAGGGTTGCCCGCTCGCCGCGCAGCACGTCGCCAAGTCGCAGTTCGAAATCGTCAAACCCCTTGGGTTTGCCCGCTTCGTCCGCCGAAGGTTTCGACCTCCGCCCGATCATGCCCTGATGTGCCTCTGTCCCGTATTTGTGAACGATCAACGATTCGTCCGTACGCTGTCGCCCTATTGAAGATTCCATACCACAGGGCAAGGCCCTATGCACCGGATTCGGGCCATCACGCCGAAAGTTCAGCGCGATTCAGCGCACAGTGGCCCCACAACTGATCCAACGCCCGGACAAGACGATCAACGTCGCCCGGCGTATGGACTGGCGAAGGGGTGAACCGCAGCCGCTCGGTGCCGCGCGGCACAGTGGGGAAATTGATCGGCTGGGCATAAATGCCGAAGTTCTCAAGCAGCATGTCCGACAGCATCTTGCAATGAACCGGATCGCCGACATGCACGGGCACGATATGGCTGCCGTGATCGACGATGGGCAGGCCCAGCCCTTTCAGCCGCATCTTCAGGATCCGCGCCTGCGCATGGTGCGCATCGCGCAACGCCTGATCGGTCTTCAGATGTGCAACCGAAGCTGCCGCCCCTGCCGCCACCGCAGGTGGCAGCGACGTGGTAAAGATGAAGCCCGGCGCATAAGACCTTATCGCATCAACCATTTTCGCACTTGCCGCGATATAGCCGCCAAAGACGCCGTAGGCCTTGGCCAGCGTGCCGTTGATGATATCGATCCGGTCCATCAGCCTGTCCCGCTCGGCCACACCACCGCCACGCGGGCCGTACAGGCCCACCGCATGAACCTCATCCAGATAGGTCAGCGCGCCGAATTCGCGGGCCAGATCGCAGATCGCCCCGATCGGGCCAAAATCGCCATCCATCGAATAAAGCGATTCGAACGCGATCAGCTTCGGCGCCGCCGGATCGTCCGCGGCCAGCAATTCGCGCAAATGCGCAACATCATTGTGCCGGAATACCCGCTTGGCACCGCCATTCCTGCGCACGCCTTCGATCATCGAGGCGTGGTTCAGCGCATCAGAATAGATGATCAGTCCCGGGAACAGCTTGGGCAACGTCGAAAGGGTGGCGTCATTGGCGATATAGGCCGACGAAAAGACCAGCGCCGCCTCTTTGCCATGCAGGTCCGCCAGCTCGGCCTCCAGCCGCTTGTGCCAAATCGTCGTGCCCGAAATATTGCGCGTGCCGCCCGATCCGGCGCCGGTCGCCTCAAGCGCCTCGTGCATGGCCTTCAGCACTGCCGGATGCTGCCCCATGCCCAGATAATCATTGCCACACCAGACAGTGATCTCGCGCTCGGTCCCGTCCGGCCGCCGCCAGATCGCCTTCGGGAACTGACCCTGCCGCCGTTCGATGTCGATGAAAGTCCGATAGCGGCCTTCGCCGTGCAGGCGCTGCAACGCACTGTCCAATGCTGCGGTATAGTCCATCGAAATCCTCGCGCGGGCCTGACTGTTGACCGACATGTGCATCATCGGAAAACGTCGCGCCTTGATAGAGGTCAATTGACGATTCCGCGAGAGCACAAATTGCCGCGCCGCCCCGCTTGCGCTGGCCCCGCCGCCTGTTAGGGTCAGGACAACCCTATTTCCGGAGTGACCCGATGACGCTTGATGCCGTCCTTGCCCATATCGACGAGACCCTACCCGAGGCGCTGGAACGCCTGAACGACCTGCTGCGCATCCCGTCGATCTCGACCGATCCGGTCTACAAGGACGACTGCGCCCGCGCGGCAGACTGGCTGGCGGCGGACCTGACAGCCCTTGGCTTTGACGCGGCCATCCGTCCGACCCCCGGCCATCCGATGGTAGTGGCCCACGGTCAGGGTCCTGGAACCGGCGACGGGCGGCACCTCCTGTTCTACGGCCATTATGATGTCCAGCCCGTCGATCCCCTCAACCTTTGGCACCGCGACCCCTTCGACCCGGTCATCGAAGACACGCCGAACGGCCGGGTCATCCGCGCCCGCGGCGCGTCGGACGATAAGGGCCAGCTGATGACCTTCATCGAGGCCTGCGGTGCCTGGAAAGCCGTGCACGGCAGCCTGCCCGGCAAGCTCACGATCTTTCTTGAGGGCGAGGAGGAATCGAGTTCACTCTCGCTCGTCCCTTTCATGAAGGAACATGCAGCCGAACTGACAGCCGACATCGCACTGATCTGCGACACCAGCCTTCACGAAGACAAATACCCCGCAATCACCACCATGCTGCGCGGCTTGGTCCAAGAACAGATCACCATCCATGCCGCCAACAAGGATCTGCATTCAGGCGTCTATGGCGGCGCGGCTGCCAACCCGATCCGGGTGCTGACGAAAATCCTTGCCAGCCTTCATGACGATCAGGGCCGCGTCACCCTGCCCGGCTTTTACGATGATGTCGATGAACTCCCTGACGCGATCCGCGCCCAATGGCAGGCCCTGCCCTTCGATCATGCGAAATTCCTGGGCGACGTGGGCCTGTCGGTCCCGACGGGCGAGCTGGACCGCACGCCGCTTGAAATGCTCTGGTCACGCCCAACCTGCGAATTCAATGGCATCACTGGCGGCTACACCGGCACAGGCTTCAAGACCGTGCTTCCGGCAGAAGCCAGCGCAAAAGTCTCCTTCCGCCTCGTCTCGCGCCAGAACCCCGCCAAGATCAGCGCCGCTTTCCGCGCCCATATCCGGGCAATGCTGCCCCCCGACTGCCGGGCCGAATTCGCCAACGAAGGCAACAACCCGGCCTCGGTCATGGAAATCACCGATCCCGCCTTCGAAGCCGCACGCACCGCCCTGACCGAGGAGTGGGGCCTTCCGGCCGCCTATGTGGGCTCGGGCGGCTCGATCCCGATCGCGGGCTACTTCAAGTCGGTCCTCGGCATGGATGCGATGCTGGTGGGTTTCGCCAAGGATGACGACCAGATCCACAGCCCGAACGAAAAATACGATGTGGAAAGCTTCCATAAAGGCATCCGAAGCTGGGCGCGCATCCTGGCAAGACTCTCCTGATCCTTCTTCTTTTTCCAAATATCCCGGGGGCCCGGGGGCAGCGCCCCCGGCGACTGACATGACACACACCACCATCCACGACGCGCAACCCGAAGACGAAGACGCCTGGCGCACGCTCTGGCAAGGGTTTCTCGACTATTATCAGGTGACCCTGCCCGCCGAAGTCACCGACCACACCTGGGCGCGGCTGATCGACCCCGTGAGCCCGCTCAAGGCCCGGCTGGCCCTGCACGCCGGGCGGGCCGTTGGCTTCGCCATACACCAGAATCACCCCTCGACCTGGGTAATGGGCGACGACTGCTATCTTGAAGACATGTTCGTGGCACCAGAAGCGCGAGGTATGGGCGCAGGCCGCGCCCTGATCGAAGATCTGATCGCGCTCGCGCGGGCACGCGGCTGGAAGCGGCTTTACTGGAACACCGATCAGGACAATGCCGCCGCGCGCGCGCTTTATGACAGTTTCATCCCTAGCGATGGCCATGTGCGCTACCGGCTGACACTATAGCGGATGCGATCAGCGCCCTGCGGTGCTCATCGCCAGGGGCCAGCACGCCCCGCCACCGGATTTTCTGCGCCACGCTTTCAAGCCAGTGTTTGCCCTGCGGCGGGTGCGCACGCCGTGCGAGAATGAGCAAACAATGTAGAAGAAGTGGCGCGGTTGACGGGGCTCGAACCCGCGACCCCCGGCGTGACAGGCCGGTACTCTAACCGACTGAGCTACAACCGCGCTGGTCAGCTCTCGGGCGATCCGGGAAGGTGGCGCGGTGGACGGGGCTCGAACCCGCGACCCCCGGCGTGACAGGCCGGTACTCTAACCAACTGAGCTACCACCGCGTACATCTTGCCCGGATCGCCGCCCGAGCGTGGGATGCGTAATAGGCACGGGGCGCGACGGCGTCAAGCGGATGTGGTAGGAAAATGCAGCTTTCTTCGCGCACGGTTTTTTGGTGCGGTCAGGCGTGCGCCTGCGCCCTCAAATCCAGCCTGTGCGCGGTTTTTTCGGGCTTTGTGGCTTTTCATGGCTTTTCCGTGCACCACCGTTACCATAGAGCGCAACCTGATCTTCAGCGGAATCCATGCCGATGTCCTTATCCATTCTTGCACGCTGCGAAGCCAAGGGTCTTCGCATGACCGGACAGCGGCGCACAATCGCGCGCGTCATCGAATCCTCGCCGGATCATCCTGACGCGGAAATCCTCTATGCACGCGCCTGCGCCATCGACCCAAAGATTTCGCTGGCCACCGTCTACCGGACGGTAAAGCTGTTTGACGAGGCTGGCATCCTCGACAAGCTGGAATTCGGCGACGGGCGCGCCCGCTATGAGGATGCCGAGCGCACCCATCACGACCATCTGATTGACCTCGACACCGGCAAGGTGATCGAATTCGTCGATCCCGACATCGAGGCGCTGCAGGAAAAGATCGCGACCAAGCTCGGCTACCGGCTGACCGGGCACCGGCTGGAACTGTTCGGTGTGCCCGTGAAAAAGGTCTGAGGCGGTGGGCGCCGAAAACCTGCGCGGCATCGGGCTAATGATCCTCGCCATGGCGCTTTTCGCCATCGAGGACATGTTTCTGAAATTTGCCGCCGTTGATCTGCCGACCGGTCAGATCGTCTTCCTGTCCGGCGCACTGGGGGTGCCGGTCTTTTTCATCCTTGCCCGACGCGCGGGGGTGCGAGTGGTGTCGCGGGGGTTTCTGCACCCTTCGGTTCTGGCACGCAATTTCGGTGAAATGGTCGGCACGCTCGGTTATATCACCGCGCTTGCGCTGGTGCCTCTGGCGACGGTCTCTGCCGTCCTGCAAGCACTGCCGCTGGGTGTGACCATGGCTGCGGCCTTGTTCCTTGGCGAACCCGTCGGCTGGCGCCGTTGGTCAGCCATCGCCTTTGGGTTTCTGGGCGTCTTGCTTGTCATCCAACCCGGAACCGAAGGATTTCGCCCAGAAGCAATGTGGGTCTTGCTGACAGTGGCGGGCCTGACCCTTCGCGATTTGGCCACGCGCGCCATTCCGTCCGGCAGTTCAACGGCGCAAGTATCGGCATGGGGGTTGGGGTCGGTGGCGCTTCTCGGTCTTTTCATGATGATCTGGCAGGGCGACTGGTCCGTGCCCACCTCTGCGCAGGCCCTGCCCCTGGTTGGTGCGGCACTTTTCGGCACCGCCGGATATGCCGCCATCATCACGGCGACGCGCCATGGCGATGTCTCGGTCGTCTCGCCCTTCCGCTATACGCGGCTGATCTTTGCCGTAATCATCGCCGCCCTGTTCTTCCACGAGGTGCCACCCCCCCTGACCTGGGTCGGTGCTGCGTTGATCATCGGCTCGGGGCTTTATTCCTTTGCCCGCGAAAGGCGGCGCAAAGCCACACTTCCCATGGCGGGCTGATGGCGCTAAGACCGCCCAGACCCATTGGCATTCCGGAGGCCCCATGAGCACGATCATCGACATTCATGCCCGCGAGATTCTTGACAGCCGGGGCAACCCCACAGTCGAGGTGGATGTGGTGCTGGAAGACGGCACACTGGGCCGCGCCGCCGTTCCCTCGGGCGCATCGACCGGCGCGCACGAAGCTGTCGAAAAGCGCGACGGCGACAAGAAGCGCTACATGGGCAAGGGCGTCCTTGATGCCGTGGCCGCCGTCAACGGCGAGATCGCAGAAAGTCTGGTGGGCGAGGATGCGACCGAACAGGTGGCCCTTGACCGGCTGATGTGTGAGTTGGACGGCACGCCGAACAAGGGCCGTCTGGGCGCCAACGCGATACTCGGCGTGTCCCTCGCCATGGCGAAGGCGGCCGCCGATTTTACCAGCCAGCCGCTTTACCGTTATGTCGGCGGCACCTCTGCCCGGGTTCTGCCGGTCCCGATGATGAATATCATCAACGGCGGCGAACATGCCGACAACCCGATCGACATCCAGGAATTCATGATCATGCCGATCGCCGCGGAAAATATCCGCGAAGCGGTGCGCATGGGCTCCGAAGTGTTTCATACGCTGAAAAAGGAATTGTCGGCGGCGGGCCTGGCCACCGGTGTGGGCGATGAAGGCGGCTTTGCCCCGAACCTGTCCTCGACCCGAGACGCGCTGGATTTCATCCTAAAGTCCATCGAAAAGGCGGGCTACAAACCCGGCGAGGACATATGTCTGGCGCTGGACTGCGCTTCTACAGAATACTTCAAGAACGGCACGTATGTGCTTTCTGGTGAAGGAAAAACCCTGACACCCGAAGAAAATGTGGCTTATCTGGCGGCGCTGGTGAAGGATTATCCCATCATCTCGATCGAGGATGGCTGCGCCGAAGACGACTGGGCAGGCTGGAAACATCTGACCGATGTTCTGGGCGCGAAATGCCAGTTGGTGGGCGACGATCTGTTCGTGACCAACCCCATGCGCCTTGCGCGCGGGATCAAGGACGGTTGCGCCAATTCGCTGCTGGTCAAGGTCAACCAGATCGGCACTCTGACCGAAACGCTGGATGCCGTGCGCATGGCTGACCGGGCGCGCTATACCTCGGTCATGTCGCATCGCTCGGGCGAAACCGAAGACAGCACCATTGCCGATCTTGCCGTGGCCACCAACTGCGGTCAGATCAAGACCGGCTCGTTGGCGCGGTCGGACCGGCTGGCCAAATACAACCAGCTGATCCGCATCGAAGAAATGCTGGGCGAAACCGCCGAATATGCGGGCCGCTCGATCTTGCGCTGATTGATCGGGCGCGGCGGCACCCCTGCCGCGCCCACGCAGCACGCCCGGACCACCGGCAGACGTCCGGCTGGTCGCCGCAGACGGGCTGACCCGGCATCTTCGGACACCGAAGGAAGATTTTTTGGCCCGAAATTTGCGCGGAGGGCCTGTAAGCCGGATTCTGTCCCGGGGTTGCCCCCTTGGATGACCATTCCTCTGGCCCCGCCGTTACCGACGGGATCTAGCTGCCAACCCGGGCCTCTCGGGTCGAAGTAACCCTGCGGCGGTATCCCGGACCAAGATCCGGGACCAGCCCCGCGCGAGACCCCTATTCGGCATTGCTCCCGGTGGGGCTTGCCTAGCCGGTCCTGTTACCAGTCCCGCGGTGGGCTCTTACCCCACCGTTTCACCCTTACCCCGGTTGATGACCAAGGCCATGTGGCCGGGGCGGTCTCTTCTCTGTGGCGCTTTCCCTGGGGTTGCCCCCGCCGGGCGTTACCCGGCACCGTCACTTCAGGGAGTCCGGACTTTCCTCGAACCGTTGCCGGCCCGCGGTCATCCAGCCCTCCGCGCCCCTGTCACCTAGGGGCGCGCGGGTCCAACGTCAACCGGGAAGCGGCGAGAAAGATCATCGGCCAGCGCGCGGTCGATGGCATCTTCGGGGCCATCTGCCCACGGGCGAAAGCGCAAACGGAAGGCGGTAAGCAACGGGTCGGCCGGCACGTCGGGATAGCCAAAGGTGCGTGCTGCGGCGCAAAAGTCTGCCTTGGCATCACCACCCTGGCCGGGCCAGACCGAAAGGCCCGCGCGCGCAAGCCTGTGCCAGTCAAAGCGCGGGCCGGGGTCGCGCTTGCGGCCCGGGGCCATGTCGGAATGGGCGATGACCCGGTGGGGGGCGATCCGCCAGCGGTCCATGATCCCGGCCAGCATCCGTTCCAGTGCCGCCATCTGCGGTTCAGGAAAGGGCGCGTCGCCCACATTGGCCAGTTCGATCCCGATAGAGCGGGAATTCACATCCGTGACAGCCCCCCAGGCCCCTGCCCCCGCATGCCAGGCGCGCAACGCCTCGTCCACCAGTTGTTCGGCATCGCCATCCTCGCCAATCAGCCAGTGAGCAGATACTTTGGCGGCAGGATCGCACAGCCGCGCCCGCGCTTCGGCGCAGGTCGGCATGGCAGTGTAGTGCAATACGATCATGTCGGGCCGCACGCCATCGCGGCGCGGCCCGCAATTGGCCGAGGCGAAGGGCGGATGCGCGCCCTTCACCGCCATGTCAGTTGCCGACACCCTGCTGGAACGGCGGCGGATCAAAGTCACAGGCATAACCGTCGCCGTCCGGATCCAGCTTCTTGCGGTCGCGCGACGGGCCGCCAGCCGCCAGAAACGCTTGTTGCGCAGCCTCTCCGGTCGCGAACCGCTGGCAGGCCGCCTCGTGGGCTCCAGCACGGTAGGTGCGGCGTTCAAAGATCGGCTCGCCCAGACGGTTGGTGGCGCTCAGCACGTAAGTGACCACCGGCGAAACCGTTTCTGCCGTTCGTTCCGGCAGGGCGGTTGGCGCAATCTGCTGATACTGCGCCTTGTTCGCTTCGATCCGCGCCTTGTCGGATTCAATGGTTTCGCGCGACGATACCGCAGAAAAATCCTGTTCGTCCGATACGCCTACAGTCGGCACCTGCGCGCCGGGGGCAACCGCAACTGCGCCTACGGCAGGTTGGTTCAGCGCCGGGGCAGCCGCGGGTGCGGAAGCCGCACCCGCAGGCGGGTTTGCGGTGCCAAACAGCGCCGAATTGATCTCTGACGACGGGATGGCCCCTGTGGCCGGAGCTGCCGCCGGAACTGCCGCATAGGGCGAGGCGGCGGCATAGGCGGTCGCCCCGGTTCCGAAACCACTCTGTGGTTGCAGATAGGCGGGCTCGCCGCAGGCGGCCAGAAGGCCAAGCATCAGAACCGGGACGCTGGAACGCATCTTCTTTCCTTTGAAAACCATCTCTCGCGCGCCCTTTACCACCATTTTTCCGCCTTGGAAACAAAGCCCGCCGCCCGTTCCAGAACATAGGCGTGATTGAGCAGATCCGCCTCGGCCCAGGGCCGCCCGATCAACTGTAGCCCCAAAGGCAGGCCTTGATGATCCAGCCCGGTCGGCACCGCAACCCCTGGCAGGCCGGCCAGGTTCACAGTCACCGTGAACACGTCGTTCAGATACATCGCCACCGGATCGGCCTCGGTCATCTCGCCAAGGCCAAAGGCCGCCGACGGGGTGGCGGGCGTCAGGATCGCGTCGACCCCGGCGGCGAAAGCCTCCTCAAAGTCGCGCTTGATCAGGGCGCGCACCTTGCGGGCGCGGTTGTAATAGGCGTCGTAGAAGCCCGCCGATAGAACATAGGTGCCGATCATCACCCGGCGCTGAACCTCTGGCCCAAAGCCCTCGGCGCGGGTTTTTTCGTACATCTCGGTAATGCCGTCGCCCTGCGCCAGCTTGGCGCGGTGGCCATAGCGCACCCCGTCATACCGCGCGAGGTTTGAAGACGCCTCGGCGGGTGCCACCACATAATAGGCTGGCAGCGCGTACTTGGTGTGCGGCAACGATATATCGACGATCTCGGCCCCGGCATCGCGCATCATTTCGGCGCCGCGCTTCCACAGCGCCTCGATCTCGTCCGGCATCCCGTCCATCCGGTATTCGCGCGGAATGCCGATCTTCTTGCCGCGGATATCGCCGGTCAGTGCCGCCTCGAAATCCGGCACCGGCAAATCGGCGCTGGTCGAATCCTTTGGATCATGCCCCGACATCGCCTGAAGCATGATGGCCGCATCACGCACCGTCTTGGTCATCGGCCCTGCCTGATCCAGGCTTGACGCAAACGCCACGATCCCCCAGCGCGAACAGCGCCCGTAAGTTGGCTTGATCCCGACAATCCCGGTGAACGCCGCGGGCTGGCGGATCGAACCGCCGGTGTCGGTGCCGGTCGCCGCCAGACACAGATCCGCCGCCACCGCCGACGCAGATCCCCCGGACGAACCGCCCGGCGTCAGGTCGGCATCCGATCCCTTCCGCCGCCAGGGGTTGATCACATTGCCATAGCACGACGTTTCGTTGGACGAACCCATGGCGAATTCGTCCATGTTCAGCTTGCCCAGCATGACTGAACCCGCGTCGATCAGCTTCTGGCTGACGGTAGATTCGTATTCGGGGCGGAAACCTTCCAGAATCCGGCTGGCGGCCTGCGAAGGCACGCCCTTGGTGCAGAACAGATCCTTGATCCCCAGCGGAATCCCCAGCATCGCCGGGGCCTCGGCGCCAGCCTTGCGGCGTGCATCTGCGGCTTTCGCCCGTTCCATCGCCAGTTCGGGTGTCTTGTGGACGAAAGCGTTCAGCACCCCCGCCGCGTCAATCGCGGCAAGACAGGCCTCGGTCAGCGCCACCGATGTCGTCTCACCCTTGGACAGCGCGTCGCGCGCATCGGCGATGGTCAGTTTGTTCAGTTCGCTCATTCGACCACCTTCGGCACTGCAAAGAACCCTTCCCGCGCATCGGGTGCGTTCTTCAGGATCTGCGCCTGAATATTGCCGTCGGTCACCACATCTTCGCGCCGCTTCAGCCGCATCGGCGTGACCGAGGTCATCGGCTCGATTCCGGCCACATCCACCTCGTTAAGCTGCTCCATGAACGCCAGCACCGCCGACAGTTCCCCCGCCAGCTTGGGCAGGTCTTCTTCCTTCACGGCGATGCGTGCCAGATGCGCCACCTTGCGCGCGGTATCTCTGTCGATGGACATGGGCTCTCCGTCCTTTGCTTGGCGCGGGTTTAGCGCCCCATCGCCCGCAGGACAAGGGTGCGCACCAAGAGTGCCGCCGCCAGAATAAGGCTGTTTGTCAAAAGCCCCATCGCCACAGCCACCGGCAGGCTGGCCTGCCCCGGATGGATGGTCAGCGGGATCAACACCGCGATGAAGGCCACGCCCAGCGCCAGGGGTTTCACTGTCCCTGTCTCTTGCCGCGTGCGCAGCATGGTCAGCATAAGCGCAATCGTTATGCCGATCCGGAAGGGGTCGGTCAGTTGCGCCATAAACAGGTCTGTGATGCTCATTTTGTTCCCCAAACTCTTTTACAGCAAAACAGGATCAGGCAGGATGTGGCAAGCAACTTGGGAGGACAGAATGAAAATCATATGGCTGGGCCATTCCGGTTTCCGTATCGAGATCGAAGACGCTGTCCTACTCATAGACCCCTGGCTGGACGGCAATCCGGTGTTTCCCTCCGCCCGCCGGGCCGAGGCGCTGGCAGGTGTCACCCATGTTCTGCTGACCCACGGGCACGGCGATCATTCCGGTTCGGCGGCCGGCATCGCGCGGGAACGCGACGTTGCCCTGGTCGGCATCTATGATCTGATCAACTGGTGGCAGGCGAAAGAAGGCGTGAAGGGTATCGGCTTCAACAAAGGCGGCACCGTCGATCTGGGCGGGGCGAAGGCCACGATGGTCAATGCGAGCCATTCCTCATCCGTGTCAGGGCCAGAGGGGCCGGTCTATGCCGGATCGGAATGCGGCTTCATGATCGCGGGTGAAGGCCATGTTATCTATGTTTCGGGTGATACAGACATTATGGCCGACATGGCGTGGATGGGCGAACTGCATGCCCCCGATATCGGCATTCTTTGCGCGGGCGGCCATTACACGATGGACATGAAGCGCGCCGCGTGGGCAGCAAAAAAATACTTTGATTTCAAAATGGTGATCCCCTGCCATTACCGGACTTTCCCGCTTCTGGAACAGTCGGCGGCGGCGATGGTCGCAGCCTTACCGGGGGTGAAAGTGATCGAACCCAAGGTTTTGGGTCCGATCACCGTCTGAAAGGCGTGCGAGGGTGGTTCTTACCCACGCTGCCTGACTTGCCCCGATCATTTCCGCAAATCCCAGTAATTGCGGTGCGCCATTTCCGGCGGCAAGCCAACATCGCGCCGGACGTGGTCCGACAGTTCATAGGCATATAGTCCCCGCGTGCGATTGCGGCGGATCACGGCGCGCACGAAGGCTGCAAGCGTGCGCAACACCCCGTAATCCTCGATCAACTGCTCGATCGTGACCGCGGGTGGACGGTTTTCATGTGCATATAGCGGCATGTTCATTTGGGCACTCATCCCGGCGGCCCTGGGGCAAGCCGGTTCCATAATCGGGTTGAGAGGTGGGCCAAATGCTTTGGGTCGTAACCCAAGGCCTGAAGCCCGGATGCGTTAGGGGTTGGGCTTGAAAAGACCGCGGATTGGACCGGCGGTGCGCAGCGTCAGATCAGGCCAAAGACCCGTGGGCAGGTAACGCCCGCTGCAAAGGCACCGATGCCAGGGCGCATCTGGATCGCGTATGAATTCATGATGGCCTCCCTAGTAAGTGTTTCGGTACAACGCCTCAAATAGCGCATTCCGGCCCAATACAAAGTGAAGAATTGTGTCGGTGATCAGGATCGGATTGTATGTGCCCTTTGCGCCACGCAGCGAACGCCGGGCTGCCAATGATGGCGGGGCAATGGCGGGCCTTGCCCCACTGCGGCGGCGCCCCGCTCAGATCCCGCAGACCTGATGCCTGCGCCATAAAAAAACGCCGCCCCAAGGGAGCGGCGCTTTGAATTCCGGGATCACCCCAGGATCAGTCCCGCGCACGTTCCTGATAGGACAGGTCTTCGGTATTGATGACAATGCGCGTCCCTACGCCGATATGCGGCGGCACCATGACCCGCACCCCGTTAGAACAGATCGCCGGCTTGTAGGACGACGAAGCCGTCTGGCCCTTGACCACCGGCTCGGTCTCGGTGATTTCGACAGTCACCCTTTGCGGCAGTTCAAGGGCGATAGCCGCACCTTCATAGGTGCGCAGATAGACCTTGATCCCCTCGGTCAGAAACACCGCATCATCGCCCACAACGTCGGGGTGAACGCTGATCTGTTCGTAGGTGTTCGGCTCCATGAAATGGAAGCCCTCGCTGTCAGTGTAAAGATAGTCGTATTCCCGCTCGTCCACGGTCGCCTTTTCCACCATCTCGGTCGTGCGCCAGCGTTCGGCCACCTTCACCCCGTCCGAAATGCGGCGCATGTCGACCGACGTGGTCGGCGTGCCCTTGCCGGGATGGAAATTTTCGGCCTTGAGAACGGCATAAAGCTTGCCGTCCATCTCGACGACGTTACCCTTGCGCAGCGATGAAGCGATGACTTTCACGGGGTCGGTTCCTTGTGGTCTGAAGCGCCGGGGGCTAGAACTCCGGCGGATTTGCAGTGCCCATAGCCTATCCTTTGTGAAATCTCCAGATGAAAGCTGATCGGATGACCCGACCGGATGACCCCACCGCCGCCGCCCTGTCGCACTGGTGGCACCCCCATGTTCACGCCGACCGCCGCAAGGTTCTGCTGACGCGCAATCGGATTCAGGCAGGCATCCGTGTCTGGCTGGCAGACCAGGGCTTTACCGAGGTCGACCCCGCCGCCCTGCAGGTCAGTCCGGGCAACGAGGCGCATCTGCATGGCTTTCGCACAGAAGCAATCGGCAATGACGGGCAGGCGCGGACGATGTATCTGCACACCTCGCCCGAATTTGCGATGAAAAAGCTGCTGGCGGCAGGCGAAACCCGCATCGCCAGCTTTTCCCATGTCTGGCGCAACCGCGAACGCGGGGCGCTGCACAGCCCGGAATTCACCATGCTGGAATGGTATCGGGTGGGCGCTGACTACACGGTTCTGATGGACGATTGCGCCGCCTTCCTGCGGCTGGCCGCCAATGCCGCAGGGACCGATCTGCTGCGCTTTCGTGACCGCGCCTGCTACCCTTTCGCCCCCCCCGAACGGCTGAGCGTGGCCGAAGCGTTCGACCGCCATGCCGGGATCGACCTTCTGGCGAGTTGCGGCGCGAATGGCGCCACCGACCCCGACCACCTGCGCCGCGAATGTGCGCGGGCCGGGGTGCGGGTGGCGGCGGATGATACATGGTCGGACATGCTTAGCCGGGTGCTGGCCGAACGGGTCGAACCGCATTTGGGCCACGGGCGCATGACCTTTCTTGACCGTTACCCGGCTGCCGAAGCAGCCCTTGCACGCCCCGCCACCGATGACCCCCGCGTGGCCGAACGGTTCGAACTTTATGCTTGCGGGGTAGAACTCGCCAATGGCTTTGGCGAGTTGACCAACCCCGCAGAACAGCGCCGCCGCTTCGGACTGGAGATGGATGAAAAGCAGCGCGTCTACGGCGAACGTTACCCCGTCGACGAGGAATTCCTTGCGGCCCTCGCCCTCATGCCCGCCGCCAGCGGCATCGCCCTGGGCTTTGACCGGTTGGTAATGCTGGCCACCGGCGCGCCCCGGATCGACGATGTGATCTGGGTGCCTGTCGCGGGCTGAAAGGAAAGGATGGGGGCGCTGCCCCCATACCCCCGGAGTATTTCTGCCAAGATGAACGTGGATCAGGCCCAGTTGCCCACCAGCACATTCCGTGTCACCTGTTCCACCGTCCGGTCGCGGGCGATCAGGCCCGCCACCCATTCGCAGGATCCTGCATTGAAGACCGCACCCTGGCCTCGTCGGTATTCAGCCATGCAGCCATTGCCACGGCTGGCGCGGCCCAGCGCCTTTGGCGTGGTCCAACGGTAGATGAAGCGGGCAATGTCTTCGGCGTCACCGTGGCCGATGAACGGGTCACGGTCATGCGGGCCGGTGGAGTGCGACAGGCTGGTGGCCGGGGAAAGCCCGATGATCGCAAGGTCGCCTTGAAGGCCGGTGCCTTTGGCGGCGAAGGGCAGGCCCTGGGTCATCGTGTAATCAATGCCGTCCACCTCATAGGCAAACACCCTTGCCGCCGCCCCCAGAACGTCGCCGTACCCAAGCCCCGTGTCGCGGAGCGACCAGTGATCGGGGCGGTAAAGCGTGAAGCCGCCCGATCCGTGGGCGGCACAGCGGCTCCATCCGGCATAGGTGCCCATCGCCCCGGTCAGGCCCATGGTGGCGGCGGCAGGGCGACCGATCAGCGGATTGTCCCAATAGCTGGTCAGATGACGGATATCAGCTTTCATCGCCGGATCATGGTCTTCAGCCAGGGTCTTGAAACACGTCTGGGTCAGAAGGTCGTCCGAAAGGCGGGTCTGCCAATAGAAATTCCCGGCAAACCGCGCCAGTTGCCCGCTGCGGTCGATCCAAGCCTCCAGATGGTCGCGCATCGCCCATGTCCAGTATTCGTCATGGCCGACAATCACGGCGCGCGCATAGCCGTCCAACAACGCGGGATCACGGTGCAGGTCGTGCTGGCTTGCATAGTCAAGCGCAATACCCTGCCCTTCGCACCAAAGCGCAAAGGGCCGCTCGAATGCCGCCCAGCCGGACGAGGCGTATTTCTTCGATATCCCCGCCGCGCGGGCATAATCCATGTGCGGATAGCGCGGCTTTGACAGCAGCGGCGACGCATGAGGGATGCGCGGCGCGTCCTTGGGCCAGCCGACAAATCCCTTGGCCCAGGGCCGCAAAAGCGAGACATGCGGGGCGAAATCGGCCCCCGACGCGCCGCACAGCCCCTGATAATGGTTCGATCCGCCCCAGTCGTTGTAGGCCGCCCAAGTGCCAGTGGCGAGGATCATCAGGATCTTCGACTTTGGCTGTGCCGCGCGCAGGATGAACATGTGCTGCGACTGGTGGCCGGGAATGGTGAGGGTGATGGTATAAAGGCCGCTTTGCCAGTCTGCCGGAAGGATCAGGCTAAACTGTTCGGGCCAGCCACAGCCCTTCACTGAACAGTCTTCTGGCGTGGGTGCAAAACCCAGCTTGATCTCGGTCTGAAGCACCGTCCGAGGCTGAAGCGCGTCGCGCGCGATGGTCATCGTCGCATGCGGCGCAGACGATATGGCGTACAGCGCCAGCCGGTCCCCCGGTGCATAAGACAGCGCGTTCGTATAGCCCCACACTTGCGGGCGCGCCGGATCGCCCGAGGCACATTCGTAGTAATGACCGGTGACCGGATCGTGGTCATCAAAGGGGCCGGGTACGAAAAAGCCGCGCAGGGTCATGAACGCTCCGTTTGCATCAGGGCCGCGTGCGGCCCTTTTGCGCCGCACTGTCAGGCTTTGTCGTCCAGGCGGCAAGCCTTCTGTCATGGCAGGTTGACCCTGAACGTCGGATCGGTGCCAATGCGACAAACACCGGAGGACGATCATGATGGATGTGGATATCCAGAAAACCTTTGCCGATCTGCATTTGGCCGTGGCGGCCTTGGGCGGCGCGCGTCTGTTTACGGTGACGGTTCTTGACCGCAAGGCGCGCGTCAGCCGCCGCGCCTATACCTCGCATGCGCTGGACTACCCGGTTTCGGGCACCAAGCCGATGACCGACGATGGCTGGAGCCGCCATTGCGTCGACGGCCTTAAAACCTTTGTCGCCAACCGCACCGCAGAGTTTTCGCCCTACTTTCCCGACCACGCCCAGATCAACCGGCTTGGCTGCCATTCGGCGGTGAATGTGCCGGTCATCGGCGGCGGGCTGGTGCGCGGCACGGTCAATCTTCTGGATGTCGAGGGCCATTTCACCCCCGACCGGGTGCGCGCCATCGAGGCGCTGATCGTGGCACGGCAGGCTGATCTGCTTGCAGCCATGGCTGCGGTGCCGATGGCAGAGTGACCGGGGGCGATCCAACCTTTCCATTTGCGGGCCAAACGCCTATCAGAACGGAACGGATTTCAGGGGCAAGGCGGGCTATGGCGCTGAAGAGCTTACGCATTCTGGTCATCGGCAATGGCTCGATCGGGCGGCGCCATCAGGGGAACCTTGTGACCCTTGGCGCACGGGCCGAACTGCTGCCTTACCGCGCGCTGCAAGGCGGCGCTGGCCTTGCGCAGCTAGAGGCGGCGGGCGGGCGGTTCGACGGCGTGGTGATCGCCACCGCCACCCAGATCCGCACCGAAATTGTCGCCCTTTGCGCCCAACGCGGCCTGCCCTTTTATGTCGAAAAGCCGCTGGCCTACCGCGCCGCCGATCTGGCCGAAATCGCGCGCCTTGCAGCCCCCCTCGCCGATCGTTCGCTGATCGGCTTCATGATGCGCTATCATCCGGCGATGAAACATCTGGCTGGGCTCAATCTCTCAGACATCTATCACGCCGATTTCGCCATCGGCCACGACGTGCGGCAATGGCGGCAGAACTGGCGCTTTGCCGACAGCTATTCGGCGCGCCCCGAAGGCGGCGGGGTGCTGCTGGACCTTTGCCACGAAATCGACATGGCGCAGGTCCTGTTCCCCGGCCTGAAGGTGGGCCGGGTGGAAAGCCTTGGCCACGCCGCCTATCCCGGCGTCGATTTTGCGACGCGGGTGGGCATGGCAGGTGGTCCCGTGGCCAGCGTGACGATGGACTACCTTTCACCCACCAGCCTGCGGCGGATCTTTCTGCGCGGTCAGCGCCACACGGTCGATTTCGACCTGATCGCCGGGCACTACCGGCTGGCCACCGGCGGGGTCTGGGCCGATCTTGAGATGCCATTTGAGCGAAACGACATGTTCCTCGCAGCAATGGCGGATTTTCTGGCACTTGTGGCGGGCAACGAACCCAAGGGGCAGGCCGCCGCCCTGCCACGTTTTGATCTGGCGCTGGGGTCGGCGGCGGGGATCGTTGCCGCCTATGAGGCACGCCAGTTTGTCGGACAGGTTGAAGGGGATTATTGATGATCATTGGCCATATCGGCGTGCGAAAAGGCTCGAAAGGTGTTCCGGGCAAGAATTTCCGCCCCATTTGCGGACGCCCCTTGATCGACTGGTCACTGGATCAGCTTCTGTCAGAGCCGCGCGTCGATTATGTCGTTGTTTCAACGGACTCAGAGGACATCCTCGCGCATGCCGTCAGTCGCGGCGCCATCGACATAGGCTTGCGCCCAGATCATCTGGCCACCGACACAGCGGGCAAATGGGGCGTGTGGCAGCATGCGCTGACGGCCGCAGAGAAGGCCATCGGGAAGACCGCCAGTGCTTTCCTCGACCTCGACGCCACCTCGCCCCTACGGCTGCCGCAAGACATCCGTGACGCGCTGGACCTTTATGATCGGGAAAAGCCCGACATGGTGATGTCCTGCTGCATCGCCCACAAGAACCCCTATTTCAATCTGGTCGAACCGGACGCGACCGGTGCGCTGCACGTGTCAAAACCCCTGCCCGGCGGGGTGGTGGCGCGCCAACAGGCACCCGTCGTCTATGAGCACGCGGCCTCGACTTACGTCGTCTCTCCCGACTATCTGCGCCGCGCCAAAAGCCTTTACGAAGGCCGGGTCATCCCCTTCCTCATGCCGCAGGAACGCTGCTTTGACATCGACACGCCGTTCGATTTCAAACTGGTGGAATTCCTGCTCTCTGAACAACTGAAAGAGGCCAAAGCCGATGAGTGAGCAACTGAAAGGCCGCACAATCTTCATCACCGGATCGGGTGGCGTGCTGGGGTCAACCTATGTGCGCCGGATGCTGGCCAAGGGGGCGCGGGTCATCGCGTCCGACCTTGCGGGTCACCGGGCCGAGGCGCTGAAAGACGCGCATGGCGGCAACGAAAACTTCCGTTTCTACGACCTCGACGTGGGCGACGAGGCGCAGTGCGAAGGCATCTTCAAACGGATCATCGCCGATGGCTGGGAACCCAATGTGGTTTTGAACAATGCCGCCATCACCGGCGAACTGCTGATGGGCGCGGGCAAACCCTTTCCCGACTTTGCCAATACCTCGGTGTCCGATTGGGAACGCACCTTGCGCACCAACCTGACCGGGGCTTTCATGATCGCCCGGCAGATGGACCGTGAAATCGTCGGCCGCTATCCGGCGGCGCTGATCAACGTGGCCTCGATGTATGCGCTGAACGGGCCGCATCATCAGATCTACGAAGGCATGCCCTTCAAAAGCTTTTCAGCCTATTCGACCACCAAGGCCGGCATCCACGGGCTGACCCTGTGGCTGGCGGGCTACTGGGCCAAGCGGCAGGCCACCGTGAACACCATCGCCCCCGGCGCGGTGTTCAACGGTCATTCCGAAGAATTCCAGCGCCGGGTGGGCGACCTGATCATGATGAACCGCATGGCCCAACCGGACGAGATCGCCGATGCGATGCTGTTCCTTTGCTCGCCGCAGGCGGGTTACATGACCGGGCAGCTGGTCAATGTCGATGGCGGGTTCAGCGGCTGGTAAGCAGCCCCTGATGCTCCAGCGCCTGCACCGTCCGCAAAGCTGCGCCCGAGTGGGCGGCAAGAAATCCGTCAATCGCGCCAGCGGGCGGGCCTTGCCAGCCGTCGAGGCCGAAGGCGCGGGCCAGATCGTCCGCCGTCTGCAGATGCAGGCAAACCCCCGCCGCAATCGCCTCGACCGCCGGATATTCGATTGTGTGTAAATCTGGCCCCACGATCACCGGCTTTTTCAAGGCCAAAGGTTCGATTATGTTATGTGCGCCCTTTGGCGTGAACCCGCCGCCCACCAATGCGCGGTCGGCCATCGACAGATAGAAATACATCTCGCCCAAACTGTCGCCGATCAGGATATCGATGTCGGGGGCCGGACCCTGCCCCTGCAGATCGGCGCTGAAAAGCGCGCTGCGGCGGGCCGCCTTCAGCCCCCGAGCGGCGATCAGCGCCGCCGTCTCGTCGAACCGTTCCGGCGCGCGGGGAACATAGACGAACAGCGGCACCGGCAGGCTTTTGGCGCGGTGGGCGGCAAGGCTCGCCCCGATGCCGGCAAGATAGGTATCGTCCTCGCCCGCAACCACGCTGGCCAGCGCAATCACCGGGCGGTCAGGTGCCAACCAGACCCGCGCCGCCTGACCGGCGGCGACATGGGCGGGCGGGATAGGTTGATCAAAGCGCGTCTCGCCGGTCACCCGGATATTCGTAACCCCGACCGAGGCGAACCTGTCGCGTTGCAACTCTGATTTCACAAAAGCACCGGCAAAACCCCGCATCAGTTCGGCCCGCAGCCGACCCTTGTCACGCGCGTAGCTTTTCGACGGATATTGGGCGTTGCACATGAACAAGGGTACGCCTGCCCGACGGGCCGCCATGATCATACCGGGCCAGATCTCGATCTCCATCACCAGCCCGAACCTGGGGCGGAAGGCCGCCAGAAAGCGCCGCAGGCACGGGCCACTGTCGAACGGCACCCAGACCACCCGCACCCGCTCCGCCGCAATCTCGCCCGCCAGCACCCGTTCCGATTCCCGCCGCCCCGCCGGGGTAAAATGGGTGATCACCACCCGTTCGCCCCGCGCCAGCAAAAGCCGGATCAGCGGCAGCGCCGAACGGAATTCGCCCAAGGATACCGCATGAACCCACACCGCCCCACCGGCATCGGCCCGGTCATACCGGCCATACCGTTCCGGCAGATGCAGCCCGTAATCCGCATCCTTCGCTGCCCGTTTGGCAATATACTGCGCCGCCAGTGGCGTGCCTATCCGCCACAACGCCTGATAGGCCATCAGCGCCAACCGCAGTTTCGGCGACGGAAAGCTCATGCCCCGCCCCCCGCCATCAGCGCCAGAAGATCGGCGGCCAGCGGTGCAAGACCGCCCTGCCCCCGATCTGACAGGACCCTTGCGCGTGCCGCCATCGTAGACAAATCGCGCGCGCCGACGGCCTCGGCCAAATCACCTGCACGCACCAAACGCGCCGCTTCGGCCCCCTCCAGCGCCGCATAGTCGGCGGCGAAATTTGCCACATGCGGCCCATGCAGGATCGCCGCTCCCAAGGCCGCAGGCTCCCAAGGGTTATGCCCCTCGACCGGGCCGAATGTACCGCCCACCAGTGCCACCGGCGCCAGCCGGTACCAAAGACCCAGCTCACCAAACGTGTCGGCCAGATACACCTGTTGGCCGGGCTCGGGCAGTTCGCCCGCCGAACGGGTCGCATGGGCCATCCCCCGCGCCACAATCGCCGTAGCAATCGACGCCCGGCGCGCCGGGTCACGCGGGGCAATGATCAGCAACCAGGCAGGATCACCCGCCGCCAGAATTGCCTGCGCGGCAAGGGCCACCGCCTCATCCTCGGGATGGGTCGAAGCTGCCAGCCAGACGCGACGCCCCTGAAGCGCCCCTTGCAGGCGCGACAGTTCCGCCGGATCACAGGCCAAAGGCGGCGACGCTGATTTCAGCGACCCGGTCACCCGTGGGGCAAGGCGCGGGCAAAGGGCAGCCAGATGGCGGGCCGTCCCGTCATCCTGCGCCGTCACCAGCGCAAAGCGGGCCAGCAGGTCACCATATAGGCCACGCACCCGCCGACGGCTTTGAAAAGCCCGATCGTTCATCCGCGCATTGACCAGCGCCAGCGGAATGCCGCGCCTATGGATCGCCACCACCGCGCCGGGCCAAAGATCCTGTTCTGCCCAGACCGACAGGTCTGGCCGCCAATGATCGAGAAACCGCGCGATATATGCGGGCGCATCCAGCGGCAGATACTGGTGGACCGTTCGGGGCGGCAGGTTCGCCCCCACCACCAAGGCCGAAGACCGGGCGCTGGAGGTGATCAGGAAACTCAGGCCCGGCCGCAGGGCCGCCAGTGCGCCGATCAGACCGCGCAGCGCCATTACCTCGCCGATCCCCACCGCATGCAGCCAGATCAGCGGCCCCGCGGGCCGCTCCACCCCCGCCTCGCCCAGCTTCTCGCGCCAGCGCGCCGGGTCTTCACGCTCCCGCGCCAGCCGCTTTTGCAGGTGGCGCGGGCCAATCAGCGTGATCAGGCGGCCAAGGCCCAGATAGGCGCGCAACTGCCAGCCGGTGCGGGGCGCTTGCCTAGTCAAGATCGTTGAATTCCTTCTGAAGCCCGCGCGCCCAGAAAGCGTCGGACTTCAGCACCGCGACGAACAGCTCCGCGGCCTGTCCCGCCCCGAACCCGCCATGCGACAGATGCCGCTGCCCCCACTGGCTGGCCAGAAACGCCAGAATCTCCGCCCGATCGGTGGCCGCCGCCTGAAATACCCTGTCGGACTGCGCCCTGTTGGTCTGGCGGGTGCCGATGTCAAGCGACGGCAGGCCAAGGAACGGCGCCTCGCGCACCCCCGCGCTGGAATTCCCGACCATGCAGGCCGCATTCTTCATCAGTTCGGAAAAGTGCGAAAACCGCATCGAGGGGATCAGCCGGAAGCGATCCTTCGGCAACCGGTCCAGCGCGCGGAAAATTTCCTCGGACCCCGGATCGTTGTTGGGCGCGATCACGACGAATGCGCGACCCGACGCATCAAGGGCCGAAAACAGCGCGTCCGCCTGCGCCCCCATCGTCGCCTGTTCGGAGGTGACCGGATGAAAGGTGCAGATGCCGAATTCTGCAAAGCCGATCTGATAGCGTTGGCGCACTTCATCGATGGTCACCCCCGAAGGACGGGCGTGAAAATCCAGCTCGGGCGAGCCGATCACATGGATATTCGCGCCCGGTTCCCCCAACGCCATCACCCGCCGCGCAGCGGGCTGGGAAGAGACGAAATGGTGGGTGGCCAGCTTGGTGTTGCAGTGGCGGAAGATCTCGTCGATCGTGCCTGACACTTCGCCCCCCTCGATATGGGCAGAAGGGATATAATTGGTGGCGGCCACCAGCGCGCCCGCCAAGGCTTCGATCCGGTCGCCGTGGATGATGATCAGGTCGGGGCGATGTTCGTGAACATAATCGGAAAAGCCGGTCACCGTCTTGGCCAGCACGATATCCTGCCCGTCACCGGGCCGCTGGTTGACGAATTCATGAACCCGCACCCCCGGCATGCGGCTGACTTCCACCTTAGTCAGGCCGTAACGGTCCATCATGTGCATGCCGGTGACGAAAAAGGTCACCCCGAACCCCGCATCGCGCGCGGCGGCGGCCAAAGGTTCCAGCTTGCCGAAATCGGCGCGGGTTCCGGTCAGGAAAAGCAGCTGGCGCGAGGTGGTCATTTGGTGGGCCTTGTAACGGGCAAGGAAAGGGCGCGAAGTTCGCTCAGGATCGGGCCGGGCGGTGCCGGCAGCGCCCCCTCCTCGACAGCCCCCAGATAAGCAGATCTCCAGTGGCGGGCAACCTCGTCCTTGCTTTTCTTAAGGATCGGATACGACAGCAGCCGAACCGCACCGACCGGATAATGGCGATAGAAGTTCGACCGCGCCAACGTGCGGTCCACATGCGCAAGCGCCAGCGCCCGCCAGCCCGGGCCATCGGGGGCACGCAAGACCGCATCGCAGTCGGCCGCCATGTTGGCTTCGGTAAAGGCAGCATGGCGCAACATGGTGCGCAGAAAGTCGTCCCCCTGCCCGTCCAGTGCCTCACGAAAGGCCCGATTGGAATAGACCGGCGCCACGGTCAATCCGGCTTGGGTCAAGGCCACCGAATGGGCCCGCTCGCCGCGCCGGATCACCTTGTACTTGTTGGCCGTCAGCTTCAGATCCCGCCAATAGGCGCGAAAGGCCGGATGCCGGAAGGTGCTGGCCGGAATGTGGTAACAATAGCTTTCCAGAAACGCGCCCTTGCCGCCATCCCGCAAGATGGTGCCGGATAGATCCGCCTTAGAGGCCTCAAGTCGGGGGATCAGGTCCGCATCCCGGATCATCGGAAACCAGATTGAATCGTTCAAGATCAAAAGGCTATCCGGAACAAGCAACCAACGCCACAAAAGCCTGATACCGTCACGGTAACCGCCGAAATCATAGCCGACATTGGGTCGCTCGACGATACGCCACACACGCGGGGCTAGTGCCGCGTGCGCGCTGTCGGTCAGCAGCGCATTGGAAATCACCAGTGGCGCATATCCGTGCGACACCAGATGATCAAGCATCAGCAACAGCGACGCCGGTATCACCTTGGGCTGATAGATAAGGACAATCGCCACCTTGTGACCGGCCTCGACTACCCCTTCGACCTGGGGAAAACCCTCCTCGAACGCGCGGTCGTGGCGGCGTTGCCGGGCGGGTTCGTAAAGCGGCTCAAAACAGGCACGCAGTTGCTGGCCCAATCGGGTCAGTTCCCGGCGGACTTTCCAAAGCGGGGGCATTCAGAGGGATCGGCTTTCAGGAACCAAGATCGCTCCATTTGAGTTGGGTGTTGCGGGTGACGGCACGGGTCAGACGCCGCCCCACCACCTTGTCGAAGTCATAGCCCGCAATCTCGCCGGAACCGGGGCGGCGGGCCCAGATGTCGGCCTCCGCAATCAGATGACCTGCGGGCAGGTCACGGTCGGCGACCACGCTCGCACGGGCAAAGCGGTAGACGGGTTCCTCCGCCTCAGTCCGCTTCTTGGGATTGTTGGCCGCGATCCAGATTTCCCGCGACCGGTCGATCAGATGCCGCAGTTCGGACGGATCCATCGAATTGATGATGTCGGGTCCCTTGCGATAGCGCGTATCGGTGTAGTGACGTTCAAGGATGCAGGCCCCCAGAGCCACCGAGGCCAGCGCCATTTCCGGCCCGATCGAATGATCGGAAAAGCCCACCACCGCGCGCGGGAAGGCGCGCTTAAGGTCAGTCACCCCCTGAAGGCTCACGATTTCGGGCGGGCTGGGATAAAGGTTGGTGCATTCCAGCAACGCATAGTCGATCCCCGCCGCGTCTAGGATCGCCACGCTGGCGCGCACGCTGTCAATTGTCTGCATGCCGGTCGAAAGGATCACCGGCTTTCCCATTCGCGCGATATGTCGGATCAACGGCAGATTGTCCGCCTCGCCCGAACCGATCTTGAAGGCGGGCACGCCGATTTCGTTCAGGAAATCCGCAGCCTTCCGCGAAAACGGGGTCGAGATATATATCATCCCCAGGCTCTCGGTATAGGCCTTAAGCGCCACCTCGTCGTCAGCCGACAGCGCGCAGCGTTCCATAACATGCCAGATCGACACATCGGCATTCGGCGGAAAGATCGCCTTTGCCTCGTCCGTCATCTCGTCTTCGATGAAATGGGTCTGGTGCTTGATCAGTTCGCAGCCTGCACCTGCGGCCAGACGCACCATTTCCTTGGCCACCTCAAGGCTGCCGCCATGGTTGATGCCGATCTCGGCAATGACCAGCGGCGGATGGTTGGGTCCGATCTCCCGATGGGCGATTTTCATGGGTGCAACCTTCCTTGTCTGGTGCGCTGACTGGTCTGCCGTCTGGGCAGGAGTTGCAGGAGCCACAGGCCCTTGTCAAGGAAGCGTCCCCTTGCAGCGTTGTCGGTCGGCGGCGAATAGCCATGTGACAAGCGCGCCCAGTCAGGCGCGCCTTCCAAAGGCCTGAACCCTTGCCAGCAAGATCCCTGCAGCCTAAAGCCCGCGCGCCGCCGGCCCTGCCCGCCGCACCCATGCCGCGCCCGAAAGGATGATCCTTTGCTACCCCTTACCTCTCGCCCCCGCGCGCTAACCACGGTTGACGCGCTTTTGACCGAAGGGCTCGCGCACCCCGACCGGGTGGCAGAGTTGCGGCAGGTCACAAGTGAATTCCGCCTGCGTATTTCCCCTTTAATGCGCGAGGCGATGGGCAATTTGGCAACCGGCCCGCTGGCCCGTCAGTTCGTCCCCACCCCCGCCGAACTGGATGTCCGCCCCGAAGAACGCACCGACCCGATCGGCGACCTCACCCACAAGGTGGCCCCGGGCCTTACGCACCGCTATCCCGACCGGGTGATCCTTGCGGTGACGCAAAGCTGCGATGTCTATTGCCGCTTCTGCTTTCGCCGCGAAACCGTAGGGGGCGATGGCGCGCTCAGCGACGCCGATCTGGACGCAGCCTGCGCCTATATCGCCGCCCATCCCGCGATCTGGGAAGTGGTCCTGACCGGCGGCGATCCTCTTTCGCTTTCTGCCCGAAGGATCGGCGCGATCATGGATCGGCTGTCGCGCATCCCGCATCTGGGGATCATCCGCTTTCACACGCGTGTGCCGGTAGTGTTCCCCGAGCGGATCACGCCCGCCCTGATCCGGGCGCTGAAGGTGCGGCCCGCCGTCTATATGGTTATCCATACTAATCATGCGCAGGAACTGACCGGCGTGTCCTGCGCCGCCCTTGCCCGCCTTGCCCAAGCGGGCATTCCGCTTTTGTCGCAGACGGTGCTTTTAAAAGGCATCAATGACGATCCGGACACGCTGGAGGACTTGTTCCGCACCCTCCTGCGCAACCGGGTAAAACCCTATTATCTGCACCATAGCGATCTGGCGCGCGGCACCGGCCATTTCCGCACCAGCATCTCGGCCGGTCAGGCGATCATGAAGGTCCTGCGCGGCCGCCTCTCGGGCACCGCCCTGCCCACCTATGTCCTCGACATCCCCGGCGGCTTTGGCAAGGTGCCAATCGGCCCGGCCTATCTGACGCCCGACGCCGGGGGCTGGCGCGTCACCGACCCGCAGGGACACAGCCATCTTTACCGCGACCCTGTTTGACAACTCAAAGTCCCGGCGCATCGGGGCTGTCCGAAGCCTCGGGGCAAGTGACCCGAGGCACCGCGACCGCGAACCGCAATCCCGGCCGTGCCGCAATCGTCCGGTAATCCAGATGTCGCCTCGGACTGCGCTTGCGCTTCGCCCGAGCGGACCGGGTGACATGCCGCAGGCACATCGCATGATCGGTTCCCAAAAAGGGCGGAACCCGAAGGCAATCGCATGACCTTCCCCGCCCCCTCACAGCCCTTGCAAAACCGCCGTCAGACAAATAATCCATAATCCGACAGACGAAAGCCGCACGCCCCGAAAATTATCTATAAAGTGAGGAAGCCATGCTGGATGCCCCCGCCCTGCGCCACGACTGGACCCGCAAGGAAGCCGAAGCGATCTACAACCAGCCCTTCATGGACCTGCTTTATCAGGCGCAAACCATCCACCGCCAGAATTTCGACCCCAATCAGGTCCAACGCAGCAAACTGCTCAGCATCAAGACCGGCGGCTGCGCCGAGGACTGCGCCTATTGCTCGCAATCTGCCCGCAATGGCGCCACCCTGCCCGCCGCCAAGCTGATGGAGGTGGAACGCGTCCTGGCCGAGGCGCGCAAGGCCAAGGAAGGCGGCGCCACCCGTTATTGCATGGGGGCCGCCTGGCGTTCCCCAAAAGACCGCGACATGGCGGTGCTGGAAGCCATGGTTCAGGGAGTCAAGGCGATGGGCATGGAAACCTGCATGACGCTGGGCATGCTTGACGACAATCAGGTGTTCCGGCTGCGCGACGCGGGGCTTGATTACTACAACCACAACATCGACACGTCGGAACGCTATTATTCCGAAATCATCACCACCCGCACCTTCGCCGACCGCATCGAAACCCTGAACCGCGTGCGCGAGGCCGGGATCAAGGTCTGCGCCGGTGGCATCGTCGGCATGGGCGAAACCCGGATGGACCGGATCGACATGCTGATGACGCTGGCCAATCTGGCCGAACATCCCGAAAGCGTGCCGGTCAACATGCTGATCCCGATCGCCGACACGCCTTTGGCCGACACCAAGCCACTTGAGCCGATAGAATTCGTGCGCACCATCGCTTTGGCACGCATCCTGATGCCGCGCAGCCATGTGCGCCTGTCCGCAGGCCGCACCGGCATGAGCGACGAAACCCAGGCACTGTGCTTCTTTGCCGGCGCGAATTCGATCTTCGTCGGTGACACGCTCCTGACCGCTGAGAACCCCGGCGAAGACACGGATGCAGCCCTTTTCGCCCGTCTGGGCCTGACGGCGATGGCCGCCCACAGCCACGGAACGAAATGACAGGCTTCGACCGGCATGAACAGGCGCTTGACGCCCTTGCCGGTCGCAGCCGCCTGCGGCGCCTGATCCCGCGCGCGGGGCATGATTTCGCCTCGAACGACTATCTGGGTCTGGCAGGTTCCGCCTTCCTGCGCGACGCCGCCCGCGCGGCTTTGGACCGGGGCGTAAGCCTTGGTGCCGGCGGGTCGCGACTTCTGCGCGGCAATGATGCGGAACACGAGGCTTTGGAGGCCGAGGCCGCCACCTTCTTCGGGGCCGAACGCGCCCTGTTCATGGGCGGCGGCTTTCAGGCAAATCAGGCGTTGTTTTCCACCCTGCCGATGCAGGGCGATCTGGTCCTGTATGATGACCTGATCCACGCCAGCGCGCATGAAGGCCTGCGACTTGGCCGCGCCGACCAGCGCGCCTACCCCCATAACGATGCCACCGCCGCCGAGGGTGCCGTGCGCGACTGGCGCGCGCAGGGCGGCAAGGGCCGGATCTGGATCGCCGTTGAAAGCCTTTATTCGATGGAAGGCGACACCGCACCGCTGGCCGACCTTGCCACCCTTGCCGCTGCCGAAGATGCGGTTCTGGTGGTGGACGAGGCCCATGCCACCGGTCTTCACGGCCCCTTGGGGCGTGGGCTTACAGGCGGGATGAACCATGCGAACCTTCTGACCCTGCATACCTGCGGCAAAGGCCTGGGTGTTTCGGGCGCACTGATCTGCGGCGCAGCCCCGCTGATCGACACCCTGATCAACAAGGCGCGGCCCTTCATCTTCGCCACCGCCCCCTCGCCCCTCAATGCGGCCCTTGTCCGCGCGGCACTGACCGATCTGAAAACCAACCCCGCCCGCCGCGAAAGCGCGCTGGCGCTGATCGCCCATGCCCACGGCGAACTGGCACGCCACGGGCTTTGCACCTTTACCACCCCGATCCTGCCGGTCTTGACCGGAACCGAAGCACGCGCCATGCAGCTTGCCACCCGGATGCAGCAGCGCGGCTATGACATCCGTGGCGTCCGCCCGCCGACCGTGCCGCGCGGCACCTCGCGCCTTCGCATTTCCATCACCGGCAATGTGACGCCAGCCCTGATCACCGACATGGCCGATGCGCTGGCCGAAGAACTGGCCAAGGTGCCTGCATGACCAACCCCCTGATCATCACCGGCACCGATACCGGCATCGGCAAGACCATCTTTGCCGCCGGCCTGACCGCAGCCTTGCAGGCGCGCTACTGGAAACCCGTCCAATCGGGGCTAGAGGAGGAAACCGACAGCCAGATCGTCGCCCGCCTGACCGGCCACCCGACCCTGCCCGAGGCCTACCGCCTGCACCTGCCCGCCTCGCCCCACCTGTCGGCCGAAGCCGAAGGCACCAGCATCGACCCCGCCCGCCTGACGCTTCCCGCTGGCGATGGCCCCTTGGTCATCGAAGGCGCGGGCGGACTGATGGTGCCCCTGAACCGGCAGATGCTGATGATCGACCTGTTCGCCCGCTGGCAGGCACCGGTCATCCTGTGCGCCCGCACAGCGCTTGGCACCATCAACCATTCGCTTCTGTCGCTGGCCGCCCTGCGGCAAGCCGGGTGCCCGATCCTTGGCATCGCCTTCGTCGGCACGCACAATCCCGCCGTCGAACAGACGATCTGCGATTTCGGACAGGTGGTGCACCTTGGCTGTCTGCCCATCCTGCCCCACCTCACCTCCGCCAGCCTACAGGCGGCCTTCAAAGACAGCATCGACCTAGCCACCATCAGAAAGGGGCTTGGCCTTGACCCCGCTTGAGTTCGACCGCCAGCACCTCTGGCATCCCTATACCAATGTCACACGCCCCGGCCCCACCTTCCTTGTAGATCGGGCCGATGGCATCTGGCTGACGCTCGACGATGGCACAAGGATGATCGACGCGATGTCCTCCTGGTGGTCAGCGATCCATGGCCACCGCCACCCAAGGCTGATCGCCGCCGCCCATGCCCAGCTTGACCGCATGCCGCATGTGATGTTCGGCGGCCTGACACACCAGCCCGCCGTCGATCTTGGCCGGCGGCTGGTCGCAATGGCCCCGCCCGGCCTCACCCGCATCTTCTACTGCGACAGCGGGTCAGTCGCCGTTGAAGTGGCGATGAAGATGGCGGTGCAATATCAGCATGCGATGGGCCTGCCCGGACGCAATCAGTTTGTCACCATTCGCGGCGGCTACCACGGTGACACCTGGAAAGCGATGAGCGTCTGCGATCCCGTGACCGGCATGCACCACCTGTTTCAGGGCGCACTCAGCATCCAGCATTTCGCCGACCGGCCCCTTGTCCGCCCCGATCAGGACTGGCCCACCGATCCCGCGCAAAACGGCCTGGCCAGCTTGCGTGCAATCCTCGCCGAACATCACGAAAAAATTGCCGCCCTGATCCTTGAACCCATGGTGCAGGGTGCGGGCGGCATGCATTTCTACCATCCCGAATACCTGAATCAGGCGCGCGATCTTTGCCACGAATGCGGCATCCTCCTGATCTATGACGAAATCGCCACCGGTTTTGGCCGCACCGGCCGGCTGTTCGCCACCGACTTCACCGAAGCGACGCCGGACATCCTATGCCTTGGCAAGGCACTGACCGGTGGCACCATGTCGTTCGCGGCCACAGTCGCCACCGATCAGGTCGCCACCATCATCGGCAACGCCAGCCCCGGCGCCTTCATGCACGGGCCAACCTTCATGGCCAATCCGCTGGCCTGCGCCGTGGCCGCAGCCAGCCTTGATCTTTTGGCCACCGGCGACTGGCAGGGCCAGACCGCCGCCATCGCCCGCCAGATGGAAACCGAACTTGCCCCCGCCCGCGCCCTGCCCGGCGTGGCCGATGTGCGGGTGCTCGGTGCCATCGCGGTGATCGAGATGGACCATCCGGTCAGCGCCGACCGCGCCCACGGCTTTGCCCGCGAAACCGGGGTCTACCTGCGCCCCTTTGGCCGCAACATCTATGCCATGCCGCCCTACGTCACCGGCCCCGACGATCTGTCGCGGATCAGCGCCGCCATGCTGCGACTGGTGCGGGAGTTGTAGGCCATGCAACCCCGCTGGCTGAAAAGGACCAATGGCGCGCGCCGGGTCATCGTCTTTTTCGGCGGCTGGGCCATCGGGCCTGCCCCTCTGGCACATCTGACCGGCCCCGAGGACCTGCTGTTCGTCGACGATTACCGCGACCTTGATACCGATCTGCCGGACCTATCGGGCTACGACCACCGCGCGCTCATCGCCTTTTCCTTTGGGATCAGTGCTTTTGGCCATTGGCACGCTGGCCGGACCGCCGCTTTCGACCGCCGCGTGGCGATCAACGGCAGCCTTGCCCCCATTGACGCCCGCACCGGCATCCCGCCACGCACCTTCCAGCGCACGCTCGACGGGCTGACGCCCACCAGCTTCCAAAGCTTTCTCGCCCTCTGCTCCGGCGATGAAGCCCCGCCGCCCCAAACGTTCGACCTGCCCGCGCGCCGCGCCGAACTGATTGCCACCTCTGCCCGAGGCCGCGCCCCTGCTTGCCCATGGGACCGGATCTGGATTTGCAGCGCCGATCGCATCTTCCCGCCTGCGAACCTCGAACGCGCCTGGCAAGACCAGCTCGACCGCATCCGCCGACTTGACGCCCCCCACCTGCCCTTCGCCCACTTTCAAAGCTGGCAGGAGATCCTCGCATGACCCCGCGTCCCCCAGATCAGGCGCGGGTGCGACAAAGCTTTCGGCGCGGGCTGGCCAGCTATCACGACCATGCCCGCGTGCAGGCCGGGATTGCCGCAACCCTGACCAACGCACTGCGGACAGCCGGTGCCCCCGCCCACTTCGAACAGGCGCTGGAATTCGGTTGCGGCACCGGCCACCTGACCGCAGCATTGCTTGCTAATTTTCGCATCGACGACCTGACCCTGAACGATCTGGTCCCCGATTGCGCCGCGCACCTTCAGCCGCTTCTGGCGGGGCGCATGACGCAATCCCGCTTCCTGCCCGGCCCCATCGAAACCCTGCACCTGCCCGAAGACCTTGATCTGATCGCCGCCGCTTCAACCGTGCAATGGCTGACCGATCTGCCAACGCTCATCCACCGGCTGACTGATCACCTCGCCCCCGGCGGCTGGATGGCGCTCAGCGGGTTTGCCTGCAGCCATTTCGCCGAACTGCAACAGATCGGCGCCGATGCCAGTGCGCCCGGCTACCTTGACCCCGCCGATTGGCCAGACCTTCTGCCAACCGCGATGAAGATCGTCCACCTGCACCAGGAAACCGTGCAACTGACCTTCCCCGACGCCCTAGGCCTGCTGCGCCACCTGCGCCTGACCGGCGTCAATGGCCGCGCCCGCCAACACTGGACACGCGCCAGACTGACCGAATTCGCGCATGAGCTTGCCCAAGGACGCCCAAGCGGCAACCCCCTCACCCTAACATATCAGCCAGTCTACCTGATCGCCAGCAAGGTTGGCTGAAAAGGGTCGGTTGCCGGAAGCCGCCCCGCTGACTAGGCTGGGTGCTGGAAACTCAGGAAAAGGTCATTCACATGTTCCCCCGCCCCAACCTCAGCCCCGACCGCTTTGATCTTTCCCAGAACCGCCCCGCGATGAATGCCGTCGTCACCACCGGCAACGGCGGCTATGACAAGCTGGTCTACCGAAAGGTTCCGATTCCCATTCCCGGCCCCGGCGAAGTTCTGGTGCGGGTTCTGGCCGCAGGGATGAACAATACCGAAATCAATACCCGCATCGGCTGGTATTCCTCGTCCTTCACCAGCAGCACCGAAGCCGCCGCCGACGCCCAGGATCAGCACGCCACCGCAAAATCGGACGGAGGATGGAGCGAACCAACCCCCTTCCCCTTCATTCAGGGCACCGATTGCTGCGGTCGCGTCGCCGAGGTGGGCGCGGGCTCTGACCCGACCCTGATCGGCAAACGCGTTCTGGTCCGGCCCTGCATGCGGCCGCTGGGCTTCGGGTCGATGGAAAATGTCTGGATGGGTTCAGATTTCGACGGGGCCTTCGCCGAATATGTCACTGTCCCCGCAAGCGAGGTCTTTGCGGTAAACTGCAGCTGGAGCGATGCCGAACTGGGCAGCCTGCCCTGCGCTTACGGCACCACAGAAAACATGCTGCACCGCGCGAAAGTCGGCGCGGGCGATCATGTCTTGGTGACCGGTGCCTCCGGCGGGATCGGATCGGCGGCCATCCAACTGGCCAAACGTCGCGGCGCAAGCGTGACCGCCATAGCCGCATCGGCAAAGCATGCGGATGTCGTAGCCATAGGGGCGGACCGTCTACTGGACCGCAGCGATGACCCGTTGACCCTGCTGGGTGAAAAAACCGTCGATGTCATCGTCGACAATGTCGGCGGACCGGGCTTTCCCGACCGGCTGAAACTGCTGCGGCGCGGCGGGCGTTGCGTGACGTCGGGGGCCATCGGCGGGCCAGTCGTCTCGCTGGACATGCGCGACCTCTATCTCAACGACATCAGCCTGATCGGCTGCACCGCGTGGGATGAACCGGTCTTTCCCAACCTGATCTCATATGTGGAACGCGGTGAAATCCGCCCGCTGGTTGCGCGGACCTTCCCGCTGGCCGACATAGCAAAAGCGCAAAAGCTGTTTCTGGACAAAAGCCATACCGGCAAGTTCGTCCTCCTCGTGCCTGAATCGGGCCAGACAACGCCAGCCCGCTGACAGACCCGTTCCACCCGGCAACCATCCGGCCCCGGCCAGACCCGGCGCGGCGCCGCCTCAGCCCTTCTTCTTGGCCTCAAGCGCGTCAACCCGCGCCTTTAGCGCCTCATTCTCTTCGCGCGCTTTCTGGGCCATCGACTTCACCGCGTCGAACTCCTCGCGGGTGACGAAATCGCGGTCGGCCAGCCAGCGGTCGATCCAGCCCTTCATCGCGGTTTCCGCCTCGGTTTTGGCACCTTGCGCCACGCCCATCGCATTGGTCATCAGCTTCGACATGTCATCTAGAAACTTGTTCGGGCCTTCCATGGCTTACTCCTTTGTGCGCGGCATTTGCAGCCTATATGGTCGCAGGCGATTGAAAGCTCAAGGTTGACATCGTCGCATCCGCGCGGTCTTTCGGCAGCAAAG
>CANJQT010000009.1 GCA_947476475.1 Paracoccaceae bacterium | reverse complement strand
GGCCGCCTTTGCGATGCTGGCTTGCGCGCGGATTGGGGCGATCCATTCCATTGTTTTTGCCGGGTTTTCGCCTGATGCCCTGGCCAACCGTATCAATGATAGCGGTGCCAAGCTGGTTATCACAGCCGATCACGCCCCGCGTGGCGGCAAGAAGACCCCATTGAAATCAAACACTGACGCCGCCCTTCTGCACTGCTCGGACAGGGTGCGCTGCTTGGTTGTCAAACACACTGGCGATCAGATCAGCTGGGTTCAGGGCCGCGATGTGGATGTGCTGGCGCTTATGGAAACCGCAGCCCCTGACTGCCCGCCGCGCCCGATGGGGGCTGAGGATCCCCTGTTCGTGCTTTATACGTCTGGTTCGACAGGAAAGCCGAAGGGTGTCGTTCATACGTCAGGCGGTTACCTTGTCTATGCGGCGATGACCCATCAACTGACCTTCGATTACAAGGATGGTGATGTATTCTGGTGCACGGCGGATGTGGGCTGGGTCACGGGGCACAGTTATATCGTCTATGGCCCGTTGGCCAATGGCGCCACGACGCTGATGTTCGAAGGCGTTCCGACCTGGCCGGATGCGGGCCGCTTCTGGGAGGTTTGCGCCAAGCACAAGGTGACGCAGTTCTACACCGCCCCCACCGCGATCCGCGCCTTGATGTCGCAAGGGCCGGAATGGGTGGAAAAGCATGACTTGTCCTCGTTGCGCCTTCTGGGCACGGTGGGCGAGCCGATCAACCCCGAAGCATGGGTCTGGTACGATCGCCATGTCGGCAAGGGCAAATGCCCGATCGTCGATACCTGGTGGCAGACCGAAACCGGGGGGCACATGATCACCCCTCTGCCGGGGGCGATCCCGACAAAACCCGGTTCGGCCACGCTGCCTTTCTTTGGCGTGATACCGGTGGTGCTTGACGCCGCCTCGGGTGCGGTGATCGAGGGAAACGGCGTTGAAGGGGTTCTGGCGATTGCCGACAGCTGGCCGGGCCAGATGCGCACCGTCTGGGGCGATCATCAACGCTTTGAGGAGACGTATTTCCAACAGTACAAGGGCTATTACTTCACTGGCGATGGCTGTCGGCGGGATGAGGATGGCTACTACTGGATCACGGGCCGGGTCGATGACGTGATAAATGTATCGGGCCACCGGATGGGTACGGCTGAGGTGGAGAGCGCGCTTGTGGCGCATGCCGACGTGGCCGAGGCGGCAGTGGTTGGCTATCCGCATGATATCAAGGGTCAGGGTATCTATGCCTATGTAACCCTGATGAAGGGGGTCGAGGCGACTGAGGATCTGCGCAAGGAACTGGTGAAATGGGTGCGCACCGAAATTGGCCCGATCGCCAGCCCGGACCTGATCCAGTGGGCGCCGGGCCTTCCGAAAACCCGGTCCGGCAAGATCATGCGCCGGATCCTGAGGAAGATCGCCGAAAATGATTTTGGCGCTATGGGCGACACATCCACTTTGGCCGACCCGTCAGTTGTGGATGATCTGATCGCCAACCGCATGAACAGGGGCTGATACCCCTGCCCAGACAGCGGCGGATCTGACTGCCCGCCGTAGATACCCGGACCAGACTGACGGACCGGCAGCCCCCTCGCGCGATCGCGGCGGGGAAAGGATAGCGCCATGCCCGCCGCCAGCGGACGGGCGCACCAAAAAGGGAAGAGGGCGAAATGCCCGGTAACAAGGAGGAAACACATGTCCACCATGGATCTGGACGCGGACGTAAACCGCTCCCGCCCAATGTCTCGGGACGAGAAGAGGGTCATTCTAGCCTCTTCTGCGGGCACCATTTTCGAATGGTATGACTTCTATCTATACGGCTCGCTCGCCGCGATTATCGGCGCGCAGTTTTTCACCCAATTCCCGGAGGCCACGCGAAACGTTTTCGCGCTTTTGGCGTTCGCAGCGGGCTTCATCGTGCGCCCCTTCGGCGCGCTTGTCTTCGGATCGCTTGGTGATCTTATCGGGCGGAAATACACTTTCCTTGTGACCATCCTGATCATGGGTCTTTCGACCTTTCTGGTTGGCCTTCTTCCGGGATATCAGTCGTGGGGCGTCGCGGCCCCGATCATTCTGGTCGGATTGCGCATGCTGCAGGGCTTGGCATTGGGTGGCGAATATGGTGGCGCGGCCGTTTATGTGGCCGAACACGCGCCAATCAACCAGCGCGGTTATTACACGTCGTTCATCCAGACAACGGCGACACTCGGGCTGCTTTTGTCGCTCATCGTCATCATTTCGGTGCAGGGCTATGTAAACGGCGCCTTTCCGGAGCAAGGCGTTCTGGATGCGGCAGGTGCGGCTGTCATGAATGCTGATGGCACGCCCAAGATGATCAAGGCCTTCGACGCCTGGGGCTGGCGTATCCCGTTCCTCGGCTCGATATTCCTGCTGCTGATCTCGCTCTATATCCGCCTGCAGATGAACGAGAGCCCTGCCTTCAAGAAGATGAAGGACGAGGGTGCCCATTCCAAAGCGCCGCTGCGCGAAGCCTTTGGTAATTGGAAGAACGGCAGGATCGCGATCATCGCCCTTCTTGGTCTGACTGCGGGGCAGGCGGTTGTCTGGTATTCGGGCCAGTTCTACGCGCTGTTCTTCATGCAGAACGTGATCAAAGTGGACAGTTTCTCGGCCAACGTGTTTGTTGCCTGGTCACTGATCCTCGGCACAGGTGGCTTTATCATCTTTGGTCGGCTCTCTGACAGGATCGGTCGCAAGCCGATCATCCTCGCGGGTTGTCTGATCGCCGCGATTACTTACTTCCCGGTATTCAGCTTCCTGACTAAGACCGCGAACCCCGCCCTTTTTGCCGCCCACCAGACCCCGGTCACGGTGACGGCTGATCCTGCGGATTGCTCGTTCCAGTTCAACCCGACCGGCACCGTCAAGTTCACGAATTCCTGCGACATCGCAAAGGCGCTTCTGTCGAAGACCTCGGTGAACTCGGAGACTGTTGACGGTGAAGCGGGTTCGGTTGCGGCGATCAAGATCGGCGAGACCGAAATCGCGTCCTATGACGCTGCTGCCAACGCCAAGGCGATCGCTGACGCAAAAGCAGCGCTTGAAACGGCCAAGGCAGGAACCGACCAGGCCGCGACCGACGCTGCCCAGAAGGCTTTTGACGAGGCAAGCGGCGTGAAAACGGCGTTCGAGAAGGCAGTTAACGAAGCACTTAAAGCAGCTGGCTATCCGCTGGTTGCGGCCGACAACACCACTGTGGCCAAGGCAAACCACGTTCTGGATGTCTTCACCGGACAGAAGATCACGATCGTTCTGATCCTGACCTACCTTATTGTGCTGGTGACGATGGTTTACGGCCCGATTGCGGCGATGCTGGTCGAACTCTATCCGACACGCATCCGTTACTCCGGCCTGTCTCTGCCCTACCATATCGGCAACGGCTGGTTCGGTGGACTTCTGCCTGCGACCGCTTTCGCGATCTCGGCTCAGTCGGGAAATATCTATGCGGGCCTGTGGTATGCGATCGTTGTAGCGCTCATGACAGTTGTGGTTGGCGCGATCTTCGTGCCGGGCGGCACGCATAACAAGTCGATCTTCAAGGACGATCCGGACCACAAGTTCCATCATTGATCAACGCCTCTCGGGCGGTCCCCCGCCCAGGTCCTTCCTGTTGATTACCTCGGGGGCCGGCAAGCCCGGCCCCCCTTTTTCATCCGCGGGACCGCCATGCCCGATCCGGCACATTCCAGACAGGTTCTTATCGTCGAGGATGAGGACAATATCGCCCTCGCTCTTGGCTGGCTTCTTACCCGCGAAGGCTATCGCCACAACCGCGTCGCAACTGGCCCCGAGGCGCTGCCCGCCGCGCGCGCCAGTCACCCAGACCTGGTACTTTTGGATGTCATGCTACCCGGGCGGTCGGGCTATGATATCTGTCGCGATTTGCGCGCCGATCCGGCGCTGGCTACGACCCGCATCTTGATGATGACCGCGCGGGGCTCGGCACTGGAACAAAAGCGCGGGCTGGATCATGGCGCCGATGGTTTCATAGCCAAACCTTTCGATCTGAGCGAACTGCGCACAGAACTCAGCCGCCTGTTGTCGCGCTGATCCTCGCATATCCGAACCAGGTTCTTTGGCGGTATGGCATTGGTTCAAGAGCCAGTGGAATTAGGGGCAAGACTGCGCGGGTCAGACAAAAGGATCGGTCGGGTATCGCACCCCTGTAAGATACAAACCCTCTGGCGGGCAGACCGGCCCGCAGGCGGCGCGGTTCTCGGCCAAGAGCGCCCTTTTTACCTCCTCGGGGGTCCAGGCCCCTGCGCCGACACGTTCCAACGTCCCAACGATCGAGCGCACCTGATTGTGCAGGAAACTCCGCGCCCGCAGGCGGAATCGGAATTCGCGGCCCTCGGGCGCCGGAACCTCGTCAATCAGGATTTCGTCGAGGGTTTTGACCGGACTGTCTGCCTGGCACAATGCGGCGCGAAAGGTGGTGAAGTCATGGCGGCCGATCAGATGGGCGGCACCGTCACGCATCGCTTGCAGGTCCAACTGGTTTGACACCTGCCAGACAAGCCCTCGGTCGTGGGTGGCCGGCGCACGGCGCGCCAAAAGCCGGAAAAGATAGCGCCGCTCGAGTGCTGAAAAGCGCGCATGAAAGTCGTCTGCGACCCGGGCCGCCCGGAGGATTGCCACAGGTGCGGGCTTCAGGTGCCAGTTCAGTGCCTCGGAGAGGCGAAAGGGGTCCCAGTCCCTGACCAGATCGCAATGGGCGACCTGGCCGGTTGCGTGAACGCCGGCATCGGTTCTTCCCGCAGCGGCGATCCCCGGCGCGTCTGGCTCCAGCCGCCGCAGAGCTGTCTCGACCGCCTCTTGAACAGAGGGCTGGCCGGACTGCCGTTGCCACCCCGAAAACGGGCCGCCATCATATTCGATTTTCAGTGCAAATCTGGGCATGGCTTTGCGTAGCCGGGTCAACCGACTTTGGCAACAGATGCAGTGCCGCCTTGCCAGCCACGCCGAAAAGAGGGATTTGAAGCGCAGATGCGGGTCCGAACGCAGAGGGATGTTGTCTCAAGATGAAACCATTGCGCCGCGCAAAGCTTCTGACAGATACTCTGAACCCGGACCACATCACGACGATTGTCGATATCGGTGCCAATCCGGCGGGAACGCCACCCTATGCCATGTTGCGCAGAAGCGGCTGTTGCAGGATCATCGGCTTCGAGCCGCAACCTGACGCATTCGCCAGGCTTCAACCGAGCAAGCGCGATTGCGAAACCTATTTGCCCTATGCGGTCGGCGACGGAAAGCCGGCGACCCTTTTCATGACCCGCAACAGCGGGCTTGTGTCGACACTAGAACCCGAAACCTGGATGGGCGGATATCTTAATCGCTGGTTCCACGGCGCGGCCGAAGTTCTGGCCCGCGAGACGATATCGACGAAGCGTCTGGATGACATTGAAGAAATCGATCACATGGACTTCATCAAGATCGACATTCAGGGGGGCGAACTGAACGTTTTCGAACACGGCCGAGAAAAAATGCGAAAGACGGTGGCCATTCAGTCCGAGGTTGCGTTTCTTCCATACTACAAAGGTCAACCAAGCTTTGGCGACATTCAGTCAGAGTTGCGGGCGCAGGGCTTTATCGCCCATAAGATTGTCGAAATGGCGGCGCACCTTCTTGATTATCCGTTCCGGCGACTGGCACCGGGCATGGCCCTGCCCGCTTCTCAGCTGACGGCCGTAGATGTTATCTTTCTCAGAAATCCAATCACGATGGCGGATCTTGAGGATGAGATGGAGCGCCATATGGCGATCCTGGCGGATGCGGTTTTCGGGTCGTTCGATCTGACTTTGCGGTGCTTGTGGGAACTGGTGTCACGCGGCAAAGTCGATGTGGCGGACGCCAAGCGTTATGGGAGTGTCCTGCCGTTCGCGCAGGTGACCTGAAGGGCGGACATTGGGCGTACCGTTCGACAGGGACATGGATGGCGCAGGTAAAGACGAAACCGCCCCTTTCCCCGATTGCCCCGCGCGCCTATCTTCCTGTCAATGAAAGGGCAGGTTGTGGCAATTTCCGATCTCATCGAAACCCTCGGTCAGACTCTTGGTACTTTGACCGGCGCTGAAACCGTGGTCCGTCTGGGCGTCACGGGCCTGTCCCGGGCCGGCAAGACCGTGTTCATCACGGCACTTGTCGCCAACCTTCTTGACCGCGCCCGCATGCCCGCCTTGCGTGCCGAGGCCGCCGGGAGGATTCGTGCGGTGTATCTGCAGCCCCAGCCTGACGACACCTTGCCCCGCTTTGACTACGAGGCGCACCTGGCCGCGATGACCGGCCCCAATGCCCATTGGCCGGAAAGTACCAGTGCCATCAGCGAGCTGCGCCTGTCCTTCCGGCTAAGGCCTACGGGCCTGATCGGCGCGTTGCGGGGCGAGCAGATCTTGCATCTTGATATTGTTGATTACCCCGGCGAATGGCTGCTTGACCTGGCATTGATGGATCAAAGCTACGACGACTGGTCGCAGGCCACGCTGAAGCGAATTGCCCAGCGTGATCAGGCGCAAGGTTTTCTGGCAGCGATCAGGAATACGGACGCTGGTTCGAAGCTGGATGAGGCGCAGGCCAAATCCCTTGCCGTCAGCTTCACCGATTATCTGACAGAGGCGCGCGCCGCCGGGTATTCCGACTGCACGCCCGGCCGCTTCCTTTTGCCCGGCGATCTGGCCGGGTCGCCTGCCCTAACTTTCGCCCCACTCAGAATAGAAGGGCAAGCGGGGCGGGGTACTCTGGGCCGCGAATTCGCCCGCAGATACGAGGCGTACAGGGACAAAGTGGTCCGGCCCTTTTTCCGCGATCATTTCGCCCGCATCGACCGGCAGATCGTTCTGGCCGACGCGCTGGGCGCCATTCATGCCGGTCCGCGCGCGGTTGAAGACATGCGCGTGGCGATGGGGGCCATTCTGGCAGCATTCCGACCGGGGCGAAGCAGTTGGCTGGGCGGGCTGTTGGGCCAGCGCAGGGTAGATCGCATCCTGTTTGCCGCGACAAAGGCAGATCATCTGCACCACAGCCAGCATATGCGCCTGACTGCGATCATGGCGGCGATGATGCGCGACGCGAAAGACCGGGCGGACTATGCCGGGGCCGAAACTGCCGCCATGTCGATAGCTGCGCTGCGCGCGACAGTTGAAGAGTCGGTGCGCCACAACGGAAATTCGCTGGATTGCGTCAAGGGCAGGCTGGAGGACGGGCGGGTGGCAGCCTTTCATGCCGGCGACCTGCCGGACAGCCCATCCGATATTCTGAATCCGGCGCGGACAGGTGCGGCGGGCTGGCTGGATGGCGACTATGCGCAGATGCGCTTCTTGCCAGCAACTGACGGTCTGCGACCGGGGCAGGGATTACCGCATATCCGGTTGGACAAGGCGCTGGAATTCCTTATGGGCGACCGGATGTGAGTGGGCGGATGGATAAAGTGAAGACCCGTCAGGCGCCGGTGGTTATCGACCTTGGGGACGAAGCGGCCCCCAATCCCGCGCTGGCACCTTTTGTGCCCGATCCCGGCGTACCTGACGGCCGTGCAATGCAGACGGCCGTGCGGATTGGCGGGGCACGCGGATCGCGGCTTGGCGCATGGTTTCTGGCCTCTGCCGGGTCATTGATTGCGTTTCTGACAAGCGTTGCGGCATGGAACTATGTGACAACGCTTCTGGCCAGTCATCCAGTGCTGGGTTGGGTCGCAGCCGGGCTGTTCGGGCTATTCGTCTTGACCGCTACATTACTGGCGCTGAAGGAACTGGCGGCGTACGCCCGCCTTGGCCGTCTTGACCACCTGCGGCACAGCGCACAAGCAGCCCTGACGACCGACGATCTGGCGGGGGCGCGCACCACTGGCGACGCGCTGGCGCGGCTTTATCAGGGGCGCGCCGATTTGGCTTGGGGCGCGCACCGCTACGGCGAACGCGCCGGTGCTGTGATGGACGCGGCATCGCTTCTGGTGCTGGCCGAGGCCGAATTTCTTGCTCCATTGGATCAGGCCGCGCGGCGCGAAATAGAGGCGGCCGCCCGGCAGGTGGCGACCGTCACCGCCATTGTGCCACTTGCACTCGCGGATGTTGCTGCAGCACTTTTTGCCAATCTGCGGATGTTGCGGCGTATCGCCCAGCTTTATGGCGGCCGTGCGGGCACCTTTGGCAGCCTGCGGCTCTTGCGGCAGGTGATGGTGCATCTGGTCGCCACAGGGGCGGTTGCTGTGGGCGACGATCTGATCCATTCGGTGGCGGGGGGCGGGCTGTTGTCTAAACTGTCCAGACGTTTCGGAGAGGGCGTTATCAACGGCGCCCTGACTGCGCGCGTCGGGCTGGCGGCGATGGAGGTTTGTCGCCCCATGCCCTTCATCGCCCTGCCGCGCCCGAAAGTGACGAACCTAGTGACCCGCGGCCTGCGCGGCCTGTTCGGGGCAGGCGCCGCAGATGCGGACCGGAGCGCAGGGAAATCCTGACTTGCCGGCTTGCCTGCCCCCGGCATAGGTTTCTGCACACGAACAGGGGCAGGGTGGCATCATGGACGAAATGCTGATTTTGCTGGGCCTTGTCGCACTGGCAATTCCAGTTGCGGTGGTAGTGTTGATCATCAAGGTGATGCGGCTGCGCGGTCGCTTGGCCCGGCTTGAGGCGCGGGTGAGGGTGGTCGAGCGGGCTGCGGCGACAGAGGTCGCGCGCCCGCAGTCGCCGCCGCCGGTTCCTTCGCCCGAAACGGTTTTTGAAGCCGTGATCAAAGCCCCGGACAGTTCCGCCGCGCAACCGGTTGCGCCACCGCCTTTGCCCGAAATGACCCCCGGCCCGTGGGACCTTGCTGAAGCACGGTTGGCCGAGTCGGACAACGCGAAGGATGGTCCGGTGGTCTTGAATGCCGCTCGCGCCTCGGCCTTGGGCAACTGGCTGAAGGCAAACTGGATCTATGCAATTTCGGCGCTGTCGTTGGCATTTGCGGGGGTGTTCTTTGTACAATACGGGGTAGAAAACGGGCTGCTGCCACCCACCGCGCGGGTGATCATGGCAATGCTGTTCGGTGCGGCGCTCGTGACAGCGGGCGAGGTAATCCGCCGCCGGTCAGGCGATGCGGCTAAGTTGACGACGGCCTATTTGCCATCGACCTTTTCCGGTGCGGGCATCGTTTCGATGTTCGCGGGTGTGCTGGCTGCACGCCAGCTCTATGGGCTGATCGGGGTCGAAGCTGCCTTTGGCGGGCTTCTGGCCGTGGCGGCGCTGGCTGTGCTGCTGGGTTGGTTCTATGGGCCATTCCTGGCAGCGGTTGGACTGATCGGCGCCGGGGTCGCGCCTTTCGTGGTGGGCGGATCCAGTGACGCGCCCTTTTGGCTGTACAGCTATTTCCCGCTGATCGCCGGCGCGGGGCTGGCGGTAGATGCGGCGCGTCGTTGGGCCTGGGTATCGGTTTTGGCGTTGGCGATAGGTTACGGCGGCGGTTGGCTGGTGATGGCCGCGAGCGGCGGGGCAGGTTGGTACGCGATGTTCCTGGCAGCACTGCCGCTTCTGGCAGTGCTTGTGCCCTGTTTGCGCCTGACGCCCGACCATGATGGCCCGCTGCTTGCAGAGGTGCTGATGGCGCGCGGCAAGGGCGATTGGCCAATCTTTCCGGTGCGGCTGGCTGCGGGGGCCGTAGGCCTGTCGTCCTTCGGCCTTTGGGCGCTGGAGGGAGCGGTCGCCTCTGAAAGTATGCTGGCTTTCTTGTGTCTTGCGGTGATGGCCGGGGCGCTGATCCTTTGGTCACGTGGCGCACCTGCGCTCTCGGATCTGGCCGCCCTGCCGGCGATCGCATTTGTGGCGCGTGTGGTGGTCGAGGGGGCAAACGGCTGGCCTCTGGCTTCGGACTATGCCGAAGCGGCCTATCGTGGGGCCGAGGTGGCCGCACCGCAGACCGTGGCGCTGCTGCTAACGTTGGCCACTGTGCTGACACTGCTGGCGGCATGGCGGTCGGGTGGGGCGGGTTATCGCGCCATCTGGGCAGCCGGTGCAGCACTGATCGCGCCCCTGTCAGCCGTCGGGCTGGAACTGTTCTGGGCCCCATCAGCGGTGATTGGTGCATATCCCTGGGCGCTGCATGTGATCACGCTTGCTGCGTTGATGGCGGTCTTGGCCCTGCGCTTTGCACGGGCGGACAGAGGGGACATGCGCCGTGCGGCTTTTGCGACCCTGTCCTGCATGTCGCTGATCGCACTTGCGCTGTTCCTGGTCACTACCAAGGGGGCCTTGACGCTGGCACTCGCGGCGCTGGTTCTGGTGGCGGCCGCCCTTGACCGCCGATTCAGGTTGCCAGAAATGGGCTGGTTCATTCAGGCCGCTGTCATGGGGATCAGCTACCGGCTGGTGATCGACCCGGGTCTGGATTGGGCGATTGATGACGCCGCCCTGTGGGAGGTATTGGCCGCCTATGGCGGGGCGGTTGCTGCGATGACGGGCGCGCTGAGGCTACTGGAGGGGCTTGATCGGCGCAATCCGGAGGTGTTCCTGGAATCCGGTGGCGCAGCCTCGGCGGCGCTGCTGGCCAATGTGCTGATCACCCGCTGGCTGACAGGGGACGCCAGCGCGGAATGGATCCTGTCGCACTGGGCGATGACGTTGAATGCCATGCCCTGGCTGATCCTGATGTTGGTGCAGCTTCACCGGATTCAGCTGGGCGGGGCCTTGCGCTGGCTGCGAATTGGTATTGCAGTAGTTGCGGGCCTGATAGCGCTGGCGGGAATTGGCGCAGCGGTCGGCCCGCTTAACCCGCTGGTTGCCGGTTACGACGTCGAGGGGCGAGTGCTCGGCCCCTTGTTGCTGGACACTCTGCTTGTGGCCTATGGCCTGCCAGCACTGGTTCTGCTGGGCGCTTCCTTCCGGTTGCGCAAACTGCCGCGATGGGTGCGTCTGGCGCTACGTGGCGGGGGCGTCGTGCTTGCCGCCTTATGGCTGGCGCTGGAGATCCGACGCTTCTGGCAAGGTGACGTTCTGTCGGTATCCGGTGTCAGCCAGCCCGAGCTTTACAGCTATACGCTTGCCCTCATGGTGGTGGGTGCGGCGCTGCTTTATCAGGCCATCGCTCGGCGGTCGGTCGATCTGCGACGCGCCGCAATGACAGTGATCGGGCTGACAGTGGCCAAGGTTTTTCTGATCGATGCGGCGGGCCTGTCTGGGCTGACGCGGGTAGCATCTTTTGTCGGTCTTGGGTTGGCGCTGGCCGGATTGGCTTGGCTGAACCGCTGGGCAGCAGCGCGGCAGGGCAGCGAAGCGGCCGATCAGCCCTGAGTCCGCCGCCTCCCAAGCCAGCGGTCTAGGTCGGCGAGGCAGTCGGGATCGGCGGCGACCAGTTCGAACTGGTCAGATTCGATCCGCAGCCCTTCGGCCACTGGCAGGTCCTGGCCACGGGTGACGGCGGATAGAATGCGGGCGATTGCCCCGGGAGAGTGGCAGAGGATGCGCCGTGCGAGCGCGTCGGCTTCAGCCAACAACGCCTCGGCCGGGACTATGCCGTTGATCAGGCCCAGTTGCAGCGCGCGGCGGGCGCCGATGCTTTCGCCAGTCAGCAGCAGTTCCAGCGCCCGTTTGCGGCCGACAAGGCGTGGCAGGCGTTGGGTGCCTCCGAAGGTGGGCGGGATGCCGATTGCCACTTCGGGCTTGGCAAAGCGCGCTTCGGGGCTGGCGAGGGCGAGGTGGGCGGCCTCGGTCACCTCGCAGCCACCACCGAAGGCCAGGCCGTTCACGGCGGCGATCACCGGTTTGGGGAAGCTTTCTATCCGCGTGGTCAGAGCCTGCCCCCTGCGCACGAAGTCTCGCGCTGCGCGGACTGGGTGACTACGGATCGAGGCGGCAAATTCCGGGATGTCGCCGCCTGCTGAAAAGGCGCGACCGGTGCCAGTGAGAATGACGGCGCGCAGGCTGTCGTCCCGTTCGATCCGGTCAAGATGGGCCAGAAGGATGTCGTTGGTTTCATAGTTCAGCGCATTCAGCTTGTCGGGCCGGTTCAGGGTAAGGGTGACGATCGGGCCAGCGGTGGTGAAGAGAACGGGAAGCTTGGTCATGGTTTTTCCTTTCGTTGCTTGACGAAAGTCTAGGAGGAGGAGAGGATATTAGAAACTCACTGGTGGGTATACTTATGAACGAGAATGACAGATGGGCGAAGTGGATCAGGGAACCCGAGTCCGCATCCTGAAGGCGGCGGAAGCGCTGTTCTACGGCGAGGGTATCCGCGCGGTCAGCATGGACCGGCTGGCCGAGGCGGCTGGGGTGACTAAAAAGACGCTTTATTACCATTTTCGCAGCAAGGATGAACTGACCGAGGCCTATCTGCTGGCGCGCGATCAGCCCAACCTTCTGACCTTTGCCCGATGGTATGACCGGGCCGAAGGCGCTGCGGGGGACCGGGTGGCGGCGCTGTTTGCCGGCCTCGCGCGGCAGGCGGGCAAGAAAAGCTGGCGTGGCTGCGGCTTCTTGCGCACCGCGGCAGAGTTGGCCAACATGCCGGGCCATCCGGCGGTCAAGGCGGGGGCGGCGCACAAGAAACGGTTCGAGGCCTGGCTGGAGGGCAAGATGGCCGAGGCGGGGGCGCAAAATCCGGCAGGCTTGGCGCGGCAGTTGATGTTGCTGATGGAGGGGGTTTTTTCCACCCTGTTGTTCCATCGCGACCCCGCCTATGCCGAGGCGGCAGGGCAGGCGGCAAGGGCGCTGGTTTCTGCGGCGATGGACCGTTCGCTTTAGCAGTCAGGTCAGTTTAGGTACGCCATCGGCATGGGTGGCTTGATCGACCACGCCATAGCGTAGCCCCTGACCGATGCGGTGTGCCAGCGCCGACCAGGAGGCAGCGGTTTCAGGTGCAAGATTGCGCTTCAGAATGCTGTCAAACAGCGCCAGCCAAGGGGTGAACATGCCGGGGCGCACATTGCCCGCTTCGCGGTGGGCCTGCATCGGATTGCCATCGTAGCTGCGTTCCATCAGGATCGCATTGCGCCAGAAGCGGGCAATCTTTTCTTCATGCGTGGGCCAGTCAGTCACATGGGTGGCAAAAACCGGGCCAAGGCCGGGGTGGACCCGGATCGCGGCATAGAAATCTGCCACCACGAGGTCGATCTCGGCGGAAGTGATGGGGAAGCGGGGCGGGATTGCGGGCATGACAATTCCTTTCGGCGTCACCCATGCCCCGAAAGGCTGCGACCGACAAGTGACGGATTGCCGCGTCCCCGATCCTACTCGTCGTAAAGGCGCTTTTCCTCGTTATTGCGCAAAGCGAGTTCCATGTCCTCAAGCGAGCGCTCAAGCTTAGCATGTTCGATCAGGGCTTGAGCGTATGTCGGCAGGCCGTCGGTCGGGGCCGCCATATCGGGTTGCCACAGGCGCGACCGGACCACCGCCTTGCCGCAATGGTAGAAGGCTTCCTCGACCCGAACGAGGATGGCGAATTCGGGCACGCGTCCGTTGATCGCCATAGTCTCGCGCAGTGGAAGATCCCGTACAATTCGGGCGGTGCCATTGACACGCACGACTTCGCTGCGGTTCGGTACCATGAACATCAGGGCGATACGGCCCGTCTCAAGGATGTTGGCAAAGGTGTCGAAGCGATGGTTGCCCGGTCGGTCCGGGATGGCGAGCGTCTTATCGTCGACGACTTTGACAAACCCCGCCGGGTCGCCCTTCGGCGCCACGTCGGCGCTGCCTCCCCGGTCATGGGTTCCTATCGCCACGAAGGGCGACCGTTCGATCCATACCCGGATGAAAGAGTCGATGTGGTCGATGATCTTACCGGTCTGCGACTCGAACTCGTTCGGGATGACGGCACGGATCTGATCCACGGTCATGATGACATCGGTTGGTTCGTAAGCGGTCATGCGACATCTCCTTTACCTCCGAGCCTGGCCGAATTATAGCACGGCGCATGAGTGGACCGCTACACGGCATGCGAATTACGAACCCGGCGCTCTGACCAGAGCCGCCGGGCAAAGGTGTCCGAAGCTTCGCACCGCCACAACAAATCGCAACAGACCGACAAGAGGACGCCACCATGTGCGCCGACAAGCCCGAAGTGACTGCCCCCGATTACCGCGACACCGTTTTCCTGCCGGAAACCGAATTTCCGATGCGCGCGGGCCTGCCTGCGCGCGAACCCGACTGGCTGGCGCGTTGGGAAAAGATCGGCATCTATGACCGGCTGCGCGAGAAGACGGGGCCAAATGGTCAGAAACGGGCACCCTTCACGCTGCATGACGGCCCGCCCTATGCGAACGGCCATCTGCATATCGGCCACGCGCTGAACAAGATCCTGAAGGACATGGTGGTGCGGTCCCAGCAGATGATGGGCAAGGATGCCCGCTATGTGCCGGGCTGGGATTGTCACGGCCTGCCGATTGAGTGGAAGATCGAGGAACAATACCGCGCCAAGGGCCTGGACAAGGACGCAGTCGACACCGTGGCCTTCCGTCAGGAATGCCGCAAGTTCGCCGAAGGCTGGATCGACATCCAGCGCGAGGAGTTCAAGCGCCTTGGCGTGACCGGCAACTGGCCGGACCCCTACCTGACGATGGATTATCACGCCGAAGCGGTGATCGCCGACGAGTTCATGAAATTCCTGATGAACGGCAGCCTTTATCAGGGCTCAAAGCCGGTGATGTGGTCGCCGGTCGAAAAGACGGCGCTGGCCGAGGCGGAGGTCGAGTATCACGACCATACGAGCCATACGGTTTGGGTGCGGTTTAGAGTGAAAGGCTTCCGACCCGACGCAATGGTGCCGGTCTCCAACGGCCTAAGCTGGAAGGGGGAACGACACGTCAACGACCTACTGTCGCCCAGCGAAATGGAGCAATTCGCGCCGGATTTTGTTGGCGCTTCGGTCGTAATCTGGACCACAACCCCTTGGACAATTCCGCAAAACCGTGCGGTCGCATTCAACCCGGAAGTCACTTACGGTCTTTATCGCGTAGATACCCTTGATGCGAATTCAAGCGCCGTAGAGGGCGAATCGCTGTTTGTCGCTGACGCGCTGGCAGAGAGTGTGAAGAGTGCCGCGAAGGTTGGGAGCTGGACGCGCCTGCGCGAAGTGGATGGCTCCGAATTCTTGGGCCTGATCCTTTCGCACCCTTTCCATGGAATCGAAGGCGCCAACAGCGAATGGGCCTATGATGTCCCCATGCTTCCCGGCGATCACGTCACTGATGATGCGGGCACCGGCTTTGTCCATACCGCCCCCAGCCACGGCGACGACGACTATCAGATGGGCCTGAAGTTCGGCCTTGCGATGACCTATAATGTCGAGCCGGACGGGTCTTACCGCACCGATCTTCCGCTTTTCGGCGGGCAGGCGATCATCTTGCCGGATGGCAAGGAAGGTCCGGCGAACGTCTCGGTTATCAAGCAGCTCGCCTATGCGGGCGCGCTCTTCGCCAAGGGCAAGGTCAAGCATTCCTATCCGCATTCCTGGCGCTCGAAGGCGCCGCTCATCTACCGCAACACGCCGCAGTGGTTCGTGGCGATTGATGCGAAGCTGGACGATGGCATGGGCCAGTACGGCGATACGATCCGCACCCGCGCGCTGACGTCGATCGACGAACTGGTGGAATGGACGCCGCCCACCGGCCGCAACCGCCTGCATTCGATGATCGAGGCGCGGCCCGATTGGGTTCTGTCCCGCCAGCGCGCTTGGGGTGTGCCGCTAACCTGCTTCACGAAGAAGGGCGCAAGGCCGACTGATACGGATTTCCTTCTGCGCAACCCAGAGATCAACGCCCGCATCATCGCGGCATTCGAGGCCGAAAGTGCCGACGTCTGGTATCGCCCGGGCTTCAAGGAGCAGGTTCTGGATGGCATCGTTGATCCTGCCGCCTACGAGCAGGTGATGGATGTTCTCGATGTCTGGTTCGATTCCGGCTCGACCCATGCCTTTGTGCTGCGCGACCGGCCGGATGGAACGGCAGACGGGATCGCTGACCTTTATCTGGAAGGCACCGATCAACACCGGGGCTGGTTCCATTCTTCGATGCTGCAGGCCTGCGGCACCAAGGGCCGCGCGCCCTACCGGGGGGTGCTGACCCACGGCTTCACGCTGGACGAGAAGGGCATGAAAATGTCCAAGTCGCTTGGCAACATCATCGCGCCGCAAAAGGTGATCGACGAATATGGTGCCGATATCCTGCGGCTATGGGTGGCGCAGGCCGACTTCACCGCCGACCAGCGTATCGGCAAGGAAATCCTGAAAGGCACGGCGGACAGCTACCGCCGCCTGCGCAATACGATGCGCTTCCTTTTGGGCAATCTCGAGGGTTTCTCGGATGCCGAGAAGGTTGCCGTCAAGGATATGCCCGAGCTGGAGGCCTGGATGCTGCACCGTCTGGCCGAACTCGACCACACGGTGCGCAAGGGCTATCAGAAATACGACTTCCAGGGGGTTTTCCAGACCCTGTTCACCTTCTGTACGGTGGATCTGTCGGCGGTCTATTTCGACATCCGCAAGGACAGCCTTTATTGCGACGCGCCGGGCGCCCTGCGGCGCCGCGCCGCTCGCACGGTTCTGGACATCCTGTTCCACCGGCTGACTACCTGGCTTGCGCCGATCCTGACTTTCACCATGGAAGAAGTCTGGCTCTGCCGCTTCCCGGGGGACGACAGTTCCATCCATCTGCAAGACATGCCCGAAACCCCGGCCGACTGGCTGAACGAGCCGCTCGCCCGGAAATGGGAGGCCCTGCGCCGCGTGCGCCGGGTGGTGACGGCGGCCCTGGAAATTCAGCGCACCGCCAAGGTGATCGGCGCCTCGCTTGAGGCGGCCCCTGTGGTTCATGTCGAGGATACAGCGACACTGAAGGCGCTGAAATCGGTCGATTTTGCCGATCTGTGCATCACCTCGGGTCTTTACCTTACTGCCGATCCGGCCCCGCAAGAGGCCTTCCGCCTGCCGGATGTTCCTGGCGTCGGCGTGGTGTTTGAACTGGCCGACGGCGAGAAATGCCAGCGCTGCTGGAAGATCCTGCCAGACGTTGGCAGCCACAAGCACGAAGGCACCTGCCAGCGCTGCAACGACGCGCTGGGATGACGCGGCGGGCCGTCATGGGCGGGCCCGTTCGGGCCGATGACCCTGACCGAAGTGGACGGGGTCATCACCCGATTAAGCTGGGGCGATCTGGGTGCATCCGACCCGGATCACCTTCTGGCCGAAGCAACACGCCAGCTTGCTGACTATTTCGCAGGCCGCCGCCGAGCGGCCTTTGATCTGCCGCTTGCCTTTCTTCCGGGCCTGACCGGCGCTGTCCAGCAGGCGATGGTGGCAATCCCCTTCGGAGAGACGCGGACCTATGGCGATCTGTCCAAGGCGATTGGCGTTCCGGCGCAGGCGATCGGTCAAGCCTGCGGGGCCAATCCGATACCGATCCTGATCCCATGCCACCGCATCCTTTCGGCATCTAGTCTTGGCGGTTTTTCAGCCCCCGGAGGGGTGGAAACCAAGGTGGCGTTGTTGAAACGTGAAGGCGCCGCATCGCTTTTGATCTGATTTCCTTCTGGCCCAACTGTCCGCGCCGCAGGCCAGCATGGTTCTTGCTGCATGTCCGGTGCGCTGCTAGGCGTTGGAAAAAAGGTACGACATGAGCATTTTCATCCTGCTGGCGGTCTTGGGCGCGGCCTTCCTGCATGCGGCCTGGAACGGACTGGTCCGCACGGGTGCCAGCCGGGTGCATGTGATGATGGTCCTTTCTGCCGTGCAGGGGGGTATCGGTCTGGTTTTTGCGCTGATGCGTCCCTGGCCAGGTGCCGAGGTGCTGCCGTGGTTGGCGGCGTCGGGTCTGGTCCATTCCGCTTACAAATGCTTCCTGACCTACGCCTACGAACATGGCGACCTTAGCCGCGTCTACCCATTGGCGCGTGGCACAGCGCCGATCATCGTGCTTGTCACCGGGGGGGTCCTTCTGGGCGATGACCTGACCGGGCATGAGGTGGCTGGCATCCTGACCCTTGGGCTTGGTATCCTGCTTCTGGCCTCGGGTGTCTTTACCAGCGGGGAGTCGCGGCGATTGCTGCCCTATGCTTTCGGCGCGGCTGCCGCGACGGCGGGTTATTCCATGCTTGATGGGCTCGGCGCGCGGGTGGCAGGTGATCCGACGGCCTTCGTGGGCTGGATGTTCGTCGTCGACGGTGTAATTTTTGCCGGGGTCATGACCACCCTGCGCGGTCGCATGGCGTGGCCGGGACCGGGCCGGATCTGGGCTGTGGGAAGTCTGGGCGCTGCGGCCTCTTACGGTTCCTATGCGATAGTGGTCTGGGCGATGACGCTTGCGCCTATCGCGCTGGTGGCTGCCTTGCGCGAAACCTCGATCGTCTTTGGCGTGCTGATCGGCTGGCTCGTGTTCAAGGAACGGATGGGCGCGACCAAGGCCGTGTCGGTCGGGCTCATCGCGCTTGGCGTCATTGTAACGCGGCTCTAACAGTCAGGCCCGTTTGGGCAGCAACTCCTGCACGATTCCGGCGCAGGTCAGGTAAAGCGAGGTGATGACCAGTCCCCAGCTGGCCCAGCTTTCTGGGTGGAAATCGACCCAGGCTGCCCAACCGGCAAAACCGACCCAGCCAAGTGCCATTGGCAGAGTGACGGCACGCCAGCGCTCGGTGCGGACGGGATGGACAAACTTCAGGTTGGTGAACATCGTGGCTGCCAGCAGCACGACGAAAGCCAGTATCACATAGAAATTGGGCTCAAGCGCGAACATGACCAGCACAACCATGTTCCAGCAGGCCGGGAAACCCGCAAAGGAATAATCCTTTGTCTTCATCCGTGTATCGACGAAATACAGTGCGCTGGCATAGGTGATGACGATGATTGCGCACCAACCGGTCCAGCCGTTCATCAGATCGGACTTGAACAGCGCAAATGCCGGGATGAACACATATGTCAGATAGTCGATTATCAGATCTAGCAGTACCCCGTCATAGGTGGGCCAGTTGGTCTTGACGTGATAACGTCGCGCCAGTGGGCCGTCGATGCCATCCACGAACAAGGCAACGACCAGCCAAAGGAACATCATGTCCCATTTGTGGTCGACTGCGGCGAGCATGGCCAGCATCGCCAGTACCGCGCCGGTGGCGGTCAGCAGATGAACGAAAAGGGCTTTGATAGGAGATGTCATTCTGTCTCTTAGTCTCAAAAGGGCGTTTGTTGCAATTGCCAACCTGACCAGACGGATTCAAGCGCGGGGATGAGCGGCGGAATAGGCCTCCATCAGGCGGGCTGCATCCACTGCCGTGTAAGCCTGGGTTGTCGAAAGTGACGCGTGGCCAAGAAGTTCCTGAATCATGCGCAGATTGCCTCCTGCGGAAAGAAGGTGGGTGGCATAGGAATGGCGCATGGCGTGAGGGGTGGCACTGGCTGGTAGGCCAAGGGCAAGGCGCGCTTGTTCCATTGCTCCGGCAATCAGTCGCGGGTTCAGTGGTCCGCCCCTTGTGCCACGAAAAAGTGGGGCGGTCGGTGCAGCGGCAAGCGGCCAAGGACAAAGGCGCACATAGTCGGCAACAGCGGCGCGCGCCACCGGCAGCACGGGCACCAGACGTTCCTTGCCGCCCTTGCCACGAATACGCAGCACTTCGGGCAAAGGTTGGTCCGCCACGGTCAGCGACAGAGCCTCTGATATCCGAAGGCCACAGCCGTAAAGCAGGGTGACAACGGCGGTATCGCGTGCTGCGACCCAGTCTTCGCGCGCCTGAACGTCGATCTGAGCTATCATGTCGCGCGCCGCCTCGGGCGACAGGGGGCGCGGAAGCTTGCGGCGATATTTCGGTCCGCGTGCGGCCAGAACGGCAGTGGCTTCGCCGCCCTCGCGGTCCGTCAGCCAGCGCACGAAATTGCGCACCGATGACAGACGGCGGGCCAAAGAGCGTGCGCCAAGCCCCCGTGCGCGTTCATGGGCCATGAACGCGCGCATGTCCGACTGCCCGATTTCGCAAAGCGCGCGGGGTGCAGGCGCGCCGCCCAAATGCTCTGCCAGAAACGAAGCCCAGGCCGTCACATCCGCAGCATAGGCCTTGACCGTATTGGCCGACGCGCCGTCAAGCGCCGACAGATGTTCACCCCAGCGCGCCAGCGCATCGCGCGTGGCCGGAGTGAGCGCCAGACACATCGCGCGCGCGGCCCTAGGCCAGCCAGCGGCGCATGGCGCGTTCGAAGACGCCAGCGAAGAAGGTCAAAAGATCGGTACCCTGATTGGTCCGGAACTGATGCGGGTCGGCGGCGCCCATCACCAGCATCCCCGGAAGACGACCCTGGCCAAGATCCAGCCGCATGATCGCTTCGGACCCGATCGCTTCGGCCTGATCGCCATAAACCCGAATTGCATCGGCATTGGTCTGGCGCAACACCACCGCGCGCGGCGCGCCGGCGCGCCCGCCGCTCATATAACCGTCGATGAAACCGGCAGACGTGACTGAAAGAACATCACTCATCCGCTTGACAGCGCTTTCTTCCTCGGTTGCGCTTTGCGCTGACTCCAGCACCAGTCTCACGGATTCAACCCGCAGAATCGGCCCGACCTCGGCCCCAAGGTTGTGAAGGAAATCCTCGAAATCCACCGGGTCGAGCATCTTGAGGATCGCCCGGTGAATCTGGTTGGTTCCGGCAAGGTTTTCGTAGGCCGCCGCGATGACCGACCGATGGGTATCTTCCAGCCGGTCCAGCCGCGCTTCAAGCCGTTCCATCGCGATGCCACGCAGATCGACGATATTGGCCCCCATCGCGCGCTCATTGGCGGCAATCAGGGCCTTCATCAGGTCGCGGTCCTCAAGGATCACTTCCGGTTTGGCGATCAGCTTTCCACGCAGCTCTTCCGCCAGTGCTGAACCTTCGGCCATGCTGCCCTCACCTGCTTCGTTTTGCACAAGTCTACACGAAGTCAGAGGATTTTCTGCCCGGTTTTTGCCCAATCCTTCATGAAAATTTCCAACCCCTTATCTGTCAGCACATGCTGGGCCATCGATTTGATCACGGCTGGAGGTGCGGTGATTACGTCGGCACCGATTTTTGCGCAGTCAACGATATGGTTCACAGAGCGGATCGAGGCCGCGAGGATTTCGGTTTTGAAGCTGTAATTGTCGTAGATGATGCGAATATCTTCGATCAGGTTCACACCTTCCAGGTGGATGTCATCCAGACGTCCGATGAAGGGCGAAATGAAGCTGGCCCCGGCTTTGGCCGCAAGCAGCGCCTGTGCAGGCGAGAAGCAAAGAGTGACGTTGACCATGTGGCCTTCGGATGCGAAAGCCTTGCAGGCGGTCAGGCCATCCCAGGTCAGCGGCACCTTGATTGCGATGTTCTTGGCGATCTTGGCAAGCTTCAAGCCTTCGGCGATCATGTCCTTGGCCTCAGTCGCCACAACCTCTGCCGAAACGGGGCCAGAAACCATGTCACAGATTTCCTTGGTGACTTCGATGATGTCACGCCCCGACTTCAGGATCAGCGACGGATTGGTGGTCACCCCATCGACCATGCCAAGGTCATTGAGTTCCTTGATGGCGGCGACATCGGCGGTATCGACGAAGAATTTCATGGGCGCGCTCCTTGGCTCGGCTTTTCGGCTTTGCCGCCCTCATAGCGCATGGGCGCGTGTGTCGGAACCCATGAATGGTGCCGCGCGTGGCTGATCCGGTATTTTTCGACGAAGGCGATCTGGTGGCGGTGCTGACTACCGAACCATTGGGCAAATGCCTGGACTACAAGGCCCCGGAGGGCGGATGTTTCCTTGGGGCCTTTGTCGAGGTGCCGCTTGGGCCGCGCCGGGTACTAGGGTTGATCTGGGGCAAAGGCGAAGGCGGCTATGATCTGGCGCGGGTACGGTCGGTGACGCGGGTGCTGGATGCAGCGCCAATGGCGGATGCCATGCGCACCTTTCTTGTGCGGGCTGCAGACTACACACTGACGCCCCTGCCAGCGATGCTGCGGCTGGCGACCCGTGCGCCGGGGCTGGCCGATCCGCCGGGGCCGCGCCGGGTTTACCGCAAGGGCTGGGCTGTCCCGGACCGGATGACCGATGCGCGGGCGCGGGTGTTGGCGATTCTGGCGGATTACGGCGGCGCGGCCTTCACCCTGTCAGAGCTGGCCGACCTGGCTGGGGTCACGACGGGTGTGGTCAAGGGACTTGTCAGGCAGGGTGCCGTGGCCGAGGAAGAAGCCCCGCGTGATTTGCCTTATCCGCGGCTTGATTCCGACAGGCCCGGCAAGGATCTGGCAGAGGATCAGCGTGCGGCGGCGGTGCGGCTGGCGGCTGCAGTGAAGGGCGGCCGTTATGGCACGACACTTTTGAAAGGCGTCACCGGATCGGGCAAGACCGAGGTTTATCTAGAGGCGGTTGCCGAATGTCTGCGGCGGGGCCGGCAGGCGCTGGTCCTGCTTCCGGAAATCGCGCTGACGGCGGAGTTCTTGAAGCGGGTCGAAGATCGATTTGGCGCACGTCCCGGTGAATGGCATTCCGGGGTCACCCAAACCGAACGTCGCCGTCTTTGGCGGATGGCGGGCGAAGGTGGCGTGGGCATGGTGGTGGGCGCGCGGTCAGCCCTGTTCTTGCCGTTCCGCGACCTGGGTCTGATCGTGGTGGATGAAGAACATGACAGCTCTTACAAGCAAGAGGACGGCGTTCTTTACAATGCCCGTGATATGGCGGTGCTACGAGCGTCCTTGTCTGATGCACAGGTTGTGCTGGCATCGGCTACGCCCTGCCTTGAAACTTGGGTAAATGCCGAAGCCGGAAAATATGGCCGTATCGACCTGACCTCCCGCTTCGGTGCGGCGGAACTGCCGACTATGCGGGCCATCGACATGCGGGCGGAAAAACTGGAACCCAACCGTTGGATCAGCCCGACGCTGGCCGGTGCGGTGCGGGCGCGGATCGAACGTGGCGAACAGGCTTTGCTGTTCCTTAATCGGCGTGGCTATGCGCCGGTTACGATCTGCCGCGCCTGTGGCCACCAGATTGGCTGTGATCAGTGCGATGCGCGGATGGTTGAACACCGGTTCCAGAAGCGGTTGGTTTGTCACCAGTGCGGCGACACGAAACCGCTGCCCACAACCTGCCCGTCCTGCAAGGCCGAGGGGCGGCTTGCCCCCGTGGGGCCGGGGGTCGAGCGGCTGGCCGAAGAAGTGGCGGAACGGTTCCCGCAGGCGCGGGTTGTCGTTCTGTCATCGGATCTGTTTGCCAGTGCCCGCGCGCTGAAAGACAAGATCGTGGATATTGCTGCGGGTGGAGCCGATATCATCATCGGCACGCAGTTGGTGGCCAAGGGCCACAACTTCCCGCTGCTGACGCTGGTTGGGGTAATCGACGCTGATCTGGGTCTGCAAGGTTCGGATTTGCGCGCGGCGGAACGCACATTCCAGCTGATGCGTCAGGTGTCGGGCCGGGCAGGACGGGCGGAAAAAAGGGGCGAGGCGCTCTTGCAAAGCTTTCAGCCGGATCATCCGGTGATCCGTGCGATTCTGTCAGGCGACGAAGAGAATTTCTGGCGCGCCGAGGCCGTAGAACGGCAGGTAGCGGGCATGCCACCCTATGGGCGATTGGCGGGCATCATCCTGTCGTCGCCGGACGTAGCGCAGGTCTTTGACTTCGGAGCCGAGCTGTCCCGCCGTGACGCGCCTTTGCGCAGGATAGGGGCCCAGGTCTTCGGCCCGGCCCCGGCACCTGTGGCGCGGGTGCGCGGTCGCCACCGGGTGCGGCTTCTGGTCAAGGGGCCGAAGGGGGCCGCACTACAGGCGGCACTGGCAGAATGGCTCAGCCAATTGAAGCTTCCTGCGAACTTGCGCTTGTCAGTCGATATCGACCCGCAAAGCTTCTACTGAGCCAAGCCCATCAAGCTCTCTGTTACCAGTCAGCGGGCCTGACGCATTTGTGACCAGACCGTTAGCGTGGAAGTCACACTCCGTCTTACACATGAAGGCCGCCGCCGCGACTATTCGGGGCGTTCTGCCGACCACACTGCGGATAACGGAATCGCCCCGCCAAACGGCGTGTCAGCCGTATTGCCTGTATGCCGACTGACCGATTTGCCGCGCGGTTGCTTCATCGACTGGGCGGATTGAAGCGCAACGCTTGCTGCGTGTTCTTGCCTTACGCTTGACCTTACGCCCGGCGCGCAATATGCGGCGCCGGACCCTGTGACCGGAGGCTGCCGATGCCGACCTACTCCGCCCTGACCACGCTGGATCTCAAGGAATCCGCCGAAGCCCTGGCGGAAGCGATGGAAGACTTCCTGCCCGAACCCGTCGGGGTGGGTGTATTCGAGATCGAGGATGGCTCGGGACGCTATGAGGTCGGCGTCTATTTCGAGGAAGAGCCGGACGATACCGAACTGGCGCTGATGGCTGCAATCTATGGCGCAAAGCCCTTCGTTGTTTCGGAAGTGCCAGAAACCGACTGGGTTGCACATGTGAAGCGCGAACTTCAGCCTGTCGAGGCCGGACGGTTTTTTGTCTACGGCAGCCACGACGCCGAAAAGGTGCCTGCCGACAAGGTGGCATTGCTGATTGAGGCGGCGATGGCTTTTGGAACCGGGCACCACGGCACGACGAAGGGCTGCCTTCTGGCGCTCGACCGCCTGGATCGTGCCGGCTATCGCGGCAAGAACGTCGCGGACATCGGCTGCGGCACGGCTGTCCTGGCGATGGCTGCAGCGGCGATCTGGAACCTGCCGGTCATTGCCTCCGATATCGACCCTACCGCGGTGGATGTGGCCCGCGCCAATGCCGCGGCGAATGGTCTGGCCGACAAGGTCATTTGTGTCGAAGCCGCTGGTTTTGCGCAGTCGGACCTGAAGGCGCGCGCCCCTTATGATTTGGTCTTTGCCAATATCCTAAAAGGTCCATTACTGGCTCTTGTGCCCGACATCGCCGCAAACATCTGCCCCGGCGGATATGCCATTTTGTCCGGCATTCTGAATACCCAGGCGGAAGAGGTGGCGACGGCCTACAAACGCGCTGGCTTCATGCTTGCGGCGCGCGATGAGATTAGTGAATGGACAACGCTGGTGCTGCGCCGAGCGTAGGCCAGAGGCCGAAAAAATGCCGCATTTGTTGGTTATCCTTTGCCGACGTTGGAAACAGCTGACGCGAGGCCAGGATGGTCGATCGCAATTTGCGGGATTTTCAGGGGCGGGTTGGCCGCATTGAGCGCACCCATGATGCGGGCGGCGGGTTTGAAGCCGATGGCGCACTTGGCATGAGCTACTATCGGTCCCGCCGCCGGCTCCGGGTGCCACGTTTGCCGGGCATGATATTCATGAGCGTCCTTATATTGTTCATGCTCAAGGCTGGCTTGCATGTCGTCATAGGTGCCGAAGCTTATGACCAAAAGGTGTCGACCCTGCGTGCGGGCAGCGAAATGGACCGCTTCGGGTCATATCTTCTGCAGGCGGATCCCGTGACGCTTGGTATTGCAGCGCAAATGCGACGGATCATCCACTGACTGTCTGAACTTGGAACATCATCGACGCAAAAAGCGAAAGCCCCTGCCAGTTTCCTGACAGGGGCTTGGCGACAGTGGTCGCTGAGGCGGCGCTAAATCAGGTGCGCGCCACAATGAATTCGAGGTCGCCACGGCAAAGGCCGATATCGTCCAGCTCGCGATCCGAAAGCTTGGCCAGGGCGTTGCGCGTCACGCGCGCGTCGTTCCAGGAAGCGATCGAAGCGACGACTGAACTGGCCAGATTCTGAAAGGTGAAGCTGGCGGTGGTGCGGGTCGTTTCAAACGCGGACATGTTCATTTCCTCAATCATACATCGGCCGACAGCATGATTGCCATCGACGAAATGACAGATAGGGTATCCGTGGCAGCCGAGCTAGGGTTGGGAAAGCATTTCAGCCATGCGTCTAGTGCAATGGTCGTTTTGTGGAGCCTTCCACGTCCTGTCCGCCAATTTATTGTTAATATTCCGTTACAATCCAAGGTCACTGCCCTCGGAATATGTCGTTTTCAGGCGCCGATCCGGCGCTATTTGCCGAAAAAGCTGCCCGCTCAGGTCATGGCTTTGCGATCTGGCATTGCCGCTTCCAGATGTTCCCCTTTCGTGCTATTTGTTAAAAAAAAAGTAATAACAGTCGACGAGGCAGGGGCGGCATGCGCGTTATGGGGATCGATCCAGGCCTTCGCAACCTTGGATGGGGGGTGATAGACACGGCCGGATCACGACTCAGCCATGTGGCAAACGGAATCATTCACTCGGAAGGTGAAGACTTGGCGGCGCGCCTGTTGTCCTTGCACGTCGCACTCACTCGCGTGTTCGTCAACTATCAGCCGGATGCAGCGGCGGTTGAACAGACTTTCGTGAACAAGGATGCGGTGGCAACCCTCAAGCTTGGTCAGGCACGGGGCATCGCCCTGCTGGTCCCGGCCCAGGCCGGGCTGGCGGTGGGCGAATATGCGCCAAACGCCGTCAAGAAGGCAGTGGTTGGTGTCGGACATGCCGACAAGGTGCAGGTCGCGCATATGGTACGGTTTCAACTGCCCGGTGTTGATCTGGCGGGGCCTGACGCGGCCGATGCGCTGGCCGTTGCAATCTGCCATGCCCATCACCTGCAAAGCGCGGGCAGGCTGGCGGCCGCGATCAAGGGGGCCGCAGCATGATCGGACGTATAGCGGGGGTTATCCTGCACAGGGCAATGGATCATGTGCTGATCGACGTGCGCGGGGTGGGTTATATCGTCCACGTCTCGTCGCGCACTGCCGCCAGCCTGCCGCCAGTGGGCGAAGCTGTGGCCCTTTATACCGAATTACTAGTGCGCGAAGATCTTTTGCAGCTTTTCGGCTTTCCGACGCTTCTTGAAAAGGAATGGCACAGGCTGCTGACCAGTGTTCAGGGAGTCGGGGCCAAAGCCTCGATGGCCATTCTTGGGACGCTCGGGGCCGAAGGCGTTGGTCGTGCCATCGCTTTGGGCGACTGGAACGCGGTCAAGGCGGCACCTGGTGTAGGGCCGAAGCTCGCGCAGAGGGTGGTGATGGAGCTTAAGGAAAAGGCGCCGTCGGTCATGGCGTTGGGTGGGGCGCTAAGCCTTGGCGCCCACGGCACTGATCAGGTGATCGAGACCAATGCACCCCGCCGAGCCGCGGCGAAGCCTACCCCTGTTGCGGGTTCCGCCAGTGCGACCGCCGATGCCCTGTCGGCGCTACTTAATCTTGGTTATGGACAGGGTGAGGCAGCCTCTGCTGTTGCACAGGCGGCTGGCGAAAATGAAGGCGCGGCCGCCCCGGAGTTGATCCGCGCAAGTCTGAAACTGCTAGCCCCGAAAGGCTGAGATGGATCGTTTTTTGCATGGATACGCCACGAGACGCCCGCTCGGGTGGGGGGGGCATGGCGCCCGTCGTCACACATGTTGACGCCAGACCCGACCTTGCGTGCCGCGCCGCAGCCCGAGGATGCAGACCGCGCGCTGCGCCCCCAGAACCTGTCCGAATTCGTCGGCCAAGAGGAGGCCCGCGCGAACCTGCGCGTCTTCATCGAAAGCGCCAAGATGCGCGGCGAGGCGATGGACCACACGTTGTTTCATGGGCCGCCGGGTCTGGGCAAAACCACCCTTGCGCAGATCATGGCGCGCGAATTGGGCGTGAATTTCCGCATGACCTCGGGTCCGGTGTTGGCGCGGGCGGGGGATCTTGCGGCGATCCTGACCAATCTTGAGGCGCGGGACGTTCTGTTCATTGATGAAATTCACAGGCTGAATCCCGTGGTCGAGGAGATTCTTTATCCCGCGTTGGAGGATTTCGAGCTTGATCTGGTCATAGGCGAAGGGCCGGCGGCGCGGACGGTTCGCATTGAATTACAACCCTTTACACTGGTCGGCGCCACCACCCGGCTTGGGTTGTTGACCACGCCGCTCAGGGATCGGTTCGGGATACCGACCCGTTTGCAGTTTTATACTGTGGCTGAACTTGATCATATTGTTACCCGCGGGGCGCGGTTGATGGGGATATCTTCGGATCCGGCGGGGACGCTGGAGATTGCGCGGCGGGCGCGGGGGACGCCGCGGATCGCTGGTCGGTTGTTGCGGCGGGTGGTGGACTTTGCCTTGGTCGAAGGCAATGGACGCCTGACGCGCGAGATCGCGGACAGCGCGCTGACGCGTCTGGGGGTTGACCATCTGGGGCTGGACGGAGCCGACAGGCGCTATCTTATTCTGATTGCAGAGAATTATGCAGGCGGACCAGTCGGCGCAGAAACGCTTTCGGCGGCGCTTTCCGAAAGCCGCGATGCGATTGAGGAGGTAATCGAGCCCTTCTTGTTGCAGCAAGGGCTGATCCAGCGCACGCCGCGGGGGCGGATGTTGGCGGCCAAGGCCTGGGCGCATCTGGGCCTGCCGATGCCGCGCGTGGCCGGGCAGTCCGAACTGTTCGAGGGCTGAAAAATCACGTCTGCGCAACGTATGGCAAACGTATGGATTTGGTATGGCAAGCCGCCCGAGGTTCTTGACCCCCGGCCGGGTTCCGCGGTCCAGTTTCAATCCTTGCCGACGGTGCGAGGGCGGGGAGTGCGGGAGCCTTCGGCGGGGATATTTGGGGACAGAAAATGACAAAGGCCGAGCAGGATATTGGGGCAATTCGGCGTGCCGCAGAGCGGGTCATTCGGGGCTAGGCCGGGAAGTTCGGGATTGAGCGGGATGCCGTAGTCTATTGGGCGAGCCGGGCGCGGGGGCGGGCGACCGTCAGGCCTTGCAGGGTGCGCTCGCCGATCTGTTGGGTTTTGTCTTGCTATTTGCCGAATGGCAGGGAATTGACCTGCCCCGGGCCTTTCAGCGCAAATGGGGGCCGTTTTGAATCTGGTGAGACCGAGACATGAGCCCTGACGAAATCCTGCCGCTGTTTTCCGGACCCGATGGTGCCTATCACTTTGCCCGCTGGCGGCGTCCGATTGCGCCGGTGGTTTTTGGGGTGAGTGACGAGACGCTTGGCGTGATCAGGGGCGCAATCGCGGCGGTGGCGGGGCTGGCGGGCCATCCGCTGGCCGAAACCGACCCCGAGCAGGGCGCCAATCTGATGATCTTCTTTTTCCGCGACTGGGCAGAGCTTCTGGCCCTGCCGGACCTTGGGGCTTTGGTCCCCGGATTGCCAGATCTTGTAGGGCGACTGCAGGCTGAGGGGGCCGATCAATACCGATATTTCCGCTTTGAGGCGGATGGCGCGATCCGCGCCTGTTTCGCCTTTCTGCGCATGCAGGGCCCGTTGGCCGAGCAGGCCGCCGACGCACTGGCGCTGCGGCTGGCGGTGCAGGTCGTGCTTTTGTGGTCGGACGCGGCTTTGCGCGACCGTGCGCCGTTGGCACGGGCCGAAGGCGTGGTGGTTTTGCGCCCTGAAATGGCGGCCCTGATCCGCGCCGCATATGATCCGGTTCTGCCAACGGTCACCCACGATCCGAGCCACGCCCTGAGGCTGGCGGCGCGGATTACAGCCGCGGGTGGAAGAGATTCTTGTTGACCGGTCAGTCAAAATGCCTCAGCTTTGCCCGCAGAGACAGGTTTGGGCACTTTTCGGGAGCAGAGAGTCGGAATGGACCAGTTACTCGGAGCGGACCGGACGCGGGCATCGGCCCAGCGTGCAGGTGGGCGCGAAGCACGCAAGGCGGACCGTGCCAGATCGAAGACGGCAGAGGTTGTGCAGCCCGGAATGAGTGGCGGCCAATACAAGCCGCTATCCCCGCGTGACATGCAGCGCATCCATGAGACTGCGCTTGATGTGCTGGAACGGATCGGCATGGCGGAACCAATTCCGGCAACGCTGAAGCGCGCACTGGAGGCTGGTTGCTGGCTGAACAAGCATGACCGCCTGTGTTTCCCCCGCGCGCTGGTCGAGGATGTTGTTGCAGGCGCGCCGCGCACATTCCCCATCTTTGCCCGCGACCAGGCCCACGACCGGATGGTTGGCGAGGATCGGGTGCACTTCTGCACGGCGGGCGAGGCGGTGCAGGTGATCGACTTCACGTCGGGCGAGCATCGGCCATCTACGCTGGTTGATCTGTACGACTATTACCGGCTGGCCGACCGGCTGGAACATATCCACCATGTCGGCCAACCGATCGTGGCGACCGACATCGAGGATATCCGTGCCCATAACCTGTCGGTCGCCTATGCCGGCATGGCTGGCACTAAGAAAAGCTTTGGATTTTCCATGGCGAATGCCGAGCATGTTGATGAGGTTGTGGCGCTTGCCGACATGGTGATCGGTGAAGAAGGCGGCTTTCTGAAGCGGCCCTTCTTTCAGGTTGGCCATTGCCCGGTGGTTTCGCCGCTGCGTTTCGGCAAGGACACCAGCGAAGTGCAGGTGCGCTGCGCGGAACTTGGCATCGTATCAGACATGTGCGTGGCGCCACAGGCCGGTGCGACGGCGCCTGCGGCGCTTGCCGGGGCGCTGGTGCAGGCCTGCGCCGAAACGCTGGCTTCGCTTGTGCAGGTGCATCTGACCCGCAAGGGTGCGCGGATGTTTTTTGGGAACTGGGTCTTTGTGTCGGATCTGCGAACGGGTGCCTTTACGGGCGGGTCGGGTGAAGAAGCGGTGCTGATGGCCGCCGCGGCACAGATGGCGCAGTTTTACCAGCTGCCCGGATCGGTCGCTGCGGGGATGACGGATTCCAAGGTGCTTGACTATCAGGCAGGGTTCGAAAAAGGGCTGACCGTGGCGCTGGCGGGGCTTGCCGGGGGCAACATGGTTTACGAAGCGGCGGGGATGATGTCATCGCTTCTGGCCACGTCGTTTGAATCGATGGTGATGGACAATGACCTTCTGGGAACGGTCCAGCGCGCGCTGCGTGGAATCGAAGTGACGGAAGACACGCTGAGTTTCGAGGTGATCGAGGATGTGGTGCTGCGAGGCCCCAACCACTATCTGGGCCACGAGCAGACGCTGAAGCTGATGCAGTCAGAGTTCCTTTACCCCGAAGTGTCGGACCGCCAGACTCTGTCGGTCTGGAACTCGACCGGGCGGCCATCGGCTACAGCCCATGCCCATACGCGGGCCCGCGAGATCCTGGCGGCGCACTATCCGGTGCTGGTGGACGACGCCGTAGATGCGGCAATCCGGGCGCGATTTCCGATCCGGCTGGCGGCGGCAGACATGCGGGCTGCAAGCGGGCGGTGGTGATCAGTCTGCAGGAAGCGGGATGACCGACACTGACATCTTGCCCGAGCCTTCGGTCAGTTCGCTGGCGTGCGCGAGATAGATGAGCGCATTATTCCTTGCGTCATAGATGCGTGTGACCTTCAGCGATTTGATGATCAGCGATTGACGTTCGCTGAAGATGTTCTCGCCATCGGCGCTGCGGTCGATCGCACCCAGACGGATCGGGCCGGTCTGGGTGCAGTCGACGGCGGAATAAGACGGATCCTCGAACCAGTTGCCCTGCGAGAGCCGGTCATAGATCGAGCGTTCGAAATAGGCGACGTGGCAGGTGACGCCCTCGACCTTGGGGTCGGGGAAAGCGTCTATGATGATGTCGTTGCCCACCCAATCGACTCCGACGCGGCCGACTTCCTCGGCGTGGAGGGGCAGGGCGAGGAAGGTCATCAGCAGGGCGGCGCGGAACATCGGGGACTCCTTCGTGCGTGTGAAGCAGATATGGGGGGCGCGGGCATGCGGCAAGTGTGGGGCTGGACCTTTGGCGCGCGATCGGCAAGATCGGCGCAGTGAAAGGCGGCGTCATGATCCATTCCTTCCCCATCCGCGTCTATTACGAAGATACCGATCTTGCCGGGATCGTCTATTATGCCAATTATCTGCGCTTCATCGAACGGGCGCGCACCGAATGGGTGCGGTCGCTGGGGATTGATCAGGGGCGGCTGAAGCGGGAAGCCGGGATTGTATTTGCGGTGCGGCGGCTGGAGGCGGATTACCTGAAGCCCGCGAAATTCGACGATGAGCTGGTTGTGATCACCCGACCGGCGGCGGCAACGGGCGCGCGGGTGCACCTGGAGCAAGAGGTGTGCCGGGCCGGCGACAAGCTGTTCCTGGCGCAGGTTACTCTGGTCTGCCTGACCGAAGCGGGCACACCGGCGCGTTTTCCGGCGGAGATCCGCCAGCTTCTGGTGCCGCAACTGCACTGAAAGCGGCCGTTTCGCGCCGCTTTCGCTATGTGCACACGGGAAATTCACCCGGCGACGGTTTTCATCGCCAAGAAAGCCGTATAGAATCACGTCCAAACAGAGCCGCACCAAGGCGGCCCAACCGGCGAGCAGAGATATATGGATACGACAACCCTTGCTGCGGCGCAGGAGATCGACTTCTCCTTGCTGGCGCTTTTCGCGCGTGCTTCGATCACCGTGAAACTGGTGATGCTAATGCTGACCATCGCGTCCTTCTGGTCCTGGGCGATCATCGTCCAGAAGTTCATTTCCTACCGCAAGGCGCGGCTGGAAGCGGCGGTCTTTGATCGGGCCTTCTGGTCAGGCGAGCCGCTGGATGAGCTGTTCGAAAACATCGGGGGGCAACCCGAAGGGGCAAGCGAGAAGATCTTTGCCAGCGGCATGATCGAATGGCGGCGCAGTCACCGGCAGGATGGCGGGCTGATCATGGGGGCGCAGGCGCGGATCGACCGATCAATGGATGTGGCCATCCAGAAAGAGACCGAGGATCTGACCCGCGGGCTGCCCTTCCTTGCGACGGTCGGTTCTACCGCGCCGTTCATCGGGCTGTTTGGCACAGTCTGGGGGATCAAGGTCGCCTTTGAGGAAATCGCCATAGCGCAGAATACCTCGCTTGCCGTTGTGGCGCCGGGGATTGCAGAGGCCTTGGTGGCGACGGCGCTTGGCCTTGTCGCGGCCATTCCCGCCGTCATCTTCTATAACAAGCTTTCGACGGACAGTGACCGGATCATCGGCGGCTATGAGGCCTTTGCCGACGAATTCGCCACGATCCTGTCACGCCAACTGGACGCATAAGGATGGGCGCCGGGGTCATGAAATCGGGCGGGGGCGGACGCCGCCGCCGCGGATCGCGCGGCAAGGCGGCAGTGATGGCGGAGATCAACGTAACGCCGATGGTCGACGTGATGCTGGTTCTGCTGATCATCTTCATGGTCGCCGCACCCTTGCTGACTGTGGGCGTGCCTCTGGAACTGCCCAAGACCGCCGCCAAGGCGGTGCCGACCGAGCAGGAGGAACCTCTGACGGTTTCGGTGCAGGCGGATGGAAAGGTTTCGATCCAGAATACCGAAGTGCCTGCGGATGAGCTGATCGCCAAGTTGCAGGCAATTGCGGCCGAGCGGCAGGATGACAAGATCTTTCTGCGCGCCGATGGCGCGATCCCCTATGAGCAGGTGGTGCAGGTGATGGGGGCGCTGAATAATGGCGGATTCTCCAACATCACGCTGGTCACCGATGGCGGCGGGCCGTCGTTCAACGGGACCGGCACTGGCACGGACGGCAACGGCGGATAATGGGCTGGGGATGGCTTCCCGAAGACCGGGCGGAACGCATCGGTCTGATCGTTTCCGGGGTCGGGCATCTTGCCGTGATCCTGTGGGCGCTTTTGGGCGGCATCTTTTTCACGCCTGACCCATCGCCGCCGGTACAGATGGCGGAAGTATCGCTGATGTCGTCGGACGAATTTGCGGCGCTGGCGGCCAAGGCGCCGACGGCAGCCACCGACAGCCCGGCCAAGCCCTCGGCCCCGAAGGCCAGCGAGGCGCCGCCGCCGAAGCCTAAGAAACAGCCCAAGCCTGAACCCAGCAAACCTGCGCCGCAGGAAGAACAGCCGGCGCCCGATGTGGCCCCGGATGTCACGGAAGTGACGCCGCCGACGCCTGACACCACCGACACGCCCCCCGAAAAGCCCAAACCCCCTGCCGAGGATCAGCTTGTTGATCTGGCGCCGACCGACAGCCCGCAGCCCAAGCCGAAGTCCGCCACCCGCGTGGCCCCGGACCCGACCGAGACGCCGAAACCGGATGCCGAGGTTTCGGACACGGTGACGGAGCAGACATCGGACCAGCCCGCGCCCGAAAAGCCGCCGGAGGAAAAGCCGAAGAAGGAAGCCGCCCCCGAGGATGCCGGGCAGGTGCTGGAAACCGAGGCGAACAAGGACAACAAGGAGGTCGGATCGGCCCCCAAGACCTCGCCGCAGCCAAAGCCGAAGCCGAAGAAGAAACCGGCCCCTGCGCCGGATCAACCGGCCCCCGACGTGCCGGAAAGCGATGCGACCGACACGCAGACCGCCACGGCGGACACGGCCACCAATGATGCGGCAGTGAATGACGCGCTGGCCGAGGCGCTTTCGGGTGCTGCATCAGAGGAGCCGAGTGCCGGGGCCGGGGTGGCTGATAGCGGCCCGCCGTTGACCAGCGGCGAACTGGATGGATTGAAAGCGGAAGTCAACAAATGCTGGAACCTTGGCGCGGTTTCCACAGATGCCACGCGAACGAAAATAACGGTTTTGGTAACTTTCACACAGGACGCAAGGCCTCAAAAAGTTGAGCTGCTTGACTCTTCCGGCCCATCTGATGCGTCCATCCAGACAGCATTTCAGGCTGCCCGTCGCGCAATCCTGCGTTGCGGAAAGGATGGCTACCCCCTTCCGCCAGAGAAATTTGAAACCTGGAAGGAAATTGAAATGGGGTTTGAAAACACGATGGGCGTTCGTTGACATGCGACTGAAACCGGCCAAGGAACTGATGCTTTACGGGGAAGTTCCGGGCCAATTTAACATTGTTGTAGCGAGCGGAACGCGGCAACATCATGTAGGGACCGCCGAATGCCGACAGGTAGAGCAAAGATGAAAATGACAGGCGAGCAGATGCTGAAGCAGATACTGATGGCAGCGACCTTGGCGTTAAGCCCATTGTCACCGGGCTTGTTGACGGCAGAAGCGCGACCGCGGATTGATTTCAACAGCCCTGTGATCGAACCCTTGCCCTTCGCGGCCCCGACCTTCGTGGACGAAGGTGGCGCGGGCGACATTGCACAGGCGATCACGCAGGTGGTGACCGCGGATCTGCAGGGCACCGGGCTTTTTGCGCAGATTGATCCGGGTGCTTACATCAGCCAGGTGTCGGGCTTCGATCAGCCCGTGGCCTTCGCCGACTGGAAGGCGATCAATGCGCAGGCGCTGATCGTCGGCGCCGTGACCAACAGCGGCGGGCAGATCAACGTAAAATTCCGCCTGTTCGACGTGTTTTCAAATACCGAAATGGGCGACGGGCTGCAATTCGGTGGCGGTCAGGGGGACTGGCGGCGGATTGCCCATAAAATATCGGACAACATCTATCAACAAATCACCGGCGAAGGCCCTTATTTTGACAGCCGCGTGGTGTTTGTCGCCGAAAGCGGGCCGAAGGATGCGCGGCAAAAGCAGCTGGCTATCATGGATTATGATGGCGCCGGTGTTGAATATCTGACCGATGCGTCTTCCATCGTGCTGGCCCCGCGGTTCTCGGCGGCGGGCGACCGCATTCTTTACACCTCGTTCGAAAGCGGGTCGCCGCAGATCAAGCTGATGGATCTGGCCACGCGATCCAGCAAGTCGATGGGGGCGCTTCAGGGCAACATGACCTTCGCGCCGCGCTTTTCGCCGGACGGGGATACGGTAGTGTTTTCGCTTGAAAACGGCGGCAACACAGATCTTTATTCGATGAGCCTGTCGTCGGGGCAAACCACGCAGCTGACCAACACGCCTTCGATCGAAACGGCGCCTTCGTTCAGCCCGGACGGCAGCCAGATCGCCTTTGAAAGCGACCGGTCGGGGAACCAGCAGGTCTATGTGATGTCGGTGCGGGGCGGCGAGCCTACGCGGGTGTCGTCGGGCGAGGGGCGCTATTCGACCCCGGTCTGGTCGCCGCGCGGCGATCTGGTGGCGTTCACCAAGCAAAACGGCGGGCGCTTCCATATCGGGGTGATGCGGCTTGACGGCAGCGAGGAACGGCTTCTGACCGCATCCTATCTGGATGAGGGTCCGACCTGGTCGCCCAACGGCCGGGTGATCATGTTCACCCGTCAAAGCCCCGGTGCCAGTGGATCGGCGCAGCTTTTCTCGGTGGACATTTCGGGGCGGGCGCTGAAGCAGGTGCCGACCGACGGAGCTGCCTCTGACCCGACATGGTCGCCGCTTTTACCCTGATGCGGCGTTTCCAATGAGCAAATGCAGTGCTATGCTGAACTAGATCGAGCCAAAAAAGAAAAGGCGGTAACAACATGCAGAAGTTTTCGACGATTGCCCTTCTGGTCAGCGCGCTAGCGCTGGCGGCCTGTAACAACCCCGACCGTGCTATCGGCGGTGCCGGAGGTGCGGGCGGACTTGGTGGCGCGGGTGGCATCACCTCTGGCGCGCTGGGGGATCCGAATGATCCGAACTCGGTGGCCTATTTCAACCAGCGGATCGGCGACACGGTGCGTTTTGTCGTTGACCAGTCGACCCTTACGCCGGAAGCGCAGGCGACGCTGAGCGGTCAGGCGCAGTGGCTGAACGCCCATGCCGGGGCGACGGCGATCATCGAAGGTCACGCTGACGAGCAGGGCACCAGCGAATACAACCTGGCGCTGGGCGCACGGCGTGCAAGTGCGGTTCAGGCCTACCTCATCTCGCAAGGGGTGGACGGGGCGCGGCTGAAGACCGTGTCTTATGGCAAGGAACGCCCGCTGGCGGTCTGTTCGGAAGAAAGCTGTTTCGCGCAGAACCGGCGTGCGGTCACGGTGATCGGCGCGGGTGCCGGCGTCTGATAAAGGAAAGATGATGATCCGGCCTTTTCTGAAGGTCCTGACGCTGGCGGTGGCTGTGGTTGCCGCCAGTGGCGTATACGCCCAGGACAAGGCGGCAACTCTTGCCGAGATGCGCGACGAGTTGCAGACGCTGGCGGCGCAGTTGCAGGCACTGAAGTCCGAACTGTTGGCGGGCGGGCAGGCGGGTATGCAAGCGGCTGGTGGCGCAAGTGCGCTTGACCGGATGAACGCGATGGAATCCGAACTGGCGCGGCTGACGGCGGCGCAGGAACAGTTGCAGATCCGGGTGGAAAAGGTCGTGGCTGACGGGACCAACCGGGTCGGCGATCTTGAGTTCCGGATTTGCGAGCTGGAAGAGGGCTGCGATTCCGCCAATCTGCCGATCACGGCTACGCTGGGGGGCGACGCGCCAGCAACTTCGGGCGGAGCGGGCGTGACCGCGCCGGTCGTTGACCCGAGCGCACCGACGGTTGAGCTGGCGATCAATGAACAGGCTGATTTCGACGCAGCCAAGGCCAAGATGGATGCGGGCGACTTTGCTGGGGCAGGGGCGGCATTTGGCGCCTTTACCCAGAATTATCCCGGCGGGCCTTTGACCGGCGAGGCGCAGTTCCTGCAAGGCGAGGCGCTGAGTCAGTCGGGTGATACGACCGGGGCGGCGAAAGCCTATCTGGCGGCATTTTCCGGGGCGCCGGAAGGCCCGCGTGCGCCGGCGGCACTTCTGCGACTGGGTGCGGCACTGGGGCTTTTGGGTCAGACACAGGACGCCTGTGTCACCTTGGGCGAAGTGTCGGCAAGGTTCCCGGCAGTCCCAGAGGCTGGCGAAGCTATTGCGACCATGCAAAAACTTGGCTGTCAGTGACGGACGCCGATCCACGCCTGACAGAGATGATTGCAGCGGCCTTTGCGCCCAGCCCCCCACGGCGGCTGGGCGTTGCCGTTTCCGGCGGCGGGGATTCGGTTGCGCTGCTGCATCTGTTGGTGGACTGGGCGCGGGGAAGTGGAACCGCACTTCGCGCCGTGACAGTGGACCATGGGTTGCGACCAGAGGCGGCGCTCGAAGCAGAGAGCGTTGCCCGGGCCTGTGCTGAGCTGGGTATCGGGCATGATGTGCTGCGCTGGACCGGCTGGGACGGGCGCGGCAATCTGCCGGATCAGGCGCGGCGCGCGCGCTATCGGCTGATGGCTGACTGGGCGCGGGTGCATGACTTTGCGGATGTGGCGCTGGGCCACACGGCGGACGATCAGGCCGAAACCTTCCTGATGCGGTTGGCGCGTGGTTCGGGTGTTGATGGCTTGGCTGCAATGCAGCCCGCACGCCGGGCCGAGGGCGTTCTTTGGCACCGCCCGCTTCTGACGGCGCGGCGCGGGGCGCTGCGGCTTTGGCTGACGGCTCGCGGGATCGGTTGGATTGAAGACCCAAGCAATGAAGATCCGGCTTATGACAGGGTACGGGTGAGGCAGGCCTTGGCGGTGCTGGCGCCGTTGGGGATTGGTGTTGAAGGGCTGCTGGCCACAGCCGAAAGGCTGCGCCGGGCCAGTGACGCCCTGCGCCATGGTGCGCGCGATCTGGCGCGCAGCGCAGTCACGGGCGAGGGTGGTGGGCTGGTGATTGATCGGGCGAAGCTGGACGCGGCGCCGGCAGAGTTACGCGACCGCTTGCTGGCGCAGGCGCTGATCTGGGTTTCGGGGGCAGATTACCGGCCGCGTTATCAGGCGCTGGCGCAGGTCTGGGCGGGGATTGCCGAAGGCAAACGCACGACCCTGATGGGCTGCCTGATCCTGCCGCGAAAGGCCGCGTTGCGGGTGGTGCGTGAGCCTGCCGCCGCCGAGGCCGCAACCGAGGTAGCGGTAGGGCAGATCTGGGACGGGCGCTGGCAGGTGACCGGGCCGACCGAGCCAGAGAAAAAGATGACAATCCGCGCCTTGGGCGAGATGGGGTTGGTTCAATGCCCGGATTGGCGCGCAGGCGGATTGCCGCGCCCGACGGTACTGTCCTCGCCTGCTGTCTGGCAGGGCACGCGGCTGATCGCCGCCCCTTTGGCTGGAAAAGCCGAAGGATGGCGGGCGGAACCGATCAAATCGGAAGCTGATTTTTTCAATTCGATAATCCTGCATTGAACCTGACGGCCTTATCTCTATTTTAGACCAAAGGCCCGCGTTCGGACGAAGGCGGCGCAGATCATTTGGAGGCTTTCTTTGGGCAACGCGAGAAACATCGCCTTTTGGGTCGTACTGTTCCTGCTGATCCTGGCCCTGTTCAATCTGTTCAGTGGCAGTCAGACGACATTCAGCGGTCAGACCATGGCCTATTCGGACTTCATGAAAAAGGTCGATGAAGGGCAAGTGGCGGGTGTCACGCTGGATGGCGAACAGATCATCGTCAAGACGGCGGACGGAAGCCAGTGGCTGACGATCAAGCCCGAGGGTGAACAGCTGAACACCCAACTGGTGGACAAGCTGATTGCAAAAGACGTGGCGGTTAAGGCGGAAAAGCAGGCGCAGTCCAGCTTCTTTTCGCTGCTTGGCGTGTGGCTTCCGTTCATCGTGCTGATCGGTGTCTGGGTGTTCTTCATGAACCGGATGCAGGGCGGCGGCAAAGGCGGGGCGATGGGCTTTGGCAAAAGCCGCGCGAAGTTGCTGACGGAAAAGCAGGGCCGCGTGACCTTTGACGATGTCGCAGGGATCGACGAGGCCAAGGAAGAGCTTGAGGAGATTGTCGAATTCCTGCGCAACCCGCAGAAGTTCAGCCGTCTGGGCGGCAAGATCCCCAAGGGCGCGCTGCTGGTTGGTCCGCCCGGCACCGGTAAAACCCTGCTGGCGCGCGCGATTGCCGGAGAGGCGGGGGTGCCGTTCTTCACCATCTCGGGTTCCGACTTCGTGGAAATGTTCGTGGGCGTGGGCGCAAGCCGCGTGCGCGACATGTTCGAACAGGCCAAGAAGAACGCGCCTTGCATCGTTTTCATCGACGAGATTGACGCGGTAGGGCGTTCGCGTGGCGTTGGCATCGGTGGCGGCAATGACGAACGCGAACAGACGCTGAACCAGCTTCTGGTAGAAATGGACGGGTTCGAGGCCAATGAGGGCATCATCATCGTCGCGGCGACCAACCGGCGCGACGTACTTGACCCTGCGCTGCTGCGCCCGGGCCGCTTTGACCGTCAGATCCATGTCGGCCACCCCGATATCAAGGGGCGCGAGAAGATCCTGTCGGTGCATGCGCGCAAGGTGCCGCTTGGGCCGGATGTTGATTTGCGCCTGATCGCGCGCGGCAGCCCCGGTTTTTCGGGCGCTGATCTGGCGAATCTGGTCAATGAGGCGGCACTGATGGCCGCCCGCTATGGCCGCCGTTTCGTGACGATGGATGATTTCGAGAATGCCAAGGACAAGGTGATGATGGGCGTCGAGCGGCGCAGCATGGTCCTGACCGACGAGCAAAAGGAACATACGGCCTATCACGAGGCCGGTCACGCCATCGTTGGCATGGCCTTGCCCAAGTGCGATCCGGTTTACAAAGCCACGATCATTCCGCGTGGCGCGTCGCTGGGCATGGTGATGAGCCTGCCGGAAATTGACCAGCTGAACATGCACCGGGACCAGTGCGAGCAGCGGATCGCCATGACGATGGCCGGCAAGGCGGCCGAGATCATCAAGTGGGGCGAAGATTCCGTGTCGAACGGCCCCTACGGTGACATCATGCAGGCTTCGTCGCTGGCGCGGGCGATGGTGATGCGCTGGGGCATGTCCGACAAGGTAGGCAATATCGACTATTCAGAGGCGCATCAGGGATATCAGGGGCAGACCGGCGGATTTTCGGTATCGGCGGAAACCAAGGTGCTGATCGAAAGCGAAGTGAAGCGGCTGATTGACGGCGGCTATGCAACCGCGCGCAAGATCTTGCTGGAGAAGTCGATCGAGTTCGAGCGGCTGGCCAAGGGTCTGCTGGAATATGAAACCCTGACCGGTGATGAAATTCGCAAGGTGACTGCTGGCGAAGTTCTGAACAGCGATGAGCCGGAAGGTGGTGCGGGTGCTGCGGCACCGTCATTGGTGCCGAAGGCCGGACGGCCCAAGGCGGCCAAGAAGGCTGGGCTGGAGCCGGAAGCATCGGCCTGACAGATTTGAGGAATGGGGGCGGCCTGGGTGGCCGCCCTTTTTCTTTGTCACGACGATGGGATGGACGATGCCTGCACTGATACCTACCGATTTTTACGGAACGATCGTCTGGCTGGGGCGCGTTGCCGACCGCGAGGCCGCGCTTGCATCGGGCGCGGTCACGCAGTTGGCGGCCAGCTTTGCCGGACCCGAGGGCGAGGCGCATGGCGGGCTGACGCGGGCGTCTGACAGCCGGGTGGTCAGCCAGTATCCGCGCGGCACCGAAATCCGCAACACGCGGCAATTTTCGATCCTGTCGCGTGAGGAACTGGATGCGATAGCCGCCGATATGGGAATTGCCAAACTCGACCCGGCTTTGGTGGGGGCCACGATGCTGGTCGAGGGGATTGGTGATTTCAGTCATGTTCCACCCTCGTCGCGGCTTCAGGGTGAAGGCGGGGCGACGCTGGTGATCGACATGCAAAACCGCCCCTGCACACTGCCCGCGCCGGGTATCGAGGCCGCATATCCGGGGTTTGGCAAGGCATTCAAGCCTGCGGCCAAGGGGCGACGGGGCGTTACGGCCTGGGTCGAACGCGAAGGGATTTTTCGTTTGGGCGAGCGGTTGCGGCTGCATATTCCCGACCAGCGTGGCTGGGCGCACCAACCGCCGGTCCGGGGCTGAGGCGGCATCGCGGCGGCCTTGTTTACCCGCAGGGGGCACTTGTTTCCTATGGGAAACTTTCTCTGGCGATTCCGACGCTGAAAATGTCGGAATTCGTCCGTATCCGACGGGATACCACCGCTAGAACCGTTGCCAACGACCTTGGCCATCTGGCACAGGTTCTTGCCCATTCATCAGGAGACCGGCATGTCCTTCAAGACTGATATCGAGATTGCCCGCGAGGCCAAGAAGCGCCCGATCCAGGAGATCGGCACCAAGCTGGGCATCCCGACAGAGCATCTGCTGCCCTATGGCCATGACAAGGCCAAGATCAGCCAGGAGTTCATCAAGTCGCTGGCCGGCAAGAAGGACGGCAAGCTGATCCTGGTGACGGCGATCAACCCGACCCCTGCGGGCGAAGGCAAGACCACCACGACCGTTGGTCTGGGCGACGGGCTGAACCGGATCGGCAAGAAGGCCGTGGTCTGCATCCGCGAAGCCTCGCTTGGCCCGAACTTCGGGATGAAGGGTGGCGCGGCCGGTGGCGGTTATGCGCAAGTCGTGCCGATGGAAGAAATGAACCTGCATTTCACCGGCGACTTCCACGCAATTACCAGCGCCCACAACCTGCTGTCGGCTATGATCGACAACCATATCTACTGGGGCAATGATCTGGACATCGACGAGCGTCGCGTGGCCTGGCGCCGGGTGATGGACATGAACGACCGCGCGCTGCGCGATATCGTCGTCAGCTTGGGCGGCGTTTCCAACGGCTTCCCGCGTCAGACCGGCTTTGACATCACCGTGGCGTCGGAAGTCATGGCGATCCTGTGCCTGTCGAACGACCTTGAAGACCTGCAAAAGCGTCTGGGCGATATTGTCGTGGCCTATACCCGCGCCAAGAAGCCGATCTATTGCCGCGACATCAAGGCCGACGGCGCGATGACCGTGCTGCTGAAGGATGCGATGCAGCCGAACCTGGTGCAGACGCTGGAAAACAACCCGGCCTTCGTGCATGGCGGCCCGTTTGCAAACATCGCGCACGGCTGCAACTCGGTCATCGCCACCAAGACCGCACTGAAGCTGGGCGAGTATGTCGTGACCGAAGCTGGTTTCGGTGCCGATCTGGGCGCTGAAAAGTTTTTCGACATCAAGTGCCGCAAGGCGGGGCTGAAGCCCTCGGCGGCGGTCATCGTGGCCACGGTGCGCGCGATGAAGATGAACGGCGGCGTGGCCAAGGCAGACCTTGGCGCGGAAAATGTTGAAGCCGTGAAAAAAGGCTGTCCGAACCTTGGCCGCCATATTGGCAACGTCAAATCGTTTGGCGTGCCTGTCGTTGTGGCGATCAACCACTTCTTCAGCGACACTGATGCGGAAATTGCGGCTGTGCAGGCCTATGTGGCCGAACAGGGCGCAGAGGCGATCCTGTGCAAGCATTGGGCGCATGGTTCGGCCGGGATCGAAGATCTGGCCAAGAAGGTTGTGCAGCTGGCAGAATCGGGCGCCGCCAATTTCGCGCCGATCTACCCGGATGACATGCCGCTGTTCCAGAAGCTGGAAACCATCGCCAAGCGTATCTATCACGCTGACGAGGTGATTGCCGACAAGTCGATCCGCGATCAGCTGAAGACGTGGGAAGCCCAGGGTTATGGCAATCTGCCGATCTGTGTGGCCAAGACCCAGTACAGCTTTACCACCGACCCGACCGTGCGCGGTGCGCCCACCGGCCATACGGTGCCAGTGCGCGAAGTGCGCTTGTCGGCGGGCGCCGGGTTCGTCGTCGCCATCTGCGGCGAGATCATGACCATGCCGGGCCTGCCCAAGGTTCCGTCGGCGGAAGTGATCAAGCTGAACGCTGAAGGCAACGTCGAAGGCCTGTTCTGATCTGACGCCGGGTCCGGGTTTGGCACACCTTTCGGGGGGTGCAATCAGCCCCGGGCCCGGCCTTTTTAGACCAGCGGGCGCATTGCAGGCCGTGGCAGGGCCCACCAACTGGCGGGTGTACGAGTTTACCCCGCGCCAGGGACCGATGCGCCCACCAGTGGCATTTCGCCAAAATACCCCGCAGATTGCGGCGACTTGGCGGATGCAGGTGCCGGTATCGGCGCGATGGATCTGGCCAAGGTGATTCAGCGGCGGTTGAGCGTATGTGGCAAAACGGTTTTTGAGAAGGATTCGAACGAATGACGGCTAAGGTAATCGACGGCAAGGCCTTTGCGGCCAAGGTGCGTGGTCAGGTGGCCGAGCATGTGGCGAAGCTGAAGGCCGATCACGGGCTGGTTCCCGGTCTGGCGGTGGTGCTGGTGGGCGAAGATCCGGCCAGCCAGGTCTATGTCGGGGCCAAGGGCAAGCAGACCGTCGAAGTCGGGATGAATTCCTACGAACACAAGCTGGATGCCGCGACCTCGGAGGCCGATCTGCTGGCGCTGATCGACAAGCTGAACAAGGATCCGAAGGTGAACGGGATCCTGGTGCAGCTTCCGCTGCCTGCGCATCTGAATTCAGATCTGGTGATCAACTCGATTGACCCGGCAAAGGATGTCGACGGGTTCCATATTTCGAACGTTGGCCTTTTGGGCACCGGGCAGAAATCGATGGTGCCTTGCACGCCGCTTGGGTGCCTTATGATGCTGCGTGACCATCACGGATCGCTTGCCGGGATGAACGCGGTGGTCGTGGGCCGGTCGAACATCGTCGGCAAGCCGATGGCGCAATTGCTGCTGGGTGACAGCTGCACGGTGACGATTGCCCATTCGAAGACCAGGAATCTGGCCGAGGTCTGCCGCAGCGCCGATATCCTGGTGGCGGCCGTGGGCCGACCCGAGATGATCACCGGCGAGTTCGTGAAGCCGGGGGCCACGGTGATCGACGTGGGGATCAACCGGATCGAACGCGATGGAAAGACCAAACTGGTGGGCGACGCCCATTATGAAAGCTGTGCCGCTGTCGCAGGTGCCATTACCCCGGTGCCGGGCGGTGTTGGGCCGATGACGATTGCTTGCCTGTTGGCCAATACCCTGACCGCCACCTGCCGTGCGAACGGTCTGCCCGAGCCCAAGGGGCTGACCGCCTGAGGTGTAGCTTAAACACCCCGGGGCGTATGATCCGGACCCAAGAATAGCCAACGCCCGATCCGTCAGGATCGGGCGTTGTTCTTTGTGCTGTCGGCATGCCTGGCGCGGGTGTGGCAGATCCTAATGGAGGTGCCGGGCACGGGTTGTGGCAAAATCGTAACCGGACCGGCGTGGCGGTGTCAGGTGGACACCTTTCAGCGCCGTATCCATTGCCTGTTCGACATTCTTGACCAGGACCTGACCTGCATTGTCGCCGGGCAGGGTGTTGGTGACAAGCGAGGCTGGGTCGGTGATGGAATTCATCATGCGCCGACCAAAAGTGGTTTCGAGCAGATGGACCAAGCGGGTTTCTTCGATCCCCTGCGCATCGGCCCAGTCAAGCGCGGAGCGCGTCAACGCCGATGACGCCGCTGCAATGCAGTCCTGCAGCGCCTTGGCCGACATGGCGGTTCCGAAGTCGCCCATATGGGTTGCCGACTGGCCAAGGGCAGCGAGAACCGGATGCGCAAGCTTCAGCGCATCGGCAGTGCCGCCGACAAGGAAGGTCGCCTGACCAGCTGAGATTTGGCGCAGGGTGCCCGAAAAGGGCGCGTCGACAAGCGCTATGTGCGCGGCGATGCGGGCACGCAGTGCGCGGACGTAGCGCGGCGACAGCGGGCCGGAAAGGATGATCAATTCCAGATCGGGACTGGTCTTGGCCAAATTTTCAGCCTCGAACAGCAGGGCTTCGGATTCCATCACATCGCGGGGAACAAGCAGCAGGGTTCGTATCCCGGCGCGATCAGCAATGTCTTCCGCCGTCGCGCCCAACTGCGGGCAAAGTGCAAGGACATCCGCCCCGGCAGCCTTCAGACGGATGAAGAATGAGGAGACGACGGAATGGGATCCGGCAAGGGCGACTGAAAAGGTCAATGGATTATCTTCTCTTCTTTTACAAACATGTTTGCCCAGGCGCGATCAATCAGATCGGGTGACATCTGGTATGGAATACCTTCAAAGTTGCAAATGGCGATCATTTGGTCGATCAGGAAGACCGGCTGGTAATTGGCGTAGTCGTTATTGATGGTCGGATATTTGACCTTCAGCAGGTGAATCAGTGACGGTTCGTCCAGCGGCATCTTTTTCTTCTTTGCCACCATGGCAAAGATCTTGAGGAAGTTTTCCTGATTGGGGCCGTCGATCTTGATCTTGAAGAAGATCCGGCGAAGCGCGGCTTTGTCGAAGATGTCGTTCGGATGGAAGTTGGTCGAAAAGATCACCAGCGTGTCGAACGGCACTTCGAACTTCTCGCCCGACTGAAGGGCGAGGATATCCTTCGATTCTTCCAGCGGTACGATCCAGCGGTTGACGATCTTTTGCGGTGGTTCGGCCTGACGGCCAAGGTCGTCGATGATGAAGACGCCGCCGGTGGCCTTGAGCTGCAAGGATGCGTTGTAGGTTTTGGCGTTGGGATTATAGGTGAGGTCGAGCATGTCGAGTGACAGTTCGCCGCCGGTGATCACTGTCGGCCGTTCGCACAGCACATAGCGGTTATCGAACCGGTTCGAGGAGCGGCGCAGTGCAGTCGGGTCATCCTCGGACGCCTGGGGTGCGGAATGGACGATCGGGTCATAGACGGTAATGACCTGACCGGAATATTCGATGGCGCGCGGGATATAGATCTTGTCGCCAAGCGCGTCGCGAATGCCATTCGAGATCGACGATTTCCCGTTGCCGGGCGGGCCATACATCAGGATCGAACGGCCGGAACCGACTGCGGGGCCAAGGTGGTCAAGCAGTGAATCTGGCAGAATCAGGTGGCCCATCGCCCCCGTCAACTGTTGGCGGGTCATCTGGATATTGCGGATGGACTGGCGTTTGACCTGTTCACGGTACATCGCCAGCGGCACCGGCAGAGGGCCGTAATATTCCGACTGCGCAAGGGCATCAAGCGCGCGGGCCTTGCCGGCGTCGGTCAGTTGATAGCCCATTTCGCTGCCGGACGTGGCGTGCAGGGTTCCCATCGCTTCAAGCAGGCGCTGGCTGCGTGCGAGGTCGATCAGTTCCTGCGTGAGGACAATCGGCAAGGCGATATTGCGGGAAATGTCGGATACCAGATCGAGGTTCATGCGGAAGATGGTTTTCAGCAGGATGTCCCGCATCATGACGACGTTCAGGCCTGTGTCCGCCAACGACTTTGGCGGGACAGGGGCGAGGACGGATGTGACCTGCATGTTCAAGGCTGACAACCCATTTCTTGCGCGCATCCCGCGGGGTCAGGAATACGACTCACCCCCGCGCTGGACCTTTGCGCATTTTCGTTTCAATGATCAGGGTGGCGGGCTAATGTGGCCAAAAAAGGGACTTATTGGCAGGGAATTGAGGCATGATGAACGGGAACCCAAGGGCGCTGTGGGTCTTTCTGCTTGCGGTGCTTGGTCTGTTCGGCGGGCTGCCGTTTTTGAAGGGCGCACTTTATATCGCGCAGCATGAAGGCGACACGCTGCATCTGGCTGACATCGTCTTTCGCGAGTCGCTTGGCCAGTGGCCGCATCTGGATTTCATGACGCCGATCGGCGTTCTGGCTACAGCGCCGATCACCTTGTTCATCTGGGCGGGGCTTGGTTTTGGGCATGCGTTCTTTGCGGCGCAGTTTCTGGTCGGATTGATCCTGTTCCCTGCATTGTTCCATGTGATCCGCAGCCGGATCCCCGGCTGGGGAGGCTGGATCTACGGGGCTTTCACGCTGATGCTGTGCGTGGCGCTGGTGCATGGCGAGCCGGACAGTTCGCTGTCCGTCTCGATGCACTACAACCGTTGGGCGTGGGCCGTCACCTATCTGATCGTTCCGATCATACTTCTGGCCCCACAGGGCCAGCCCCGACCGGTTGCGGATGGTGTCATCCTTGGGTTGGGGATGGCGGCGCTGGCCTTGATGAAGGCCACCTATTTTGCCGCGCTGGCACCGGCGGTTCTGGTGGCGTTGATCCTGCGCCGGTCTGGCCGGACTTTGGGGGTGGCGGCCGTGTCCGGGATGGCCGTAGCGCTTGTGGTGACCGTCCTGGCAGGGACCGGGTTTTGGGGCGCCTATCTGGCGGACATGCTTGCGGTTGCGCGCTCGGACGTACGTTCGCAGCCCAGTGAATCGCTGTCCATGGTGATGACCTCGCCAAAGACCGTGGGTGCGACGCTGACCCTGATCCTCTCGACGATCTTCCTGCGCCAGGCGGGACGGATGGCCGAGGGGCTGATCATGCTGATCCTAGCCCCGGGGTTGATCTACATCGTCTTTCAGAACTGGGGCAATGATCCGCAATGGTTGCTGATGCTGGCAGTGTTGGTCTGGGTCATGCGACCGGCGCCGGGCACGGTCAGCGAACATGGAATCGATCTGCGTCAGGCGCTGACATTCACGGCAATCGTTGCAGCGGCCTTTGCATTCCCGTCGGCCAGCAATGTGGCCTTCAGCCCGATCCGGCACCTGGCAAAGGATGTTTCAAAGACCACGCAAATCTTTACGCACGGACTGGATGGCAGCGACATCCTGAGCGGGGTTCCGCATCTGATGGGCATTGTCGAGACACGGCTTGACGAGGAGGACGCCGGGATTTTCGCCAGCTACCGGGACATGGTCGAACGGAAACCTTTGGCGACGCTGAATGGTGAGGAACTGCCCTATTGCGAACAGCAGACGGGAATTCGCGCCTGGTTTGAGACGGTCAGCAAGGATCTGGAGGCGTCAGGATACGCGGAAAAGAAGATCCTGGCGGCGGATCTTTTTTCAAGTTTCTTTCTTTATGGGGATTTCCAGCCGGTTCCGGGGGCAGCGCCCTGGAATTATGGCGGACTGGACGGGGTGGATCAGGCGGATTTCATTGTCGTTCCGCTTTGCGCGGGAACTTATGAGATCCGCACCTCGGTGCTGAAGGCACTGGCGGACGCCAAATATCAACTGACCGAGGTGCGGCGCACCCCGCTTTACATACTGATCATCGCCAGCAAGGGCGCCTGAAGTTCGAAGGCCATGATGATAAGGTAGGTGGTGAAGGTGCCCGCCAGCGCAAGGCCGACTGGCAGGCGGCCTTTCCACCAAGGGGTGGCGCGTTGCCAGGAAACCCAGTCGGGCGTTGCCGCACGCACGGCCGGAATGGCGCGCAGGGTCTGGTGGGCGACCAAGGTGGCCAAGAGGAAGGCCGCCAGAAGGGGCAGAACCCAGCCCGCATCCGACGGGCGGAAATAAAGCGCGGCGGCCGCAGCAAACTTCATGTCACCAGCCCCGAAATTTGCGGTGGCGTTCAGGAAAATCCCGATGGCCAGAACGACCAGCAGATTGACCCAGCGCCAGGCGAACGCTTCAAGCGGGAAGGTCAGAAGGCCTACGACCAGAAAGACAATAACCAGCGCATAGACTGATCTATTGGGGATTTTCATGGTCTTGAGATCAGACCAGCAAACCCAGGCACAGATTGGCGCGGTACAGATCAAGAGGGCAAGGTAAGCTTGTGTCGCGGTTGCGCCCAGCATTGGTTCAGCCTTTCGTTACGGTGGCTTCCAGCGTTTCCAGCGCGCGGACAGCCTCTTCGAAATATTGGGGGTTGGTGTCGATCGCTTCTTGGAGAAGGGTTTGGCCGATCGATACGTCGCCGTGTTTTATCGCGGCAAGGGCCGCCGTATACAGAAGTTGCGCCCGTTCGACCTGCGTCATCGAGATGACCGGCATGTCGTATTTGCGCTGCGCTGACCGGGCCAGAACCAGATTGTTCTTCGAGGTGAAGCTGGAAGGGTCGTAGGTCAGGGCTTGGGTGAACAGTTTTTCAGCAGCGGAATATTCGCCGCGCGTGAGTTTAGAATAGCCCCAGTTGTTAAGGACCCCGGCGGGGGTAGTCGTCATGCCGAAGGCTGTTTCGTAGAAACTGTCGGCCTTTTTCCAGCGCTTGTTGGCATCCGCCACCATCGCTTCCAGCCGGTAGCGTTCGAAGGTTTCATGGGTGGGCGGCACCAGATTCAATTCTTTCTCGGCGCCCTTCCAGTCGTTGTTTCGGATAAGGGCGTCGGCCAGACCGACGCGGTCTTCGTTGGTGCCAAGCGGGCTATAGGCCAGTTCGCGCCAGACCTTCGCCGCTTCGAGCGACTTGTTGGCCTTGACCAAGGATTTTGCCAAGCCACGCTTGAGATCGGCGCGTTCGGGATTGTCCGCCGAGGCTTTGGCAAAGTAGGCGACCGCCTCTTCGGGGTCGCCGACGGTCAACATCAGCTCCGACAAGTTGGATTCGTCGATGACGTTTATGTCTTTCAATATTTTGGCGGTTTGCGCATCGGTGTTCTTGGTGCAGCCAGAGAGGGCCACAGCGCCTGCTATGGACAGGGAAATCAGGATTGGGTGGCGCATTTTCTGCGTCCTTTTCTGCTTTTGCCTCGGTCTTTCGCCTTAGTAATTGGTCAGAAGCAGGTACTGATTTGCCCCGCGCCGGACCAAAGAAAACTTGCCTTCTTCAACAGGATCATAGGTGGCATTGTCCAGTTTTGCGAGCGCGAGCCGCAGATTCTTGCGGATTTCGTCCGATCTGCCACTGTCGAGCGCGAAGGCGGTCTTGAAGACAAGGCTGGCTTCCGCGACCTTGCCCTGTTCCATGAGGACAACGCCAAGATTGTTCCAGGCGGGCACGAAGGTCTGATCAACCTTGATTGCCTTGCGCAGGATGGTTTCGGCCTGACCAAGGCGACCGAGCTTAAGGTCCGCCGAACCGATCGCCGACAAGACATCTACCGTCGGCCCATGTTCCGCCGCCCCGCGGTAATAGGCCTTGAGTGCCAGTTCATATTCGCCCGCCGCCATCATCCGGTGACCGACAATCAGGCCATCGACCAAATCTTCGCCGGTTGCGCCGCCCGGGGCATAGGGCGAACTGGACTTCAAAGCGGACTGACCGCCGGTCATTTGACAGGCGGTCAGTGCGGGAATGAGCGTCAGGAACAAGATCAGACTGCGCATGGCCTCAGATTTTGAAGGTCGCGAACAGTTGGACCATATCGTAGACTGACGGACCTACAAGGATGATCAGCAGCGGCGGCACGGTAAACATCATCGTGGCCAGCGTCATCTTGGTCGGCAGCTTGTTTGCGGCCTCTTCGGCGCGCATGACACGCTTGTCGCGCATTTCGGCCGAGTAGACGCGCAGGGCATCGGCCATCGAGGTGCCGAAGGTCTGCGACTGGATCATCACGGTGACGAACGAGGCGACATCGGTCACGCCGGACCGTTCGGCAAAACCACGAAGGACCGTAGCCTTTTCTTTCCCTGCCTTGACTTCCTGGGCAACGATTTCAAATTCTTCGCCAAGGGCGGGGTAGCCTGCATTCAGTTCTTTTGACACGCGGATGATCGACTGATCCAGGGATTGGCCGGCTTCGACGCAGACAAGAAGCATATCAAGAGCATCGGGGAAGCCGTTCTGGATTTCGCTTTGGCGACTTTGCACCCGACGTTCGACCCAGTATTTCGGGAAGTAATAGCCAAGGCCGCCGGGAAGCAAAACGGAGGCGATCAGCTTCGTACTGCTGACTTCACCTGTGGCGGATGAATAGATGGCATAGCCGATCCCGATCAACAGAAACAGGATGCCCAACATGAACTGTATGGCGTGGAACGTCCGAACCGCATTCTTGCCGCGATAGCCCGCCCGCGTCATGCGCAGGCGTGCAACGGACATTTCTTCGGCGGTCTTTGGTTCGAGGAAGGAGGCGTACTTGTCGAGTTTGGCGGTGCCTTTCGACGCGCGCAGGCCTTGCTTGGAGCGACCCGCCGCGGCGGCGCGGGTTGCCGCAGCCGCAGCAGCGGCGGCGCCCGGATTGCGCGTCGCCTCTTTGAATTTGGACAGCGGGTCGATGCGCTTTTTTATCAGCACCGGCAAGACGGAAAGGATCAGCAGAAGCCCAAGCAGACCCACGGCATAGAGCGGCCCAAGCGGCCCCATCTTGGCAATCAGAAAATCGTTCAGCGCGCCCATGATGTCTGCTCCTCAGACTTTGATGTTGGTCATCATCTTCATCACGAAGAGATTGACGCCAAGGAAGGTGAAAACCACCAGTGCGGCGGGAATGAAGGCGGGGGTATCCTTCACCGTGTCGAAGTAGTCGGGCTTTGTCACCTGGATGACACCCAGCACCACCAGGGGGAACGACGAAAGGAACATGCCGGACCATTTCGCTTCGGCGGTGATGGCGCGCACCCGGCGGAACAGGCGGAAGCGGGCGCGGATCACCTTGGCAAGCCCGTCAAGAATTTCGGCAAGGTTGCCGCCCGACTGACTTTGGATGGTGACTGCAACCGCAAGGAAGCGCAGATCCTGCATGTCAACGCGTTCAGCCAGATCTTTCAGCGATTCAGTGACTTCGCGCCCATAGGCGGATTCGTCAGCGATCATGCCAAATTCGGTTCCCAGTGGGTCCGGAACCTCTTTGGCGACGATCTGGATGGCTGAGGCGAAAGGATGGCCGACGCGCAAGGACCGCACCATCAGTTCCACCGCATCCGGCAGTTGTTCTTCGATCAGCGAAAGGCGCTTCTTAGCCTTCTTGTTCACCCAGAAATAGACGCCGCCCACCCCCATCAGCAAAGCCACAACCAACTGAATTGGCGTGGATGCGGCCGTGCCAATCTTGAGGCCGAGGAAAGCGACGAAGGACAAAAGCCCCATCATCCCGACCAGCGCCTTGGGAGAAAAGGCGATATTGGCCATCTGGGCCTTTTTCGCCAGGATCGAGTAGAGCGGAATGCCGTTGGCTTTCAGGTGCTGGCTGGCCTCTTTGCGCAGTTGTTCAAGAACCTGTTCGCGCTGGCCACCCTTTTCCAGAAGGTCGAGGCGGCGGTTCACCTTGCTGTTGAGCGAGATGGATTTGCCGAAGGCCATAAGGTAGATACCTTCGACCAGCAGCAGCACGGCCAAGAAGATCAGGCCATAGATGATTGGTGTTGGGCTGATGATCATTCTTCTTACTCCCCGGCCACTGGCTCGTAGATTGAAGCGGGCAGGTCGTAGCCCCATTGTTTGAAGCGATCTGCATAGGCAGACCGCACACCCGTCGCGGTGAAGCGGCCGATGATCTTGCCGTCAGGGGCAAGGCCAAGCCGTTCGTAGCGGAAGATTTCCTGCATCGAGATCACTTCCCCCTCCATCCCGGTGATTTCGGTGATCGAGGTCATGCGGCGCGACCCGTCCTGCAGACGGCTGGCCTGAACGATCAGGTTCACAGCCGAGGCGATCTGCGAGCGCACCGCCTTGAGCGGCATTTCGATGCCGGCCATCGCCACCATGTTTTCCAGACGGCTGACCCCATCGCGCGCCGAGTTGGCGTGAATGGTGGTCATGGATCCGTCGTGGCCGGTGTTCATGGCCTGAAGCATGTCGATCACTTCCTCGCCGCGGGTTTCACCGACGATGATGCGGTCCGGACGCATACGCAGGGCGTTGCGAAGGCAGTCGCGCTGAGTGACGGCGCCTTTGCCTTCGACGTTGGCAGGGCGGCTTTCCATCCGGCCGACGTGAACCTGCTGAAGCTGAAGTTCGGCGGTATCTTCGATCGTCAGGATGCGCTCGTCATTGTCGATGAACGATGACAGGGCGTTGAGAGTGGTGGTTTTGCCCGAACCCGTGCCGCCTGATACGATCACATTCAGCCGGGTCGAAACCGCAGCTTGCAGATAGGCCGCCATTTCCTCGGTGAAGGCGCCGAAGCGGACAAGATCGTCGACGGCAAGCTTTTCTTTCTTGAATTTCCGGATCGAGACAAGCGAGCCATCAACGGCCACCGGCGGGACCATTGCGTTGAAACGCGATCCGTCAGCCAGACGGGCGTCAACATATGGGTTTGATTCGTCTACCCGTCGGCCTACGGCCGACACGATTTTGTCGATGATGCGCAGAAGATGGCGTTCATCCTTGAAGGTGATGTCGGTCAGCTGCAGCTTGCCGGCACGTTCGACGAAGATCTGTCGCGGGCCGTTGACCAGAATATCGTTGACAGTGTCGTCTTTCAGCAGCGGCTCAAGTGGGCCAAGGCCCATGACCTCGTCATATAGTTCCTGATGCAGGGTGGCGCGTTCGTCCTTGTTCAGGACGATGGCCAGTTCTTCCAGCGCTTCGGCAGAGATCGCTATGATCTCCTGCTTGAGGTCGCTTTCGGTGGCGTGTTCAAGGGCCGCGAGGTTCAGGTTGTCGAGCAGCCTTTTGTGCAGCTCGACCTTCAGTTCGCCCATGCGTTCCTTACGCTTCTTTTCCTTGTCGGCAGCTATGGCCTGCGCGGAGGGGGCGGCGCCGGGTGCAGACATGGCTGGACGGCGGGCAAGGACGGCCGTGTTCTGTTGCGCGGTCGCTTTGGCCACCGGCTGGGGCGCAGCGGCGTTTGGCGCTCCGGCTTGGTCAGGTTTCTTGAAACGCGAAAACATGGGTTACGTCCTTGTTCTGGCCTCAGGCCTTGGCACTTTCTGCAGCTTTGCTGATGTCGAACAACTGCTTGGCAAGCCTGGCGATTTCCTTGCGAAGCGGGTTTTTCGCAGCGGTCTCTGCCAGCGGCAGGCCATGGTCGTTGGATTCTGTTACTTGATAGGCGCCGTCAGGAAGTTGCGCTTCAAGTGTGATATCAAGGCTTTCGGCAAGGCGTTTGGCGCGGCCCTTGCCCGACAGATCGGTAAATTTCGGTGAACGGTTCAGCACGAACCGCAGCTTTTCATATGGCAGTTCTTCCGACTTCAGGGCGCGAAGCATCCGCAGCGCATTCTGCGCGGAACGCATGTCCAGCCGCAGGATGGCGAAGTAGACGTGGGCCTGATGCAATACGGCCTCGCTCCATTGCACGATGGCGCCGGGCATATCGACCACGACGAAATCGAAGTTGGCGCGCGCAAGATCAAGGATGCGGTTGATGTCGACGGACGACACGATATCCAGGGGCAACATGTCTGCGGGGGCGGTCAGCACGCTGAGCTTGTCGTTGAAGGTGAGCATCGACTGGATGAAGGAATCCGCATCCAGCGAGGCAGTGTCCGACAGCATTTCGTAAACAGATTCGCGGCGCGGCAGGTCGAGATAGGTGGACACCGAGCCGAACTGAAAGTTTAGATCAAGCAGGCATACCCGTGGCGGATTGTCTTTTTGGACATTGGCCAGTTCCCAGGCGAGGTTCACAGCGAAAGTCGTGGCCCCCGCGCCCCCCACCAGCCCGTGGACCGGAAGAATCACCCCATCACGATCGCCCTTGCTTTTGAATGTGGGCGCATGGACGGCGGTATCGGCCATTTCCGCCGCAGCGGGCATCTGGCCAAGGCGCTCGATCGCCTCGTGCAAAGCATTCTCGGGAAGAGGGTAGGGAACGAAGCCGTCGGCACCAAGTTTCAGCAAGGTGTGCAAGGCAATCGGGCTGACTTCATCCGCAATCAGAATGATCTTGATGCCCCGCTCTTTGGCAGTTGTGATAATGCCGGAAATGCGGGTCAGATCATTCTCATCGTGTCCGTCTACGGCGATTGCCACAAACTCTAGTGAGTCTGCGTCTGGCTGACTGATGAAAGCCATTGCATCACCGAAGTTCAGATCACCCCAGCTTTCGCCAAGTTCGGCTTCCATATCTTCGATAAGAAGGTCGAAGTTGCTTACATCGCGCGAAATCGTACACGCCCGGATGGGTGCCGCTTCCGGCTGCAAAGCTGCTACGCTGCTCATACCTCTACGTCCTTTTCCACGCGGGACCTGTCTTCTGAACAATTCGGCGGACTTTGCCCGCCGGGCCCCAAATCACCAAGTTCCAGCCCGACCTTAGCCTTCGGGCCTTACTTCCCAGTTTCGAAAGTCGTTGAGAATGTTGGCAAGAATGGGGCCAAAAGATCGTATTAATGCGGTTTTTCGACACGATCTAAAGGAATGGGCGGCCTTTGTTGCCAAAGACCGCCCACTGATGGAAATAATTGGCCTGTTACTGAGAGCCGGTAGCGGCGCTGCCTTCGGTCACTTCAATTTGCGTGTGGACCGGCATGGCACTAGTGATGTACTCGCGCATGATGATTGCGGCATACTTGCCGTTCAGCACCAGCGCAGAGCCGGCGACAAAACCGGACACTTCGGTGACCGTGCGGCGATTCTTGCGTTCAGGGCTTTGGACGAAGACCAGAGGCTGGGTCTTCCCGAACGAGGCAACCGCTTCGAGCCGGGACTTGCTGATGCCCTGATTGACCAGGAAGGCAACCACGGTCTGAGCGCGACGCAAGCCGAGCTTCTGGTTGTAAGCGTCTGACCCGACAAGATCTGTGTGACCGTAGACACGGAAGCGCACTTCGGGGAACTGCTTGATCCAGTCGGCCTGACGCATAAGCGCCGCCTGCGCATTGGCATCCAGATCGGCACTGTTGAACTCGAAGTTTACGGTGTTCGACACATCTGCGCCGAAACGCCGGGTGAGATCGACGACATAGTCCCGCTCGCCCGACTGGATCTCGGTGTTGATCGTCGTCGATTGGCCAAAGTCGCGGGTTTCGATTTCGGAGCCAGCTTCTGAATAAAAGGCCCGCGCTATGTTCGTCTCTTTTGAGCAGGAAGCCAAGGTGAGCAGGCTGGCCGCAACGATGAGGGATGTGGTGGTGCGCATGATCTTACTCCATCACATAGCCGTAGGAACCGCTGAAGTCCTGCTTGGCAACATCCGCAGCCGGACCGGTGACCGCACCGCTGGTCTTGCCGAAGAGGAAAAGGTCAGCTTCCGTCGGCGGGCGAACGCGATCCGTTGGCAGAGCCAGGGCTTCGCCACGGGTGGCCGAGACCAGATGGGGGGTGATAATGATCACCAGTTCGGTCTGGTTGCGGGTGAATTCGGCGCTGCGGAACAGAGAGCCAAGGATCGGTATGTCACCGAGCCACGGAACCTGACCATTCAGGTCACGGAAGTCATCCTGCAAAAGGCCTGCGATTGCAAAGCTTTCCCCATCGCGCATCTCGACAGTGGTTTCGGTTTCCCGCCGCCGGAACGCGTTGACCGACAGGCCATTTGCGGTGACCGAAACGTTGGGATCAATCCCCGAAACAGCGGCATTGACCGCCAGGTTGATGATGTCGCCATCAACAACACGGGGGGTGAACGCCAATTCTACGCCGAAAGGTTTGTATTCGATGCCAACGGTGTTGTTGTCGCCTGGCACCGGGATCGGATATTCGCCACCCGCAAGGAATTTGGCTTCCTGGCCGGAAAGAGCGGTCAAATTCGGTTCGGCCAGGGTGCGGACGAGACCTTTACTTTCCAGGGCTTCCAGAAGAACGCCAAGCTGCAGATTGCCCGCAGTGAAGCCAATGCCAATGCCGCCAGTTTTCTTCGTGGTGAAGCCGCCGCCGGTTGCGACGCTGATTGCGCCGTTGCCGTTCGACCCGAACACGCCTTCGACATTGGTGCCGGTCCCTGTCGTATGAATGCCCAAGCTGCCGCTGAGGTTCTTGGTCACCGAACGCTGCATTTCTGCGAAACGCACCTTCAACATGACCTGCTGAGTGCCGCCAACGCCCATCAGGTTCGAGACATGCTGGGGTGCATAGCGTTCGGCCAGATCAAGGGCACGATCAAGCGCCGCCATCGAGGAGACTGTGCCCGACAGCACCATCCCGTCATTGGCGGTACGCACTTCGACATTCTCGTTCGGAAGGATCTGTTTCAGCCGTTCCTTGAACTCGGCAACATCAAGGCTGACCTGCACATCGACATTGGTGATGAGCTTGCCTTCCGGCCCCAGCAGGGTGAGCGTCGTGCGGCCCGGCGCCTTGCCCAACACATAAATCGACCTGTCAGACAGGGTCGAAATGTCGGCAATGCCTGGGTTCGCTATAGAGAGTTCTGCGAAGGGCTGATCCGATTCGACCACCACCGCGCGGTTCATCGGAACCTCAAGGATGGTCGTTGTCGAACCTTCAAGGATCTTGAGTGTTTCTGCCTGCGCTGGCGCGGCAAAAGAGCCGCAAGTCGCAGCCATCAAAGCAGCAGTGATTACGTATCGTATGCTCATTGTGACCTGCCTCTCGGATCACGTAGGGGGTGGCCTTATTTCGCCATGTTGCGGCGAGCATGCGCTAGGGCCAGTTTTTTTGCAAGAATCAGATAGTTGAGGGGTGTTGCTTATGTGGGTTCGGCGCAACACTTCGGAAGTTGTTGTAGATCTCCCCGCCATCTCTACCTGATATGGTAGCATTGGCGGGGCTTTTTTTGGCCCCGGTCATCCCGGTTTGGTCGGTCATCAGTCGTTGCACGGGATCTGCGTCTCTACAACCTCTCCGCCTTTGTTGGTCTTGATGGTGCAGACCTTCGCGGGGGCGGCGATGACAGGGGCCGCTTCTTCAGTAATGCCAAGCAGTGTGTTGCGGTCGATCTCGATCGCGCCCACGGTGCCGGTATCGTCGGTGCCCACCAGTGCCAGTGTCAGGCGGCCAGACTGCTGAGCCTGTGCCAGTGCAGCGACCTGTTCGGAACTGGCTTCAACGGTCACGGTGCGGGCAATCTGGGTTTCATCAGTCCTGTCCGAGTCAGCGCTTTGGTCGATGGCGATCAGGCGCACACTGTCCTGGATCAGCTTGGTGACCTCGCGGCCATTCGCATTGCCGCTCCAGTACACATCGACGCGGTCGCCGGGGCGCAGGAAGCCCGACACGCCGGACGACACGTCTACATTGATGGCGAGGGCGCGCATGCCCTTGCTGATGTTGGCCATGATGCCCGCATCGACGCCGGGTTCGGTGACTTTTTTCAGAAGAATGGGTTCGTTGATTTCGACGCCGCGCAGCGCAGCGCGCGGGCGCGTTTCACCCTCGAAGAAGGCCGGGACAATTGCCGGATCGCCGCCCTGAGGGGCCTTGATGGCGTTGAAAGTGCCTTCCGGAAGTTTGTCGGCTTGCCATTTGACCACATCAAGGTCTTCGAATGTAAAGCGGTCGCCGTATTTGAGCGCTTTCTTGGCAACCACCACATCCACGAGCTTTGGCGCCGATTCTTGTGCCAACCGAAGCTGATCACGTTCTGACTGCATCTGCGACATGTAGTTTTGCGCCATGTAGACTGCAAAACCCGCCAAAGCCAGACCGAGCACCAGAACAAGTCCGAAAACCATACGCATGTAGCGACCTTTCCCATTCGTTTGCCGGGACTATTGCCACAGACTATGGCAAAAAGGTGTTTAAAGATCGCAATTCGAGTGGAATTTTGCACTGTTTGGAAACGGTGATGCCGTTTGGGGCCGTTTCTTGTTGCATCGGCGGGCACTTTTGCCGCGCCAATGCTGTCGGCCAGATCCGCAGGAGCGGCCATCTGGCGCGCTGGCGGTTGGTCAGCATCACGCCAACGGCTGGCGTGACGAGGATCTGTTGTCACAGACGCGACGGCTTCTTTGGGTAAGTTCGACATGCTCAGCAAAGAGTGTGCCGAGCATCTTGCCTGATGTCAGAACCGAAACAAGATCAGAACGTCGTGTTGATGCCCTGCGAAGCTAGCTGGTTGCTGATTGAGGTGGTCAGGGATTTGGTGCCGCTTTTGACCATGGTAAAGGCGGCGACGCTCAGCCCGACGACAGCAGCCGTCAAGACAACCCAGTCGACGGTCACAGCACCATCTTCTTCGACATGAAATTTTTTGGTGAGTTTGACGAATTTCATTGCTCTACTCCGGTTGGCTGGTGTGCGTGGCCAGCCGTTTACTGGTAAGGCGGCTTGCGGGGGCTTCAATCTTGCCTGTGACTCTGCTGTGAAATGTTGTCCCAATTTGGGCGATAGATTGGCCGCGCTGTGTGAAATTGCGACACAGGTTTGCCGTCAAACCGCACCGATGAAGCCGGGCTTGTTGGTCGGGCACGACATCGGCAGAAATGGGCAAGGCAAGGCGGAAACGACGCGGCACCCCAGACCGATTTCTGAATGGTCTGAAGCGCGCAAGTGCCGGTCGGCGATGTTGCGCACGAGCAGGCCGCATTCCTTGATGGGCCAAATCCCGCTACCCGATGCCGGGTTGCCGCGGCAAAGTCGGCATGAGGGGTGCATGTTGCCGCGTATGGCGCAGTCTCTCAGAGGAACCGGACTTCAGAACCCGCTTGCCTGGCCGATTTCACGCTTGGCGCTGCTGGCGCGGGCAGATGGCCAGCGAAGAATATTGGGCAGGGGAAAAAAGAAAAACCGCGTCTGTCGCCAGACGCGGTTCGCATTCCGGCGGGGCCGGTCAGGATCAGAACGTGCTGCTGACGCCCTGCGAGTTCAGCTGGTTGCTGATCGAAGTGGTCAGAGTCTTGGTGCCGCTCTTGACCATGGTGAGGGCGGCGACGCCAAGGCCGACAACGGCGGCGGTCAGCACGACCCAGTCAACGGTCACAGCGCCGTCTTCTTCGTTGTGGAACTTCTGTGCGAGCTTGAAGAATTTCATTCGGGTTCTCCGTAGGTTGATTAACTTTCGCCATCGCCTACGTTCAGTCGGTGCAACTTTCTACACGTCCGGCCCGAGGCATGACCTCTTTTTGATGGTCAATTTTGTCTCGATTGGGGCGCACTCAGTTCACATTTAAGAATTTGTTATGGTGTTTTGTCGATGCGGGGGAGTGTTCAGGACCAGTGCCCTGACCTCAGGGGCCGCCCTGCAAGTGGCCACCTAGATGAAATCGGTCGAATGCAAAAAAGCAGCGCCTGTCACCAGGCGCTGCTTTTTCGATGAGGGCCGATCAGGATCAGAACGTGGTGCTGACGCCCTGCGATTCGAGCTGGTTGCTGATCGAGGTGGTCAGCGACTTGGTGCCGCTCTTGACCATGGTGAGGGCGGCAACGCCGAGGCCGACAACAGCGGCGGTCAGCACGACCCAGTCAACGGTCACAGCACCGTCTTCTTCGTTGTGGAACTTCTGTGCGAGTTTGAAGAACTTCATTTTGCGACTCCTTTGGGGATACGATTTCCGTTTTGCAGACGTTAGCTCGTGTGGATTGTCGAGTATTCAAATCTACGCGTAGGTTTTGGTAGCCGAAAAGATTGTCTCGATTGGGGCGCGTTTACGTCAAGAATCGCACTTTTCAACCGGTTTGGTCCGGGGCCATCTTCCGACGCGTGCCGGGGCCGCAGGGCGTGGCACAGGGGTGCTGTTTGCCAAAGAAAAACCGCGCCTGTGGTCAGGCGCGGTTTGGATTCCGGCGGTGCCGGTCAGGATCAGAAGGTGGTGCTGACGCCCTGCGAATTCAGCTGGTTGTTGATCGAGGTGGTCAGCGCCTTGGTGCCGCTCTTGACCATCGTAAGGGCCGCAATGCCGAGGCCAACTACGGCGGCGGTGAGCACGACCCAGTCAACGGTCACAGCGCCGTCTTCTTCGTTGTGGAATTTCTGCGCGAGTTTGAAGAATTTCATTTGATAACTCCTAATGTGAAAAAACATCGCCTAAAGGCCAACATTCTGTACGTGTATTTGGTACCCGTCCGTTCAGTTGTATGGCTCGTCTATTGGCGAATAGTGTCATGATTGGGGCGCAGTCGATTCAACACCGAGTTTTGGCTTTATTCATTCAGCAATGGCGGCATTGACGCCCTATTGTTCCGCCACTGGGCGCGCGTGCGGACACCTCGCAAGAGAAAGTTGGGCGGGGGCAAAGAAAAACCGCGCCTGTCTCCAGGCGCGGTTTGAATTCCGGCAGGGCCGGTCAGGATCAGAACGTGGTGCTGACGCCCTGCGAGTTCAGCTGGTTGCTGATCGAAGTGGTCAGCGACTTGGTGCCGCTCTTGACCATGGTGAGGGCGGCGACGCCAAGGCCGACAACGGCGGCTGTCAGCACGACCCAGTCAACGGTCACAGCGCCGTCTTCTTCGTTGTGG
>CANJQT010000008.1 GCA_947476475.1 Paracoccaceae bacterium | reverse complement strand
TACGGTCCTTGCATCTGTGACAAACCCTGCGTCCTATAGCGATGCTGCGCGCAGCATGAAACAGCAAAATGCCCGCATGACCAACGGAGAGCCGATGTTCCTCTATATCACCCTTGGCACCAACAACTTGCAGCAAGCCCGCCGCTTCTATGATGCGGCCATGCCGACGCTTGGCCTGATCCGCCGCGCCGAGGATACCGACGAAATCGGCTATGGCCCGCCGGAAGGGCGTATCCGCTTCTGGGTGACCCGACCTTACAACGAAAAACCCGCCACGGTCGGCAACGGCTCTATGCCCGCCTTCGAAGCACCAAGCCGGGCTGCTGTGAATGCGTTCCACAAAGCCGCACTTTCCCACGGCGGCACGGACGAAGGCGCCCCTGGCCTGCGCCCCTACAGACCGCATTTTTACGCCTGCTATGTGCGCGACCCGGATGGAAACAAGCTTTCTGCGGTGTGCGAACGGCCCGAATGACCGCTGCTTCACACTTGCACCGCCCTGCCCTTCCGCCTAGATAGGCGCGTCAGTCCTTTTTAACCTTGGGTTCCGATGGAAAACGTCATCCTTACTGTCCACCTGATCCTTGCGCTTTTGCTGATCGGCGTCGTCCTGTTGCAGCGCAACGAAGGTGGTTCGCTTCTGTCGGGTGGCGGTGCCATGACTGCGCGCGGGGCGGCGAATGCGCTGACCAAACTGACTTGGGTATTCGCGGGCGGCTTCATTGCCACATCGCTGACGCTGACCATTCTTGCCGCGGCCAACGCAAAGGGCAGTTCAGTCGTCGATACCGCACCGACGGAAACCGCCCCGGCTGCGCCGGAAACCCCCGCCCTGCCCGAAGGCAACCTGCTGCCGCAGTCGGATCCGGCAACCACCACGGCCCCCTCTAACTGATATTTTCCACAATTCTTGGGTATGCGCCCCCGTGCGCACCCAAAATGTTGCGGTCTGGTTGCGGGAGCAGGCCGAATCGGTTATTAGTCAAATCCCGTGATGCTGCGTTCCTGACGGTCTGCGGCCAAACACAAAAAAACAGTTTCACGGGGGCATCCAGGCATGGCGCGTTACGTATTCATTACCGGCGGCGTTGTTTCATCGCTGGGCAAGGGGCTCGCCTCCGCCGCCCTTGGCGCGCTCTTGCAGGCGCGCGGCTACACCGTCCGCCTGCGTAAACTTGACCCCTACCTGAACGTCGATCCCGGCACCATGTCGCCCTTCGAACATGGCGAGGTGTTCGTCACCGATGACGGCGCCGAAACCGACCTCGATCTTGGCCATTACGAACGTTTCACTGGCGTCCACGCCCGCAAAACCGATTCCATCTCGTCCGGCCGCATCTATTCCAACGTGCTGGAAAAGGAACGCCGGGGCGACTATCTGGGCAAAACCATCCAGGTCATCCCCCACGTCACCAACGAAATCAAAGACTTCCTTCGCATCGGTGATGAAGAAGTGGATTTCATGCTATGCGAAATCGGTGGCACGGTCGGCGACATCGAAGGCCTGCCCTTCTTCGAGGCGATCCGCCAGTTCATCCACGAACGCCCGCGCGGCCAGTCGATCCTGATGCACCTCACATTGCTGCCTTATCTCGCAGCCTCGGGCGAACTGAAGACCAAACCTACCCAGCATTCGGTCAAGGAACTGCAAAGCATCGGCCTTGCCCCCGATGTGCTGGTCTGCCGATCCGAACATCCGATCCCCGACCGCGAACGTGAAAAGATCGCCCTGTTCTGCAACGTCCGCAAAGACAGCGTGATCCCGGCCTATGACCTGAAGACTATCTATCAGGCGCCCCTCGCCTATCACGAAGCGGGCCTTGACCGCGCCGTGCTTGACGCTTTCCAGATCAGCCCTGCCCCCAAACCCGACATGAGCCGCTGGACCGACGTGATGGATCGTCTGACCCATGCCGAAGGCGAAGTGCGGGTGGCCATCGTCGGAAAATATACCCAACTCGAAGACGCCTATAAATCGATCGCAGAAGCCCTGACCCACGGCGGCATGGCCAACCGTGTCCGCGTCAAGGCCGAATGGATCGACGCCGAGATTTTTGAGCGCGAAGACCCCGCCCCCTACCTTCAGGATTTCCACGCTATCCTCGTCCCCGGCGGCTTTGGTGAGCGCGGAACTGAAGGCAAGATCAAGGCCGCGCAGTTTGCGCGTGAAAAAGGCGTTCCCTACCTTGGCATCTGCCTTGGCATGCAGATGGCGGTGATCGAGGCCGCCCGCAATCTGGCGGGCCTTGCCCGCGCCGGGTCCGAGGAATTCGACCACGAGAAGGGCGAAAAGCGCTTCGAACCGGTGGTTTATCACCTGAAGGAATGGGTGCAGGGCAATCATACCGTCGCGCGCAAGCTTGACGATGACAAGGGCGGCACCATGCGCCTGGGCGCCTATACCGCGCATCTGGCCAAAGGTTCGAAGGTCGCCGCCATCTACGGCACCACCGAAATAGAGGAACGCCACCGTCACCGCTACGAGGTCGACGTGAAGTACCGCGACCGGCTCGAAAAATGTGGGCTGGTCTTTTCGGGCATGAGCCCCGACGGCCGCCTGCCCGAAATCGTCGAGGTAAAGGACCACCCCTGGTTCATCGGCGTCCAGTTCCACCCCGAACTGAAATCCAAACCCTTCGCCCCACACCCCCTGTTCGCCGATTTCGTGCGCGCCGCCAAAGAGGTGGAACGGCTGGTCTGAGCGGCCGCCGCCCGAAAGCGCGCCACCCTGGCGAATGCCGTGCGCGCAAGCCGTCCGGATTGGGCGCTTTCCCGGCCTTGCCGCCCGTTCCCTGTGCGCATAGAGTCCATCGTGCAGGCACTGCGTGCGGGGTTTTACTCCCGGACCTGCTGCCCACCGGGATCGTCGTTCTGACCGCGCGGTCGGACCGCCTTATGCCCGCCTGAGCAACGATCCGACCGGCGTGCGCCGTGCGGCGTTTTTGGCAAAGGGGATGACCATGTCCAAGGAAAAGAACAAAGGCAACAAGGAAACCAAGAAACCGAAGAAGGAAAAACCAAAGGTGCTGGCGACCGCCAACAGCGGCTCGGCCAAGGCCGACATGGTAATCGGCGGCAAGAAGATGAAATGACCGGTTGCGGTGGCACCGCGTCATTGGGGCGTCCTTCGCTGCGCTGCCCGCCAGATCGGTGACTGCGGGGTACCGTCTTTCCTTTCGCAAAATCACTTGTCACTGATCCTTGCTGCCTTTTGGCCGGGGTCGGGGGCTGGCTACAATTCAGGCCAAGACCCGCCGCCAGTCAGGCCGGAAACCAGCTAATTTCGCCGGGTTCGTCCTGCAGGGAAAACAGGCGGGGCTTTCCCTGCCTCGGCGGCACTTGACCCAAAGCAGGCCGCATTCTAGCTCTGGCCCCCAACCGTTCCGGAGGATGGAATGCCCCGCGTCCTTGCCGCCCTTGCCCTGTTCTGCGCGGCCCCCGCAGCCGCCGCCCCGCTACCCGATCCGGCGACAGTGGCCAATGCGCAGGCCGGGCTGGCCGACTATCGGGATGTCCCGTCTGATATTCCTTGTGACGCGTCGGCGCTAACCGCCCACAAACTGATGTGCGCCAATGACCAACTTTGGCAGATGGGCCTGCTGGACAGTTGGGCTTGGGTCTATGCGCTGGAAAATGCCACCGGCACCGAGGCCGACCACGAAATGCCGGTCTGGGACGAACTCTTCATCGAAGAACGCGATTCCTGTGCGGATGAAGCCTGCCTGGTCGACCTGCTGATCCGCCACACGAACGACAGTCTCGGCGGAATTTCACCCTACGGACCATAGGGTGCCTAGGCCCGCCAGGTGATCCGCCCGCCCGCGACAGTCAGGGCAATGTCCAGCCTGGCAATTTCACCCGCCCCGCAGCTTTCGATATCGCCACTCAACACCACCACATCGGCTGCCATACCTGGCCGCAGTGTGCCGGTCAGCCGATCCCAATGGGCGGCAAAGGCCCCACCCGCAGTATAGGCATGCAGCGTTTCCATCAGACTCAGACGCTGATCCTCGGCCCCTTCGGCGGCGAACGGCAGACGTGTCACCGCGCATTGAATACCGCGCAGCACCGAAACATCGGTGACCGGCCAGTCAGAGGAATAGGCGATGGGCGCCCCGGCTTCCGCCAGAGTGCGGGCAAGATAGGCATCCTTCAGCCGCGACAGGCCAAGCGTATGGATCGTCGGTTCAAGCGCGAAATCCATTGCCCCCGGCGCATGCGGAGGCTGCACCGATGCAACAATCCCCAGTGTCCCAAGCCTTGAAATATCGGCCGGGTCGATCAGTTCGATATGTTCGATCCGGTGGCGGCTGTCGCGCGGGCCATTCGCCTTCCGGGCCGCATCATAGCCGTCGATGGTGGTGCGCACCGCCGCGTCGCCAATCGCATGGACCGCGATCTGCAACCCGCGCCGGTCGATCTCGGTGGCGATACGGTTGAATTCCGCCCCGGGAAACAGCGCCACCGACCGATGGCCGGGTACTTCGGGGTAATCGTTCAGCATGAAGGCGGTCCGGCTGTCCATCACCCCGTCCATGAACATCTTCACGAACCCGGACGACAGCCATTCATCGTTAAAATCGGCCTGCATCTCCTCGGCCCGATCCAGCGCCGACAGGTCCATATGCGGCTTGAAATGGAAGGGCACCTTGACGCGCGCGGTCAGCTTGCCTTCGGACTGAAGGCCGCGCAGCAGTTCAATTGTATAGCGGTTGCCGTCCATGTTCACCATCGAGGTGATGCCATGGCGCGCACAGTGCGCCAGCCCTGCCGCTGTCTTGGCGCGGTCGATCGCCTGTTCAGCCGCCGTCGGCGCGGGCACCGGCTCTTCGCCCGTGGCGATGCCAAGGTTGATGCGCAACTCGCCCCCAAGCGCCATGATCGGCGAAAAGGCTTCGAACTCCAGCAACTCGCCCGTGGCGGTGCCATCCGGCCCCATCACCACTTCATGCCCTGCTGGCATCGGCGCCCCATGCAGAAGATCCGCCGCCTGCAAGGCCGCCGTATTGGCCCACACCGTGTGATGATCCGCGGCCATGATCGCCAGAGGTCGATCCGCGACGATCCCATCCAGCACCTGCCGGGTCATGGGCTTGCCCAGCATCGTATGAAACCCGCCCTGCGCCATCAGGATCGGCCGGTCGGGGTGCTTCGCCCCAAAGGCGCGGAAGGCGGCAGTGACGGCCTCCATGCCCTGCACACCACCCAAGGGCAAATGCTGCAGTTCCGCCCCGCCCAGCACCAGATGCACATGGCTTTCGACAAAGCCGGGCAGCAGCGTCGCACCTTTGCAGTCGATCACTTCAGTTCCCGGCCCTGCCAGCGCCTCGATCGGCGCACGCGCGCCAAGCGCAAGGATCCTGTCGCCCGCCAAGGCAATGGCCGAGGCCCGCGGTCGCGCCGGATCCATGGTCAGAATACGGGCATTGGTCAAGATAAGCGTGGCCTGCATGGTTTCCCTCCGCGCAATTTGATCAAACCAACCAGAGCTTGATTGAAATCCCTGCACGCATCAAGCCCATTCGGACGTTCCTCGCAGCAAGACCTCGCGGGCGGTCTGGTCAGAATGCGTCAAGCAGCGCCGCATTCGGCCAGCCGTCCGCAGGCAGACCCAGCCGGACCTGTTCGGCCTGTACCGCCTCGCGGGTCAGCTTGCCCAGAATCCCGTCGATCTTGCCCACGTCATGACCCCGCGCCTGCAGCTTTTCCTGAAGCCGCTTCATCTGATCCGGGCTCAGGCCCGGCGCGGGCTGACGCGGATCAAGCGGCGGCGCCCCTTCCAGCCGGGTGGCAAAATAGGCAGCCGTCGTCGCATAGACGAAGCTTTTGTTCCAGTTGAAGTAAACATGGTAATTCGGATAGGCGATAAAGGCCGGCCCCAACCGCCCCATCGGCAAAAGCACCGACCCCTCCAGCCCCGCCGCCAGCGGTTTGCTGCGGCCCTTGACCCCCATTGCGGCCCAGTCCGCTGTGGACAGGCTGTGGTTCAACCCGGTTTTGGCCCAATCCATCTCTCTGGGCACGGTGATTTCCTGCAACCAGGGTTCATTTGCCCGCCAGCCAAAGCCCGACAGCATCCGTGCCGCCGACATCAGCGCATCCGGTGTCGAACCCTGCACATCCACACGCCCATCCCCATCGCCGTCCGTTCCGTTCTTAAGCACATCGGCAGGCAGCATCTGAAACTGGCCGATTTCCCCCGCCCAGGCCCCGCGGTTGCGTGCCGGGTCGAACATCCCGCGCCCGGTCAGTTCATAGGCGGCAAAAATTTGCGGCCGAAACAGCTCTGGCCGTCGGCAATCATGCGCAAGCGTCACCAAGGCGCCCAGCGTCGGCACATCGCCCTGCACCGCCCCAAAATCCGTCTCAAGGCCCCAGTAAGATGCAATCACCCCCGCCGGACTTCCATAATCCGCCGCAATGCGGTCAAAGGTTGAACGATAGGCTTTCAGCTTCCCCGCCCCCATCGACAGCCGCCCTGACGAAACGCGCGAAGACAGAAAATCCAGAAAGCTTTTCTTGAACACCCCCTGCGCCCGATCAAGTTTCAGTACCTTCTTGTCCTGCCGCACGCCCTGCAAAAAGGCGTCAAACCCCTGCCGGTCATATCCGCGCGCACCTGCTTCGCTGGACAGCCCCCCCAGAAAGTCCGCGAAATCACCGCCACAGCCTTGCGCGGCCCCGGTAGGCGATGTGCCGGTGCCAAACGACAACAGCAGGGCAAAAACAACAACCGAACGCATGAGGCGCCTTTCCACATGACCGCCGTCGGGCGGCGCAACCGATTCAACGCCCCAACCCTAGCGACGACAGGGGGCAGGTCAACCGGGCGCGCACCATACGGCACCAGACCGCCGATCCCCCCTCGCCACATTCCGAGTCAATTTCGCAACAGTTTCATCTCTTTGGCCGTATCTTCTTCACATTATCCACAGATTTGCTGCTTATCTTGCCTCAAGGGGAAAGCGGCGCAGACTGACCTGGTCTGACGCTGTGTGAAGGGAAACGTCATGTCGGACTTTCTGTCGCGCGAAATGCTGGCCGAAATGGAAGCGGCGCGCAAAAAGGCGCTTAAGAAGAAGTCGCGCCTGCGCATCCTTGCCGGCGACGAAACCTATCCGGTGCTGCGCATGCTGCCCGAAGGCTTCACGCTCGACGCCGATCAGGTTCTTCACCTGCGCGGGCTGGTTGATCTGTACGACGGCGCCCGCCATCTGGCCCAATGCCTGATCATGGCATCGGACGTGGCCGGGGGGGAACTGATCTGCACGATGAAGTGGCAGCGCAAGACCACCGACGTCGCCCCACTTGACTACGTCCGCGACGAAAGCGCGCCGACAGGGTATCTCACCGGCTACTGAGCCGAGCCTCTGGTCAGGACGCGGCCAAAGGCCGACAGAGACCGCTATTGCAGATCGCCAAAGGCCTTTTGCAGACGCGCGACCGCTTCAACTACCAGCGCCCGGCGCGTGGCGATGTTGAACCGCAAAAAACTTTCGCCGCCCGCCCCGAAAGTCACCCCGTGGCTGGCCGCAATGCGCGCATCCCTCGCGACCCGGCGGGTAAATTCCGCTGCGGTCATCCCGGTCCCGGAAAAATCCACCCAGGCCAGATAAGTCGCCTCCAGCCGCATCGAAGAAAGCCCCGGAATTTTCGCGATCCCCTCGTCAAAGATCATCCGGTTGCCGTCCAGATAGACCATCAATTCGTCCGCCCATGCCGCCCCCTCGGGGCTGTAGGCCGCTGTCGCCATATGCATGCCGAAGGAATTGGGCGAAATCCCCATCGCCATCATCCGATGGGCAAAGCGCTTTCGCAAAACCTCGTCGGAAATGATCACATTGCCCAAATAGCACCCGGCGATGTTGAAGGTCTTGGTGGTGGCCGTCATCATCACCAGCCGGTCGGCAATGTCAGGCGCGGCATTGGCCATCACCAGATGTTTCTGCCCCGGATAGACCAGATCATGGTGGATCTCGTCCGACACCAGGATCAGATCATGCCGCTTGGCAAAATCCGCCACCCCGCGCAGTTCCGCCGCCGTCCAGACCCGCCCACCGGGATTGTGTGGCGAACACAGGATCAACATCCGCTCCCCCCCGGTCATCTGGGCATCCCATGCGTCGAAGTCCATCTCGTAGCGGCCAGCCGCGTTCTTCAACCGGCATTCCACAACCTGCCGCCCGGCGGCTTTGATGACCCGCGCAAACGCGTGGTAAACCGGCGTCATCAGCACCACCCCGTCGCCGGGCTTGGTAAAGGCATCCACACACATGGCCGTGCCGTTGACCAGCCCGTGGGTGGTGAAGATCGACTTCGGATCAACCGCCCAGCCGTGACGGGCCTTCATCCACCATGTGATCGCCTCCATATAGGCCCGGTCATCGCCAAAATAACCGTAGACCCCATGCGCCGCCAACTTCTCGACCGCAGCCTGAACACAGGCCGGCGGGGCGAAGTCCATATCCGCAACCCACATGGCGATCCCGTCATCGGGCCGCACCCCATAAATCGCCTCCATCATGTCCCATTTGTTTGAATGGGTGCCGCAACGGTCAATGATACGGTCAAAGGTCATGAAAACTCCGAAGTTATGCTGTGTCCGGGGCGCGACTGCCCCTCCAGCCCGCAGGCCGCCCGCGGCAGATCTATAGGGAAACCATACCTCTCCCGCAACGTTTCCCGGCGCGCAGGATTGTTTGGGGCACAATTCTTCGGCCCGGACGCCTTGCGGCCAACCCCGTCACCGGCGGAACATCAGAACCCGTTCGCGTTGCACAATCCCCACCATTGCGAAAACCGTTTCCTTATCCTAAATCCAGCGCATGACCCTGCGCCCGATCCTCATTCACCCAGACCCGCGTCTGAAAAAGCCATGCGAACCCGTGACCGAAATCACGGACGAAATCCGCGCGGCCGCCGATGACATGCTTGAAACCATGTATGACGCGCCGGGCGTCGGCCTTGCCGCCCCGCAAATTGGCCTGCTGAAGCGCCTTTTCGTGATGGATTGCGTCAAGGACCCCGAAACGAAACCGCGCCCGATGGTGCTGATGAACCCCGAAATCATCTGGGCCTCCGATGACCGCAAGATCTACGAAGAAGGTTGCCTTTCGATCCCCGAACAATATGCCGAAGTCACCCGCCCGTCCGAAGTGAAGGTGCGCTGGCTCGGCCTTGATGGCGCGTTGCACGAAGACCATTTTGTCGGCCTCTGGGCCACCTGCGCCCAGCACGAGATGGACCACCTCGATGGCAAACTGTTCATCGACTACCTCTCGCCGCTGAAACGCCAGCTCATCACCCGCAAGATGGAAAAGCTCAAACGTGACCGGGCGCGCGGCTGATATGGCCGTCCGACCCTTCATCCCTTACCCTGACAAGCGCCTGCGCACCCCCGCCGAACCGGTGGCGTCCGTCACCGAAACCGTCCGCATGATCTGGGATGACATGGTCGACACGATGGAGGCGATGCCGGGCGTCGGCCTCGCCGCCCCGCAGATCGGCATCATGCTGCGCCTCGCCGTCGTCGATGCGTCCGACAAGCGCGGGCAAGTCGTGCGCATGGCCAACCCCGAGGTGCTCCACGCCTCGATCCAGTTTCGCAAGCACGAGGAAGCCAGCCCCAACCTGCCCGGCGTCTCGGCGCTGATCGAACGCCCCCGCGCCGTCACCATCCGTTTCCTCAACGAGGCAGGCGCGGTCGAAGAACGCGATTTCGTCGGCCTCTGGGCCACCTCGGTCCAGCACCAGATCGATCATCTGAACGGCAAGGTCTTCGTCGATCACCTCTCGCCACTTCGCCGCAAGATGCTGGTGGCCAAGGCCGAAAAATTGCGGCGGCTCGAATGAGGCGCGCCGACGAAACCCCCACGACAAACGGCGCGGTACGCCCCTGCTTGTCGCCTGCATCCCACCTTGTGGGGGAGGGATGGGGTGGGGGGCGCCCTTCACCTAAGGACAGCCGCCCATGAAGGTCATTTTCATGGGCACGCCGGACTTTTCCGTTCCGGCCCTCCGCGCTCTTGCGGCCCGGCACGAAGTCGTCGCCGTCTACACTCAACCCCCCCGCCCCGCCGGACGCGGCAAGAAAGACCGCCCAAGCCCGGTGCATGTCGCCGCCGAAAGCCTTGGCCTGCCCGTCCGTTATCCCGCCAACTTCCGCGATTCTGCCGACCGCGCCGACTTCGCTGCCCTGAATGCCGATGTGGCGGTGGTGGTTGCCTACGGGCTGATCCTGCCGCAGGCGCTGCTCAACGCCCCCCGCCACGGCTGCCTCAATATCCATGCCTCGCTCTTGCCGCGCTGGCGCGGCGCCGCCCCGATCCACCGCGCAATCCTGGCCGGCGACCACGAGACCGGCATCGCCATCATGCAGATGGAAGCGGGGCTTGATACCGGCCCGGTCCTCTTGCTGCAGTCAACCCCGATCGGCCCCACCGACACCACCGCCGACCTGCACGACCGCCTTGCAGCAATGGGTGCCGACCTGATCCTGACCGCGCTTGATCAGATCGACCGCCTGCCCCGCACCCCGCAAGCCAGCGATGGCGTCACCTACGCCACAAAGATCGACAAGGCCGAAGCCCGCATCGACTGGACCCGACCGGCGCCAGAGATTGACCGCCTGATCCGCGGCCTCTCGCCCTTCCCCGGCGCCTGGTGCCTTGCGGGCAGCGAACGGCTGAAACTCCTGCGCGCCCGCCTCGCCCCTGGGCAAGGCACGCCCGGTACCAGGCTGTCCGGCCTCACCATCGCCTGTGGCAGCGGCGCGGTGGAAATCCTTGAAGCCCAGCGCGAAGGCAAACGCGCAATGCTGCCCGAGGATCTGCTGCGCGGCTGGTCCCTGCCCGCCCGCTTCGGCTGACCTTCACAAACCTTGCCCGCGCCCCCATATTGACCCCAGCAACAGGGGGGAAACCCATGCCCATCATTGGCCTGATCATTCTGGGTGCCGCCGCAGGCTTTATCGCCACGCGGCTGATGAAGACCGACACCGACCTTATCACCACCATCGTCATCGGCATCCTCGGCGCGCTCGCGGCCGGAACCGTGCTGCGCGTTCTTCTGGCGTTGACCGGGTGGGCCGCCGGTTTCGTCGGCGCGGTCCTCGGGGCGATGGCGCTGATCTGGCTTTGGCAAACTTATGTCAGGGGCCGCTAACCCCGCGCCTTACCCGTCTTGAACGGCGCCATGCCCGCCCGCGCCAACTCGTCCGCGCGCTCGTTTTCAGCATGCCCCGCATGGCCCTTTATCCAGGTCCATGTCACCTTGTGGCGCGCCGCCGCCACCTCAAGCCGCTGCCACAGATCGACATTCTTCACGGGCTTCCCGTCCGAGGTCTTCCAGCCGTTTCGCTTCCAGCCGTGAATCCACTGGCTGACCCCGTTCTTCACATAGGCGCTGTCGGTCACCAGCGTGATCTCGGTCGCCCGCCCCAAAGCCTCCAGCGCCGAAATCGCCGCCAAAAGCTCCATCCGGTTGTTGGTGGTATCAGCCTCGCCGCCATTCAGCGTACGCTCCTTGACCACCAGCCCACCCTCACGCGCCAGCAGCAAAGCCCCCCAGCCACCCGGCCCCGGATTGCCCGAACAGGCGCCATCGGTATAGGCAAAGTAATCCGGCATGGCCCTGACAGCCCTTTCATCTTGGGACAAATACTCCACGGGGGTCCGGGGGGGTGACCCCCCCGGCCGCGCCCTCAGATGGCGCGCCCCGCCGACAGATGCAACGGGAAAACCTTGGCTGCATTCAGCAGCCAGCCCGGATCGAACAGATCCTTGACCCGCATCTGCGCCTCCAGATCATCGCGCGTGAACTGCACCTCCATCAGATCGCGCTTCTCGATCCCCACCCCGTGCTCGCCGGTCAGACATCCCCCCACCGCGACACACAGCTTCAGGATCGCCGCCCCGAACGCCTCGCACCGTTCCAGATCGCCGGGCTTGTTGGCGTCATACAGGATCAACGGATGCAGATTGCCGTCGCCCGCGTGAAAGACATTTGCCACATCCAGCCCGAACTCCCGGCTCATCGCGCCGATCCGATCCAGCACCTCGGGCAAGGCTGAAACCGGGATCACCCCATCAAGACACATGTAATCATTGATTTGCCCCATCGCGCCGAAGGCCGACTTGCGCCCCAGCCAGATGCGGGCGCTTTCCGCCTCGGACCCGCTTTCACGGACCTCGACCGGATCATGGCGCCCGGCAATCGACCGGATCAGCGCCAGTTGCTCGTCAATCTCGGCCCCGCTGCCTTCAACCTCGATGATCAGCAAAGCCTCGCAGTCCGGATACCCCGCATGCGCGAAGTCCTCGCAGGCACGAATGCAGGGCCGGTCCATGAATTCGATCGCCACCGGCAAAACCCCGGCACGGATGATGTCGGCGACGCAGGCCCCCGCATCCCGGCTGCTGGCAAAACCGATCAGCACCGGCCGTGCGCCTTCGGGCTTCGGCGATATCCGCAAGACCGCCTCGGTCACAATCCCCAACTGCCCCTCAGACCCACAAACCACCCCCAAAAGGTCAATTCCCCCGGCGTCCAGCCACGGCCCGCCCAGTTCCAGAACCGTCCCATCCATCCGCACCAAGGTGACCCCAAGCAGATTGTTGGTCGTCACCCCGTATTTCAGACAATGCGCGCCCCCCGAATTCATCGCGATATTGCCGCCGATCGCACAGGCCAGCTGGCTAGACGGATCGGGCGCATAAAAGAACCCGTCCGCCTCGACCGCAGCCGTCACCGAAAGGTTGGTGCGTCCCGCCTCGACCCGGATGAAGCGGTTGGCAAGGTCGACCTCCAGCACCCGGTTCATCCGAGCCAGCCCCACCAGCACCGCATCCGCCGTCGGCATCGCCCCACCGGCCAACGACGTTCCGGCCCCGCGCGGCACCACCGGCACCCCCTCACGGTGCAAGAAGGCCAGCGCTGCGGCCACCTCTGCGGTTGTGCGCGGCAGGATCACCGCCAAGGGCGGGCAGCGATAGGCCGACAGCGCGTCGCACTCATAGGCGCGCAACTCAGCCGCATCATGGATCACGGCGTCAGCGGGAAGGATCGTCGCCAGCCCGGCCAGGATCCGGTCACGGCGGTCCAGCACCGGCTGGCGAACGGCGGGCAGATCCATGTCACTCTCCGGTCGTTTCAGGGGTCCGGCACGGATTTTCGGTTGGCAGCAGCAGTTTGGCAAGGCAGGATCTGCGCATGGACCCTGCAAGCCTCGTTCGTGACGTTACCACTGCCGACTGGCTGGCTCTCAGCCTGCTGATCGGCGGCTGGCTCTTGATTGGCCATTTCACCGAAAAGCCTCCGGTCGGGCGGCCGTCGGTCAGCTGGCTGATGCAGGGCTACCGGCGCGACTGGATGGTGCAGTTTGTCACCCGCAATCCGCGCATCTTTGATGCCACCGTCCTTGACAGCCTGCGGCAAGGCACCAGCTTCTTCGCTTCGGCCTGCATGATCGCCATCGGCGGCGGCGTGGCCTTCATCGGCAATCCCGACCAGTTGCACGGCCTCGTGGGCGAACTCCCGACGATCGGCGGCTCTGCGGCTCTGGTACAGACCAAGTTCATGGTGGTGGTTCTATTCCTCACCAACGCCATGCTGAAATTTGTCTGGTCGCACCGGCTGTTCGGCTATTGCGCCATCCTGATGGCCGCCGTGCCGAACGACGAAAGCGATCCCCAGGCGGCCCTGCGCGCCCGCCAGGCCGGCGAAATCAACATTCACGCGGCAAAGAATTTCAACAAGGGCCTGCGCTCGATCTACTTCGCGCTGGGGGCTTTGGGCTGGCTGCTGGGTCCATACGGGTTGATTGCCACCGCAACAGCAACGATCTTTGTCTCCTGGCGGCGCGAATTTGCTTCTCATTCGCGAAAAGTGTTGCTGAATCTGTCAAAATAGCCAAAAAAGTCGTGCGAACAGCGCGGGATAGATGCTTTGGCCCGCTTAGTCAGATCAGAAATGTCGGGGGCATCGTGCAATCATTCATGAAGATCGCCTTTGTGGCGGGGCTGGCTTTCCTTTGTTTTGTCTGGGGCACTTCGGCAGTTCTGCTGAAAGTCTTTCCCTATCGCCAGATCATGCACGTCAAGACCGGGATCGAGGCCTGGCAAAAGCTCGAGGACAATACACTCCCCCAGCATGTCCTGTCCCAACTTCCCGAAGCCACCGCCCCGGACCCGATCACCAACTTCGCGCCGGTCCCTGGCGATGACCTGATTCTGTTGACCGGCGGCTTCTATTACCGTCAGGATCTGTGCCCCGATTACGGCTGCATGGCGATGGTCATCGACCGCACGGGCAAGGCGCTGCACACTTGGAAATTCGATCCCGCCGCCTTGTTCAAACCAGAAGAGTTCAAGGGCTTCACCGGCTATCCGTCGCCCGCCAACCTAAATGTGCAGGGCACCGACATTGATCCAGAGGGCAATCTGATCGTCGTGTTTCAGGGCCGTAACGTCTATCCGTATCAGGTGGGCATCGCCAAGTTCAGCTGGGACGGCACGCTTTTGTGGGCGAAGGTCGATAACAGCCACCACTGGCCCACCGTCGGCGCCGACGGGCGCATCTATGTGCCGATCGCCCGGATCGAAACCGCCCAGACCAACGTGGCTGGCACATCCGAACCATTGGCCTGCAAAGACCAGGCGCTGTTTCAGGAAGGCGTGCAAATCCTCGCCGCCGACGGCACGGTTGAAAATCGCTTCTGGATGGAGGACCTGGTCAAAGCATCAGACATGCAGGGCCTGGCCTATTCGGTCCGCAGCGACTGCGACCCTTACCATGTGAACGGCGTGGCGCTGTTGAACGCGGCAGCGGCGGCCCGCATGCCGGGAACCCGGGTGGGCGATCTGCTGGTATCGCTGCGGTCCTCCTCGACGCTTGTGGTGCTTGATCAGACCGATGGTCGTATCCTGAAGGTCTTGAAAGGGCCAATCGTGGCCCAGCACAGCCCGAACGTTGCGCCCGATGGCAGCATTTATGCCTTCGACAATCTGGGCGGAATCGACACAGCCAAGGGCACCCGCGTTGTGCGGCTTGATCCAGAAAGCGGGCATGCGACCACCGTCTTCCCACACGACCCGGCAGCCCCCGGCGGCGACCTTGATTCGATCGCCCAAGGGGCGGTTGCCCTGTCCGCCGATGGCAGCCGGATGCTGGTGGCCGAAACCATGGGCGGGCGACTGTTCGAGGTTGATATGGCCAGCGGCAAGGCGCTTTGGCAATTGCAGGCAGTGTCGGACATAAGCCCCTTCTACGCCACGATCGGCGAGGTGAAGGAAGGCCCCACCTGGGCCCGGATGCAGACCCAGGGCGCCCGCTATCTTGCCCGCGCCGACGTGGCGCGCTGGTCGGACCAATAAGCCCCGGCGCGGCCGGTCAGACCCGCCGCCGCGCGCCTTCCTGCAGCCAGGCCACCAGCATCAGCCCCAGCGCCGCCAGCAACAGCGCCCAGTCGGGCAAGGGCGGGGTCAGCCGCAGATCAAGCGTGCGGAAAGCCCCGCGCGGCACATAGCCCACCCAGCCGCGCCCCGCGGCAGGCCGACCGGCGCGCACCGCCCGCAGGTCGGGCACGCCATCGGCAAGCCAGACAAAGCCACCGTTCCCCGCCGCCGTCACGCCCTGCAAGACCGTCTCCGACGGCACCGCATCGGCAAACTCCTTCGGCATCGCCGCACCCAACGCAAAGACCCGCTCCTGATCGCCCTCCTTCAGCCGGTAAAGCCCCGGCCCCGCCGCCTGCCAAGTGCCCCGGTAAAGCCCCGGCTGCACCTCGGTCAGTGCCAGACGGCTGACCCCGCCATCCGGCGCGGTGATCGTCACCTCGCGCGCGCCTTCTCTCAGCGACCGGCGGGTGATCGTGACCTCGGATCCGCTGATTGCGGCCGACAGGGATTCCTCCTCCAGATCTGGTTCTTTCATCATCCAGTGCGCCAGCCGCCGCAGCAGTTCCTGCTGTGGCCCACCGCCCTCATAGCCGCGCGCCCAAAGCCAAGCCTGATCCGACGCCAACAGCGCCACCCGCCCCTCGCCTTCGCGGTTGAGGATCAAAAGCGGATCACCCTCCGGGGTCTGCAACACTACCTGCCCGCGCGGATTGGCCAGTTCTACCCGCCGCAGCCAGCGCCCCCAAGGCGCCCCCTCGGCCCGGTCCGCCCTGGGCGCAAACGCCTCCAGCCCCTCTGTGACCGGATGGCGCTTGCCCAGATCGGACACCGTGGGCAGAAAAACCCCATCCACCACCCGCGTCGTCGGATCGGCGGGCATCACCTCGCCCACCCCCGAAAAGTAAAGGCTTTCCGCCGACGCAAATTCAGGCCCCGCGGCCACCAGAAGCGCACCGCCCCCCAACACATAATCGCGGATATTATCAAGGTAATCCGACGGCAGAATGCCCCGCAGGGGATAGCGGTCAAAGATGATCAGATCGAACTGGTCAATCTTTTCCACGAACAGCTCGCGCGTCGGAAAGGCGATCAGCGCCAACTCGTCCACCGGCACGCCGTCTTCCTTTTCTGGCGGGCGCAGGATGGTGAAATGCACAAGGTCAACCGACGCATCCGACTTCAGCAGGTTGCGCCAAGTCCGCTCCCCCGCATAGGGCTGCCCCGACACAAGTAGCACCCGCAGCCGGTCGCGGACCCCGTTCATCTGCACCACGGCCATGTTGTTCTGGTCGGTCAGTTCGCCCACCGAAGGCGCAAGGGCGATCTGCACCACATTCTGCCCTGCATGGCCCGGCGTCACCGGCAGATCCATGTCGCGGTTCACCGGCATTGTATAGGTGCGAGGCGCCTCTCCATCCATGGCGATGCTGATATCCACATCACGTCCCGCCTCAGCCCCCGGCAGGCGGCCCTGTTCGTCGATCCGCAGGCCGATGGTGGTTTCCTCGCCGATGATGCCAAAGGCCGGGGCGCGGGTAATGGTCAGCGCCCGGTCCCAGTCGGCGCGCGCCCCGGTCAAAACCACGTTCACTGGCCCGCCGATCGGCGGCAGCGGGCTTGCCGCGTCATGCGCCTGCCCGTCGGTGATCAGCAGCGCCCCCGCCACCCGGTTGGCGGGTTCTTCGGCCAGGGCCGCCGCCAGCGCCTTCACTGCCTCGGTTCCGGCCCCTTCCGGCCCATCGGGAATCGTCACCTCGTGCAATTCCAGATTGGGCAGGGCAGCGGCCTTGGCGCGCAGTGCCGCCAACGCCGCATCAGCCTGCCCACCCCGCGCCCCGATCCGGCCCGACGCGCTGGCATCCTTCAGCACCAACAGGATATCGCGCAAAGGCTCACGCGCCTCGCGCCGCAGTTCCGGCCCGGATAGCGCCATCAGCAGGCACAAAGCCGCAAGCGCCCGCGCCCAACTTCCCCGCAGCCGGTAAAAGACCGAAAGCCCCAGCCCAACCACCATCAGCCCCGCCAGCACCAGCAAGAACGGCATCCCGACCAGCGGGGCAAAGATCAGTTCCTGCCCGCTCATTGCCCAAGCCTTTCCAGCAATGCCGGCACATGCACCTGATCGGACTTATAATTTCCGGTCAGCACATGCATGATCAGATTGACCCCGAACCGGTAAGCCATTTCCCTTTGCCGCTCGCCCACCTGCCCGCGCCCGACGCGAAACATCGCTCGGCCCTGATCGTCCATCGCCCAGGCCGCCGCCCAGTCATTGCCGCCGATCACAACCGGCGTCACCCCATCGTTCAGATTGCGAAAGGGCATGCCTTCGGCCTTCTCGGCCGTGGCCGGGGCGGCTTCGGCCCAGACCGGTGCGCCCGCAAAACGGCCGGGAAAGTCCTCCAGCAGGTAGAAACTGCGGGTCAGCACATGATCCTGCGGGATCGGATCCAGCGCCGGAATGTCCAGCCCCGCCGCCAGTTCCTGCAGACGCTGCCCCTCGGGCGTCACAGCCCCCCCTGCCAGATCGGCATCGCGCGTATCGAACAGGATCATGCCCCCCGATTGCAGAAACCGGTTCAGCTTGCGGTATGCCTCCAGCGACGGCGTCGGCTGATCCGGGGTGATCGGCCAATACAGAAAAGCGAAGACCGACAGCTCATCGCGGTCCAGATCCACGGCAAACGGGTCGGCCGGCTCGACCGTGGTGCGCTGGGTCAGCACCACCGACAGACCAAAAAGCCCGGCCTTCGAAATCTCGTCCAGCTGCGCATTGCCCGTCTCGACATAGGCCAGCGCCATGCCGTCCGAAGCAGCCACCAGCCGCTCCGCCTCCTGCGCCCGCGCGCCCTGCGGCACGCCAAGTCCCGCGACCGCCAGCGCCACAATCAGCGCCCCCGCCCGACGCAGGCCGCCTAGCCGTCCCGACAGAACCAGCGTCGCCACAATATCCGCGATCAACAGCGCAAGCGCCGCCGCCAGTACGCCGCCTTTCAACGGCCGCTCCGCCACCTCGGCCAGCCCCTCGACCCGCACGCCCACAGGCCAGACGGCAGGGGCGAGCGCCCGATCCGCCGCCATCACATTCAGCGCCATATGCCGGTCGTCCGACCGATAAAGCCCCGGCGGCGTCAGCGGCCCGACCAGCTCCTTGCCCAGATCCTCACCGGCCACCCCGGCCAGCCCGCCCGCTTGCGCCAGATGGCCGAACCCGTCCATCACCCGGTCGGCCTGCCAGACCGTGCCCGCCAGCGCCGCCGCCTCGGCCTTTCCGGGACGGCTCGAGATTGCCAGCCGGTCCAGCATCTGCACGAACAGGCCTGACAACGGCAGGCTTGTCCATTCGGCATTGGCGCTGACATGGAACAGAACCACCTGCCCCGACCCCATCTTCGCGCGCGTGACCAAAGGCGTGCCATCGGCCAGCGCCGCAATCACATGACCCGACAGTTCCGGCGACGGCTGGGCCAGCACCTGTGCGCTGACCGTCACATCCCCCGGCACCACCAGCCCCGCAAAGGGCGACCCTTCCGGAAAAGGCGAAAACCCCTGCGGCGCGCCCCAGCTCATCGCCCCGCCAATCGCCCGGTCGCCGGGCCGCAACGGCACCGGCAGCAAGGGATCGACCGGCATGTCCGGCGCCAGTGACGCGGCCAGCCGCGGCCCGGCGAAGCGCAACAGCAAACCGCCCTGATCCACCCAATCTGCCAGCCGGTCGGCATCATCCTGCTGCAACCGCGCCACATCGGCCAAAATCACCACGTCCGGCGCCGCCGGCAGCAGATCCGCCAATGTTCCTTCGATCAGGTCGGTCGTCGGCTTCAATGCCTGCCGCAGATAATGCGCTGGCGACAGCAGATCGAGCCCCTCGCGCACCGAACCGCCATCGACCAGCGCCACCTTGCGCCGCTTCAACCCGTCATCGGCCAGAACCACCGCCCCCGCCGAGGCCACGCCAGAAAGTTGGAACCGCGTCACCCGGTTGCGCAACTCTGGCGGCAGATCAAAGCGCACCTCGCGTTCGCTGTCGCCCGCCGCAAAAGTCACGCTTTGCCGCGCCAGTTCGCGTTCGATCCCCGCCGGATCAAGCCCAAGTACCAGAACCTCAACCCTCCGCGCCGATCCGGGGCCTGCACGCAGAACCGTCAGCCGCAGCTTGCCGTCGACCACCTCGGGCGGACGAAGGGCAAAGGCCCGCGCAGGGCTTTCCTGCACCACCACGGCCCCGTGGCCCAGTAACGCCTTGACCAGAACCGCCCGCGCCGGCCGCTCCACCCCGTCCGAAAGCCAGACCGTATCGAACGCCCCTTCCGGCAGTGCCATCACGAATTCCGCCATCTCGCCGTCCGCAGGCTCCCATGCCGCGGGCTGGGCGGCGGCCAGCTGCCCCGCCAGATCATCCCCGGCCGTAAAAACGACCGGGCTTGCCAGATCACCGGTCAGCGCCCGCCAGGCCACCGGCCGCCCCGCCAGCCGCGCGCGGTCAAGTGCTGCCTGCAACTGCCCGCGCCGCCGGTCCCAATCCGCCGCATCAGCCCAGCCCGCATCGGCCAGAATCAGCAAAGGCCCCCGCCCTTCGGGCACCGCCTGCGGGTTCAGCACCGGCCCGGCAAACCCCACCACCGCCAGCATGAGGGCCAGCACCCGCAGCGCCAACAGCCAAGGCGGTGTGCGCGCCGCCGAGGCATCCTGATCCGCCAGCCCCAACAGCAACACCACCCCCGGAAAACGCCGCAAGACCGGCGCCGGCGGCATCACCCGCAACAACAGCCAGATCAGAGGCAGCGGCAACAGCGCCCACAACAACCAGGGCGTGGTGAAACCCAGCGTGGCGAAAATCCCGCTCATCGCCCCTGCCCCCGGTTCGGTCCGATCACCTGATACAGCCACAGAAGGGCTGTCTGCGCCGGATGATCGGTGCGGTGCTGCGTCACCGCCCAGCCTGTCGCGCGACCCAGATCAGCCAGCTCATCGCGCCGTTCGGCCAACCGCGCGCGGTAACGCGCCCGCAGGCCCGCCGCCTCTTTCGTCTCGTGGCGCAGCAAGGCGCCCATGCTTTCGAACAAGGCACGGCCCGTAAAGGGAAACTCTTCCTCGGCCGGGTCCAGCACCTGCACCAAGGCGCCCTTCACCCCCTTGTCCGCCGCCGCCAGGACCGCGTCCCGCACCGGATCGAACCCGCCCAGAAAATCCGACAGAAACACCGCCCGCGCCCCCGGCAGCAGCGCCGACGCACGCGGTGCACCATAATCCACCCCCGCGTCACGCAGGCTCAAGGCCTCGGCCATCCGCATCAGCTGCGCTCGCCCCGCGCGCGGCGGCGCCATGCCGTCGGCCAGCCCGATCCGCTCGCCGCCGTGTTCCAGCAGCACCGCCAGCGCCAGCGCCAGAAGCCGTGCCCGGCTGCCCTTGTCCTCCCAGCGCTCGGACGACCGATAGGCCATCGACGCCGCACCGTCCGCCCAGAACTGCACCGACTGCGCCGCCTGCCATTCCTGTTCGCGCAGGAACTGCGCATCCGACCGGGCTGACCGCCGCCAGTCGATGCGCCGCACTTCGTCGCCTGGCTGAGCGGCGCGATATTGCCAGAATTCCGTGCCCTGACCTACCCGCCTGCGCCCGTGCAGCCCCTGCTGCAAGGCCACCGCCAGATGATCCGCCGCCGCCAGCAAGGGCGGCAAGCCCGCCGCCAGACCTTCGGCCCGGTGGCGCAGATCAAAGCCGAACTGGGCGGCGCCCTCGCTCATGCAGCCTCGGCGCGGGTCAGGCCCTCGCTGACGCCGACGATCAGCCCGGCCAGTGTTTCCCCGCGCGCCCGCGCGGCAAAGGTCAGCGCCATCCGGTGCGACAGGACCGGCCGCGCCAAAGCCGCCACATCGGTCACCGACGGCGCCAGCCGCCCGTCCAGCAGCGCCGCCGCCCTGACCGCCAGCATCAGCGCCTGCGCCGCCCGCGGCCCCGGCCCCCAACTGACGCAATCGCGCACTCTCTGACTGGCCTCCTCCGCCTCGGGGCGGCAGGCGCGCACCAGATCAAGGATCATCTCCACCACCTTTTCGCCCACCGGCATTCGCCGCAACAATTGCTGTGCCGCCAAAAGCCCCTGTGCATCCATCACCGGCTGCACATTGGCCACGCTGGCCCCCGTGGTCGCCATCAGAATATCCCTCTCGACCGCGCGGTCGGGGTATTCGACATCGATCTGCACCAAAAACCGGTCCAGCTGCGCCTCTGGCAAAGGATAGGTGCCCTCCTGCTCGATCGGGTTTTGCGTGGCCAGCACATGGAACGGCTTGCCAAGACTGCGGTGCTGGCCTGCAACCGTCACCTGCCCCTCCTGCATCGCCTGCAACAGCGCCGACTGGGTGCGCGGGCTGGCACGGTTGATCTCGTCGGCCATCAACAACTGGCAAAAGATCGGCCCTTCGATGAAGCGAAAGGCGCGCGACCCATCCGCCGCCGTCTCCAGCACTTCCGACCCCAGAATATCGGCAGGCATCAGATCGGGGGTGAACTGCACCCGCCCGCTGGTCAGCCCCATCACGGTGCCCAGTGTCTCGACCAGCATGGTCTTGCCCAACCCCGGCACGCCGACCAAAAGCCCGTGCCCGCCGCACAAAAGCGCGGTCAGGCTCAGATCCACCACCCGCTCCTGTCCGATGAACCGCCGCGCGATCATGGACTTGGCCTCGGCCAGCCGCCCGCCCAGCGCCTCGATCTCCGCCACCAGATCCAGAGCATTGGCCATCACAGCAATCCTTCCCTTGTCTTCGCCCCCAGCATAAAGGCAGAATATGCGTCTGACACCAATGGGGAAATCCCGAAAGGACACTTCATCGTGAAGCCCTCGGCGGAAAATATCGCAAGTGCCGCAAAGGCTGCAGGCAAGAAAGGCCCGCCGCCCGTTCACCTTTGGAACCCGCCCTTCTGCGGCGATCTGGATATGGAAATCCGCCGCGACGGCACCTGGTGGTATCTGGGCACGCCGATGGGGCGTATGGGTTTGGTCAAGCTGTTTTCCTCGATCATCCGCAAGGACGGCGACCAGTATTTCCTTGTCACCCCGGCCGAGAAAGTCGGTATCCGCGTCGTCGACGCCCCCTTCCTCGCCACCGATTTCCGCGTTGAAGGCAGCGGTCGCGACCAGATCATCACCTTCACGACCCATGTCGACGATGAGGCCACCGCTGGCCCCGATCACCCGATCCGCGTCACCCGCGACCCCACCACCGGCGAGCCCTCCCCCTACATCCACATCCGCGCCAACCTCGAGGCGCTGATCGACCGCAAAAACTTTTACCGGCTGATCGACCTTTGCGTGCATGAAAACCACGAAGGCCAAAGTTGGTTCGGCCTCTGGTCCAGTGGCCTTTTCTTCCCGATCATCCCCTCGTCCGAACTTCCCTGATGCCGCGCTTCTCCGCCAACCTCAGTTGGCTCTTCACCGAACTGCCGTTCATGGAACGGTTCCGCGTCGCGAAAGATGCGGGCTTTGACGCGGTCGAGGTGCTGTTCCCCTACGACTGCCCCGCGCAGGACATGCGCGATCAACTGATCTGGAACGATCTGACCTTCGTCTTGATGAACTGCCCGCCCCCCAACGCCACCGGCGGCCCCCAGGGCTTCGCCGCCATCCCGGGGCTTCAGGACCGGTTCCGCCGCGATTTCGACCGCAGCTTGCGCTTCGCCGATGTCCTCAAACCCCTGCACCTGCATATCATGGCAGGCAGCACCGACGCACCCGATGCCCGCGCCACCTTCGTCGAAAACCTGAAATGGGCCGCAGCCCGCGCCCCCAACCGCAGCCTGACGATCGAACCGATCAACCGTCACGACATGCCCGGCTATTACCTCGCCGATTTCGACCTTGCAGCCGAAATCCTCGACGAGGTCGAAGCCCCCAACCTGTCGCTGCAATTCGACGCCTATCATGCCCACCGGATCACCGGCGACGTGATGAGGGCGTGGGTGACGCACGGCCCCCGCGCCAGCCATGTCCAGATCGCCGGCTACCCCGGCCGCCATGAACCCGCTGTCGGGGAAATCGACTATCCTTCGTTCTTCGCCCGCCTCGATCGGGATGGCTACAAAGGCTGGGTCTCGGCCGAATATAAACCCGCCTCCGACACCGCCTCCGGCCTTGGCTGGCTGAAAAGCTAACCTCATCGTCGGGCCGCGCCCGCGCGTCGCGGCGGGCGAGGGGCTGTCCGCCCCTCGCGTCAGTTCAATGCGCCTCGGCCCAGTTGGCCCCTTGCCCCGCATCGACGACCAAAGGCACATCCAAATGCACCGCCGGATGCGGGGCACCTTCCATCACCTCACGCGCCACCTGGATCAGGGCTTCCACCGATGCTTCCTCGACCTCGAACAGCAGTTCGTCATGCACCTGCAACAGCATCGTCGCCGGCAGATGGGCAATGGCCTTCGGCATGCGGATCATCGCCCGGCGGATCACGTCCGCCGCCGCCCCCTGAATCGGCGCATTGATCGCCGCGCGCTTTGCAAAGCCCGCCGTCGGCCCCTTGGCGTTGATCTCGGGGGTATGAATTTTGCGCCCGAACAGGGTCTGGACATAGCCCTTTGCCTTGGCGAAGGCGGTGGTGGCTTCCATATATTCCTTGATCCCCGGAAACCGCTGGAAATAGGTGTCGATGAACGCCTGCGCCTCGGCGCGCGGAATCCGCAGGTTGCGCGCCAGACCAAAGCCGGAAATCCCGTAGATCACCCCGAAATTGATCGCCTTTGCCCGGCGGCGCACCTCGGGTGTCATCTGGTCCAAAGGCACGTTGAACATCTGGCTTGCCGTCATCGCATGGATGTCGACCCCCTGCCGGAACGCATCCTTCAGCGCATCAATCCCCGCCACCTGCGCCAGAATCCTCAGCTCGATCTGGCTGTAGTCAAGGCTGACCAGCCGCATCCCCGGCCCGGCCACGAAGGCTTCGCGTATGCGCCGCCCTTCCTCGCTGCGCACCGGAATGTTCTGCAGGTTCGGGTCGGTCGAGGCCAGCCGCCCGGTATTGGCCCCGGCGATGGAATAAGACGTATGCACCCGCCCGGTATCCGGATGGATATGGTCCTGCAACGCATCGGTATAGGTTGATTTCAGCTTGGAAAGCTGCCGCCAGTCCAGCACCCGCTGGGCCAGGTCCGATGGCACCCCCAGTTCGATATTGCCTGCGATATCTTCCAGCACATCGGCGCCGGTGGCATAGGCGCCGGTCTTGCCCTTCTCGCCGCCCTGCACCTGAAACTTGTCGAACAATATCTCGCCCAGCTGCTTGGGGCTGCCCACATTGAAGGGCTGCCCGGCCAACTCCTGAATCTCGGCCTCCAGCCCCGCCATTTTTTGCGCAAACGCGTTCGACATGCGCGAAAGCACCTGCTTGTCGACCTTGATCCCCGCCATCTCCATCTCGGCCAGCACCGGCACCAGCGGGCGCTCCAGCGTCTCATAGACCGTGGTTACCTGGGCGCGGTGCAGCTGCGGCTTGAAGGTCTGCCACAGGCGCAAGGTGACATCCGCATCCTCGGCCGCATACTTCACCGCTTCTTCCACCGGCACCTTGTTGAAGGTCACAGCGGATTTCCCCGAACCAAGCAGGCTTTTGATCGAAATCGGATTGTGGCTCAGATAACGCTCAGAAAGCCCGTCCATCCCGTGGTTGTGCAGCCCCGCGTGCATGGCATACGACATCAGCATCGTATCGTCAAAAGGGGCGATGCGGATGCCCCTACGGGCAAAGATCTTCCAGTCATATTTCATGTTCTGGCCAATTTTCAGGATCGCCGGATCCTCCAGAACCGGCTTCAGCGCCGCCAGCACCTCGGCCATCGGCATCTGCCCGGTGGCAGGTGTTGCCGCCCCGAACAGATCACCGCCACCCGTCGTATGGGCCAAGGGGATATAGCAGGCCTGACCGGCGACGACCGAAAGGGATATGCCCACCAGATCGGCGCGCATCTCGTCAAGGCTGGTGGTTTCGGTATCCACCGCCACATGGCCCCGGTCGCGGATCAGGGCGATCCATCGATCAAGGTCGGCGCGCTCGCGCACCCAATCATAGGCCGCATGGTCAAACGGCACACCCGCCTCGGGCACCGCTGGCTTTTCGTCGTGCGCACCAACCACAACCGGCCCCTCGGGAAGTACCGGCACGTCAACCTTCAGCCTTTCCGCCACCCGGCGGGTCAGGGTGCGAAACTCCATCGCGGTCAGAAAGCCCATGATCTTTTCCGCATCCGGCGCCTTCAGCTCCAGCGTCTCGATCGCCAGATCCAGCGGCATGTTGGCATCCAACGACACCAGTTGGCGCGAGATGCGGATCAGATCGGCATTGTTGACCAGCGCCTCGCGGCGCTTGTCCTGCCTGATCTCGCCCGCCCGCGCCAACAGCGTTTCCAGATCGCCATATTCGTTGATCAAAAGTGCCGCCGTCTTGATCCCGATCCCCGGCGCACCGGGCACGTTATCGGTGCTGTCGCCCGCCAGCGCCTGCACATCGACCACCCGGTCGGGCTGTACGCCGAACTTCTCGACCACCTCATCGGGTCCGATGCGCAGGTTCTTCATCGGGTCAAGCATGTCGACCCCGTCGCCCACCAACTGCATCAGGTCCTTGTCGGACGAGATGATGGTGACGGTGCCGCCCGCCGCCTTTGCCCGGCTGGCAAGGGTGGCAATGATGTCATCGGCCTCGTAACCTTCGACCTCGATGCAGGGCACGTTGAAGGCGCGGGTCGCCTCGCGGGTAAAGGCGAATTGCGGGCGCAGATCTTCGGGCAGTTCGGGGCGGTTGGCCTTGTAAGCGGGGTAGATGTCATTGCGAAAGGTCTTCGAACCGGCGTCAAAGATCACCGCCAGATGGGTCGGGGATTCGCCTTTGCGGGTGCTGGTCAGTTCGCCCCACAGCAGGTTGCAAAACCCCGCAACCGCCCCCACCGGCAACCCGTCCGACTTGCGCGTCAAGGGCGGCAGCGCGTGATAGGCGCGGAAGATGAAGGCCGATCCGTCGATCAGATGCAGATGGCAACCCTTGCCGAATGTCATGTGCGGCCCTCCCGAATATCATTTTCACCTCTCATCGCATGATCGGTGCCGCGTCGCCAGTCTCTGGCAAGGCAGGGGGCTCCGCTCCCCGCGCCTGCGGCGCGTCCCCCGGGATATTTACGGACAGAAAATGAGGGGAGGGACATTTTCTGTCCGCAAATATCCCCGCGCGGAGCGCATTGATGTTTTGAGTGACGCAGGCGCGTCGCGATGTAGAGCGCGCCTGATGCCTCAGCCCTTCAGCTTTTCGATGAAGTTTTCGTGCACATATTTCTTGTCGCAATAACCGCATTCGACCACGCCGCTGTCATGCGGCACCGCGAGCCACACGCGCGGATGGCCAAGCGCGCCTTCGCCGCCGTCACAGGCGATTTTCCAGACATTGATCACTTCGATCTCGGGGGCGGGACGTGGCATGAAGGGGCTCCGTAGCAGTCTGATGGCCCGGATCGGGCGTTGGCGCCTATCATAGTGATGCCGGCGCAAGGGGCAAGGTCGGTCAGGGCGCGCTTAGTGGCCCAGCATCGGCCCCATGATTTTGCCGGCAAGAATATGCAGGTGATAGTGCGGAACCTCCTGGCAACCATGGCTGCCCGCGTTAGAAATCGTCCGGTAGCCCGAACCGGGGGCAATATCCAACATCCGGCAGACCTCTGCGGCGGCGCGGTGGAAATCGGTGATCTCTTCGGCGCTGGCTTCGGCGGCGAAATGATCGAACGTCACATAGGCGCCTTTCGGGATTACCAGCACATGCACCGGCGCCTGCGGCCGGATGTCGTGGAAGGCCAGTGTATGTGCGGTCTCCAGCACCGTCTTGTTGGGGATCTCGCCGCGCAGGATGCGGGCAAAAATGTTCTGGCTGTCGTAGGAATAGGGCATCGGGCACCTCAGTCGGCAAAAAGATGGTCTGTGGCCGCGATCTCACGGGCCATTTCGGCTGGAATAGCAAGGAAGTGCGCCAAAGCCACGGCATTTTCGTCCAGGCTGGCGCTTTGGCGCAGATGAAACAGGTTGGCCAGCCCCGCATCGCGGATCCGGTCGCTCTCAAACGCCACGTCGAAGCGCACGGTTGGCAACAGGCTGGCCATCGCCGCCTCTGACGTGGCGGCACCCGCCAGACCCACGCGCCTGGCGTGCCCCGTCAGGTAATCGTCGGTAAAGGTGCATTCCAACTCCAGAAGCCGCACCTGCGCCTTGTCTGCGCAAAAATCGCGGATCAGGTCAAAATCCGCGGGGTCAAGACAGATCACCATCCGCTCCGCCCGGTAATGTTCGAAAAGCATGCGCAGCAGCGACCGGCGGTGGCGGCTGCGTTTGGCAAGCGACGATTGAAAGCCGCCCAGATCAGGCATGCCCGCGGCCTCTTCGTTGAAAAGATAGTCAAGCGCCGGGATCCCGGCCCGCGCCCGGACCGCCGCCACCAGCCGCTTGGCCACATGCCATTTCTTGCAGATCAGGATGTGAAGCGTGCGCCCGTGCCCGATGGTCGCCGTTCCCTGCCAGAAGCGGGGCGCCAGGCGCCGTCCGTTGCGCCCGCGCTCGGTGACGTAGGCATGCAGCCTTCGGCCTTCGTCAGTCAGCTCGAACCGCCGCTCCGGCTGGTTGTAAAGATCGCCAAGCTGGGCGCGCAGGCCCTTCGCCTCGCCGCTGATCTTGCGGGCAAAGAAGAAATCCTGCGCCAGCAGCAGGTCCTGATGATCGTCGTAAAAGGTCACCGGCATCCCGTAATCGGTGAACATCAGAAAGGTCAGCGTTCGGCTGCGGATCTCTGTATCCGGCACCAGATGCCGAACGATCGTCTGAAAGAATGTCTCGTCCGGGATCCAAGTGGTGCGGAAAAAGCGCATCACGTCAGAGCGGCTTTTGCAGAAACCCAGCACCGCCTCGATGGTGCGGCGGCGCAGGCACCACCATTGGCTGCCGATCATCATGTTCAAATCGTCCGGCACCTTGCGCGCCAGCCCAAGCCGCCTTTGCAGATCAAGCGATGCGTAGAACAGCCGCTTGTTCAGCCGTTCGTTGAAGAAATGCCGGTAATGCAGCCGGTCTTCCTTCATCCCGGTCTTGATCCAGTCGCTTTCGAAAAAATCGACGCTTTCGATATAGTCGCATGACGCGGCTTCCAGCCGGTCATGGATGAAGGCCGCCGTCTTGATCGGCATGCAATCGCCCGACAACATGTAGAAATGCGTAGCTTCGGGGAAAGCTGCTTCGGCCGCGCGCACCGCGTGCAGGGTGGCGGCCACCAGGCTCCATTCCCCCCAGCCGCATTTGATCCGCCGGGCGGCGAAGACCACGTTGGGATTGCCACGAAGGGCTGTCTGAAGCTGGCGGTGGGGCGCCGCCCCGGCGCGCGCATCGAAGTGAATCGCCACGTAGTCGCCCGCCGCCGTCAGCCGTTCGGCCTGACGAATGATTCCGTCAGTATCCTTGTGACACAACAGGACATAGGCGATCTTGACCATGGCACCCAATTCGAACCGCTTTTCCGATTTTCGCCTTGATAGCTTTTTCATCCGTTGAAAAGACAGACTTTGTTTGCTTTGCTTGTGTAGATACTTCCGTCATGCACGCAAGCGTGATCAGTGAACAGGAATGGTGGCATGGGTTTTCCCGGAACTTGGATGACAGAAAGCGAAAGCCTGGTTTATCGGGTCGTCCCCAAATGCGCCTGTTCGACCATCGGCCAGATCCTGTTCTATTCCGACCATGGCCGGTTTTTCGATGGCGATATCCATGATGCGACCACTGGCCTGCACAAATGGGCGCAGCCGGAAAGCCAGCCGCTGATCGAGGCGAATGTCCGGGCGCACAGATCACCGGCGTTCACCTGCGTTCGCAACCCCTACACCCGCATCCTTTCGTCCTACTTCGACAAGATCTGCGGCATTCAGCGCAATGGCCGCCGTTACCGCGGCAATCTGGTGCCGATGCTGGTGCAAAAATACGGGGTCGAGGTGGGCCGACCCGAGGACGGGTTCGAATTCGACCAGATCAAAAGCTTCCGTCGCTTCCTGCTGTTTGCGCGCGACACCATCCGCTGGCGCCGCCCGATGGAGCCCGACATCCACTGGTCGGCCATGTCCAGCCATATCGCCACCTTCATTGCCAATGGCGGGCGCTACAACCAGATCTTCTTCACCGAGAAGTTCAACGAGGGGATGCAGAAGGTGCTGGACGCGGCCCCGACCCCGGTGCCGGTCGATCTGGCCACCATGCCGAAATTCAACGAAAGCGAAAGCCACGGCCCCAAACGCGCCCATCCGGTCGAGGATTATTTCGACGATCTGTCGATGCATCTGGTCTACGAAATCTACAAGCGCGACTTTCAGCTGTTCCGCTATGATTTCGAAAACCCAGCCAACAAGATGCCGCTGGGCGAGGTGGATCTGGCCGAGGTTCACGCCAAGCTGGCAGGATAGTCACCAAAACGGGTTCTGATCACCGGCGTCACCCGTTCTGTCGGCCGGTCATCGGCACCCCGCGCAATTTCCAAAACAATTGACCACAGCCAACGACAGGGCGCACAGTTGCGCGACCCGCAACCACAGGGCACCCCCATGACCTTCCCCGCCGATGCCCAGGCACTTTTCGACCGCATGGCAAAAGCCTATCAGGCCGCAGACGCACCTGGCTGCGCGGCCTTGTTCACCATTGATGCAACCCTGCTGTCGCCCTATGCGCCCGCTGCCCATGGTCGCGCGGCCATAGAAGATCTGCATCGTGTCTGGACCGCGGATGACCCCAACAACAAAAGCCTGACAGTGCTGGATGCCGGGGCTTCAAGCGATATGGGCTGGTGCTTTCTGGCCTATTCGGAAGGCGACAAGACCGGCGATGGCAAAACCCTGTGCACGCTCAAACGCCAGCCGGACGGCAGTTGGCTGGTGCATTATTGCAGCCTGACCTGCGATACGCCACCGCTTGCCTGACGCCAACGCCCCTTGCCCTCGCCGCCTGCGCCGCATAAGAAGCCCGCGATCTGAAGCGTTTTGCTTTTGGTTGGAAATACCGCATTGGAATTCAGACAATCCCGGTTTGATTTTCATCCCAACCTGAAGGCAATTCGCACTAACCTGCAAGTGCGATAGGGGGGCCTGGATGCCACTTCTCGTCATGAAATTCGGCGGCACTTCGGTGGCGGATCTGGCGCGGATCAAGAACGCGGCGGAAAAGGTCAAGCGCGAGGTCGAGCGCGGCTATGACGTGATCGTCATCGTCAGCGCGATGTCGGGCAAGACCAACGAACTGGTCGGCTGGGTCGAACAGACCTCGCATCTTTACGACGCACGCGAATATGACGCGGTGGTGTCGGCGGGCGAAAACGTCACCGCCGGCCTGATGGCACTGACGCTTCAGGAAATGGATATCCCGGCCCGCAGCTGGCAGGGTTGGCAGGTGCCGATCCAAACCACCAGCGCCCATTCCGCCGCCCGTTTCGTCGATATTCCCCGCGCCAACATCGACACGAAATTCACCGAAGGCTTCAAGGTCGCCGTGGTTGCGGGCTTTCAGGGTGTGTCGCCCGAAGGCCGCATTACCACGCTGGGTCGCGGCGGATCGGACACCACCGCCGTTGCCTTCGCCGCCGCCTTCGATGCCGAACGCTGCGACATCTATACCGACGTTGACGGCATCTATACCACCGACCCGCGCATCACCGCCAAGGCCCGCAAGCTGGAAAAGATCGCCTTCGAGGAGATGCTTGAACTGGCGTCCCTTGGCGCCAAGGTCCTGCAAACCCGCTCGGTCGAACTGGCCATGCGCTACAAGGTGCGGCTGCGCGTCTTGTCATCTTTTGAAGAAACCGACGAAAACTCTGGAACGCTTGTCTGCGACGAGGATGAAATCATGGAATCGAAAGTCGTCTCTGGCGTCGCCTATTCCCGCGACGAAGCCAAACTGACGCTGGTCACCGTAGAAGACCGCCCCGGCGTCGCCTCGGCGATCTTCGGGCCCTTGGCCGAGGCCGGGGTCAACGTTGACATGATCGTGCAGAACATTTCGGAAAAGGACATCGGCGGCAGCCCCAAGGATGTCACCGACATGACCTTCTCCTGCCCGGTGAATCAGGTCGCCCGCGCCAGAAAGGCGCTCGAGGATGCCCGCGATGCGGGCCATATCTCTTACGAGGATCTGGTTGTTGATACCGACGTGGCCAAGGTTTCGGTCGTCGGCATTGGCATGCGCAGCCACGCAGGCGTCGCCGCCAAGATGTTCTCCTCGCTTGCCGCCGAGAATATCAACATCAAGGTCATCGGCACCTCCGAGATCAAGATTTCCGTGCTGATCGACCGCAAATACATGGAACTGGCCGTTCAGGCGCTCCACGACGCTTTCGATCTGGAAAAGGCGTGATCGCGGATCCATCGCATTGATAGGCGGGCCGGGCAACCGGTCCGCCTTTTGCGTTGTTGGGAACTTGCACCAGTGCTGGATGAAGCGATGCCCGCAAGTCCGGTTTGAGCCCAAATGACCGTTTTCCCCACCCTGCGGCGCATGTCTGTTTCATAGCTGTCTATTGAAACTTGCGCCGCTTGAAGGCTCTCACGTCGGCGTGAGAGAGCTTGAACCACTCTCCGTTGGCGCGTTGCTCTGCAAAGCGGCGGTGCCAGTAGCTTTCGATACCTGGAGGGTCGTCTGTTTTGATAGCGTGGACCAGTTCGACCTTCGCAGGGAGCGCGATGCTGATCTGCTTCACTCGCTTTTCCAGTTCATCGCTTCGGCCAATCTTGAAGTGGTTGCCGGACTGGAGAAGATAGACCCAGCCCTCTGAGACATTCGTTGACCCGCGACCTGCTGTAGAAGCCTGATACGCTTTCCCTTGGGGCAGGATAACGATCAGATCTTCGTCGCCTCGCTCAATGGCACGATCCCTGAGAGCCGCTATCACTCCGTCCTTACTGCCGAAGTGCTTAGCGAAGGTGTTGTGACTTATGAAGTTGGCGGTCTCCCTTGCGAAAAAGCGCAACTCAGCACTTGAAGGAGGCTTGCCGTAGTGGCGGCAGACCTCGGCATACTTGTCCAAGACCAGATCGCTGGACAACCGTTCCTGTTTTTCGTTTGGAGTCAGACCTGCATCTGCAACTACATCATTCCAGCGAAGCCACAGCTTTCCATACCAGTCGCTCTCCGCAATACCGGTCTCTTGCTGAAAGTGGACCTTGCCGGGGGCTTTGCCACCGTTTTCTGCTGCAAGGCGTTTGATTTCGCTGAGGATACGTTCTCTCATATGGGAAGGATCAGTGAACGCGGAGATGGTGTCAATGCATTGCGGCGAACAAGAGCCGCTACGCCAATCCAAAGCGGGCATTGAGTGGTTCCCAGCGTGCGACCGCTTCGTCCGCATCTCCACCACACTCCCCCCCAAACCGCCCACTTTTCCGGCACCGGCACCACAACCGCGCGCACTTTGCCCAAGCCTTGGTGCAATCTGCAATTATCACTCCCCATTGTGCACCTTCCCCCCTATAGAGAGGGAAAGCGACCCGATGGACAATTGATGCCCGAACGCAGCGAAAGCGACAGCCGCAAGCTCCTGCGCCGTTTGCGCGATACCCTGGCCGAACCCGGCGCAGGCCAGGAACGGCTGGACCGCATCACCCATCTGATCGCGGACTCGATGGGCACCCAGGTCTGTTCGGTCTACCTTTTCCGCGATGATGAAACGCTCGAACTCTGCTCGACCCAAGGCCTGAAAAAGGAATCCGTCCACAAGACGCGGATGAAGCTGGGCGAAGGTCTGGTCGGGCGGGTGGCCAAGAACTCCACCCCCATCAACACGCCCAACGCCCCCGCCGAAAAGGGCTTTCGCTACATGCCAGAGACGGGCGAGGAGATTTATTCCTCGTTCCTTGGCGTGCCGATCCAGCGCATCGGCGAAAAGGTCGGGGTGCTTGTCGTTCAGTCGAAGGACCAGCGCCACTATTCCGATGACGAGGTTTACGCGCTGGAAGTGGTGGCCATGGTGGTGGCCGAAATGTCCGAGCTTGGCGCCTTCATCGGCGAGGGCGAGGCGCTTTCGGCACCGCACAAGAACCCGGTCATGTTCCGTGGCGGCACCGGCCAGGAAGGCGCCGCCGAAGGCCGCGTCTGGCTGCATGAACCGCGCGTGGTCATCACCAACCCGGTCGGTGACGACCCGGTCAAGGAACAGGAACGGCTGAACAAGGCGGTGGCCGATCTGCGCCTGTCGGTCGATGCGATGCTTAGCACCAACCACCTTGCCGATCAGGAACATCAGCAAGTTCTGGAAGCCTACCGGATGTTCGCCAATTCCCGCGGCTGGCTGCGGCGGATGGAAGAAGACATCTCCCGCGGCCTGTCAGCCGAAGCGGCGGTGGAAAAGGAACAGTCGCAGGCCCGCGCCCGGCTGGAATCGGTGCCCGACCCCTATCTGCGCGACCGTCTGCATGACCTTGACGATCTGTCGAACCGGCTCTTGCGCATCCTCACCGGCCAGGGGCTTGATACCGGCGCCGACATGCCCGCCAACCCGATCCTTGTCGCGCGCAACATCGGCCCAGCCGAACTGCTGGACTATGGCCGCAAACTGCGCGGCGTGGTGCTGGAAGAAGGCTCAGTAGGCAGCCATGCCGCCATCGTCGCCCGCGCCCTGTCGATCCCCTTGGTCATCCATGCCGAACTGATCACCACCGAGGCGCTGAACGGCGACCATATCCTTGTCGATGGCGATCAGGGCATCGTCCATCTGCGCCCCGAAGAAACCGTTGCCCGCGCCTTCCGCGAAAAGATCGCCATGCAGGCCGAAGCGCAGACCCGCTACGCCAGCCTGCGCGACCTGCCCGCCACCTCGACCTGCGGAAAGACCGTCTCGCTTTTGATGAACGCGGGCCTGATGGCCGACCTGCCCTCGCTGGCCGGCTCAGGCGCCGAAGGCGTCGGGCTTTTCCGCACCGAACTGCAATTCCTCGTGCGCAGCCATGTCCCCAAGCGCGGCGAACTGGCAGGCCTTTACGCCCGCGTGATGGAGGCAGCGCATGGCAAGCGCGTGGTGTTCCGCACGCTCGACATCGGGTCAGACAAGGTTCTGCCCTACATGAAACGGGTCGAAGAACCAAACCCGGCGATGGGCTGGCGCGCGATCCGCGTCGGGCTGGACAAACCCGGCGTCCTTCGGATGCAGCTTCAGGCGCTGTTGCGTGCCGCCGCAGGCCGCCCGCTCAGCATCATGTTCCCCTTCGTCGCCGAATTCGACGAATTCCGCGATGCCCGCCAAAGGCTTCTGGACGAAGTGGAAAGCGAACGCGCCCTTGGCCACAAGCTACCCTCGATCCTTGAAGTCGGCGCCATGCTGGAAACCCCCTCGCTCGCCTTCGCCCCCGAGGCGTTCTTCGAAATGGCCGATTTCATCTCGATCGGCGGCAATGACCTCAAGCAGTTCTTCTTCGCTGCCGACCGTGAAAATGAACGGGTGCGCAAGCGTTACGACATGCTGAACGCCAGCTTCATCACCTTCCTTGAAAAGATCGTCGGGCGCTGCGAACGCGCAGGCACCCCCTTGTCCTTCTGCGGCGAAGACGCGGGCCGACCGGTCGAAGCACTTTGCCTTGCTGCCATCGGCATGCGGACCCTTTCGATGCGCCCGGCCTCGATCGGCCCGGTCAAGCATCTGATCCGCAAGATCAATCTGGATGATCTGCGCGCCGTGATGGACGGCGCCCGCACCGAAGGGGCGACCAACCTGCGCCCGGCGGTGATGGATTGGCTCGCCCGTCAGGACATCTGACCCCCATGCGCCCCGCGCATGGCCGGATCGCGCAAATGTCACTTTCCCCGGCGCGGCGCATGCATGCCTTCGTCTTCCATCTTGCAGACAGGCAGGCGCAGCTACCATAAACCGCACTCCCCCGAAAGTCTGGGCCTGGGACAAACCAACCGGCGGCGGGTTCGGCCATTTCTACGTCCATGCGCCGGACAAGTACGAATATCCGATCAACCGCTATGCGATGGAAGCCAAACGCCAGTATGACGTGCTCGACCGCACACTGGCCACCCGCCGCTTCATCGCGGGCGATGACTATACGATCGCCGACATGGCGATCTGGCCTTGGTATGGTAACCTCGCCCTCGGCCGCGCTTACGGAACTGCCAACGAATTCCTTGATACCGCGTCCTACAAGAACGTCATGCGCTGGGCCGCTGAAATTGACGCCCGCCCCGCTGTCCAGCGTGGCCGCAAGGTTAACCGCAACAGGGGCACGCCCGACATGCGGCTGCCCGAACGCCACTCGGCGGCCGATTTCGACCGCCTTCCCAACGCCTGACCCGAGGGCGGTGCCTAGACCACCATCTTCCGCGCCATCTCGGCGCGGAAGGCATGGTGGATGCGTTCGCGGCCATGATCCTCGGCCAGCCGCATCAGGCCAAAGCGCACCCGCGCCACATCCTGATAGTAATCGGTGAAGGCATAGTTGATCCCGGCCCCCGCCACCGCCCCGATCAGGGGCACCGCCTTACCCGCTAGACTTTTGCCCAGCATCGCAGAAAACGCGGGCAACACCCGGCCGATAACCGCTTGCACGGTTGCCGCATTCACCGTCATCCGCGCACCAAAGAAGACGGTGTTGATCCCGTCATCCTCCGCCCCCGGACGGCCGGATCCGAAGATGTCCAGACAGGCCAGCCGCACCTCGGGCGCATCGGGGTCAAAGCCCGCCCGCGCCGCTTCCTTCTGCATGGCACCGAACATCACCATCACGGTGGCGGGCAGTTCGACCACCGCGCTTGCCAGCCCCGCCGATCCGCCCGCCGCACCGCTGACCGCAGCCGCCAGCCGGTGTCCGTGATCCCCAAGGTCCGGCAAACTGCCGCGAGCCTGCCCCGCACCGACATAGAGTTTTTCCAAAAGCCCGCGCGCCATACCGTCCACAGCGCTCCGCGCGGGCGCGGGCAATCCGGCAAACCAGCGCTCCGCCCGGCCGCCCAGCGCCATCAGCCCGTTCATCACCGGCCCGTTCGCCCGCTGCGCCCGCCGCGCCAGATCGGCCACCTGCCGCACCAGATCGTCGGGCAAAAGGTCGATATCGGCGGCGTTGTCCTTCGGTTTCATGCGGACCCTGACCTTTCGCCCAACCATTCTCTCTGCACTTGGCCCCTCTGGGCCCAAGTTCAAGGCCCAGGGCCTCAGTCCGGTCCCGCATCGGTGGCTTTCTCCACCACACCGCGCACCCCGTCCCAGGCCCCCGGCACCAGTTCCAGCCCCAGCACCCGGTCCGGGTTGGTGGGTGGCGGCATCTCGACGCCCTCCAACTTTTCAAATCCAAAACGCCCGTAATAGGGCGCGTCGCCCACCAGCAGAACGCGCTTCCAGCCCAAACGCCGCGCCTCGGCCAGACTTTCGTGAATCAACAGCCCGCCCAGCCCTTCGCCTTGCCGCGTCGGATGCACGGCCACCGGCCCCAGCAGCAGAACCTTCCGCCCGCCCACCAGTGCGGGCCAATAGCGGATGACGGCCGCCAGGATCCCGTCGCCGTCGCGCAGCACATGGCAAAGGCCGGTCACCATCGGCACCCCGTCACGCAACCGGTAGGAAGACAGGGCCGTGCGACCGGGCGCAAAGCACAGATCGTAAAGCGCCTCCACCTCCCACCAGTCGGCCTCTGTTTCCTCCTCCAGCCTGTACAAAGCCCTGCCCTTCTTGCCCGCCCGCCCCCGAATCTTCTGGAAACGCGGGTAACATGGGCCTAAGCCCGGGGCAAACATGAATGAGGCCCAGATGTTCTACCGCCCCGAGGAAGGCCACGGCCTGCCCCACAACCCGCTGACGGCGATCATCCAGCCCCGCCCGATCGGCTGGATTTCCACCCGTGGCCCCTTGGGCGACAACCTCGCCCCCTATTCCTTCTTCAACGCCATCGCCTATAGCCCGCCGCAGGTGATGTTCGCATCTACCGGGCGCAAGGACAGCCTGAATGCCATCGAATCCACCGGCGTCTTCGCCGCCAACACCGTGGCCTTCGCCGCGCGCGAGGCGATGAACATCACCTCCGGCAACTACCCGCCCGGCACGGACGAATTCACGCTCGCCGGGGTCGAACGCGCCGAATGCACCACCATCGACTGCCCGCGCGTCGCCGACGCCCCCGCCACCCTCGAATGCCGCGTGACCCAGATCCTCACCCTCAAGGGCCGTGACAATTTCCTGATCCTTGGCGAAGTCACCGGCGTTCACCTGCGCGAAGACTGCCTGCGGGAAGGTTATTTCGACGCCACCCTCTTTCAGCCGGTGGCACGCGGCGGCTACAAGGATTATTCCGTGGTCACCGAACTTTTCCAGATGAGCCGCCCCGGCGAGGCGTAAGCCCGACAAGCCAGAACCTGAAAGGACCAGCCATGAAAGCCACTGTCACCTGGGCGGGCAACCGCACCTTCGTCGGCCAGACCGAATCCGGCCATGCCATCGCCTTCGGCACCGCCTTGGGCGAGGCCCCCAAACCCGGCCCCTCGCCGATGGAGCTTTTGCTGATCGGCACCGGCGGCTGTTCAGCCTGGGACGTGATCGCGATCCTTGAAAAATCCCGCGAAGCCGTCACCGACTGCCGGGTCATGATCGACGCCGACCGCGCCGAAACCGACCCCAAGGTCTTTACCCGCATCCATCTGCAATTCATCGTCAGCGGCCGTGGCCTCAACCCCGAAAAAGTCGCCCGCGCGGTTCAGCTTTCGGCCGACAAATACTGCTCAGCCTCGGTGATGATGGGGAAGACGGCGGTGGTGACCCATGGGTTTGAGGTGGTGGATACGTCTCTCTGACCGGTGCTGCCTTGCCCCCACGGCCGCCAGCGCCGCAGGGGCAAAGGCTGCTCAGTGCGGATGCGGCTTCAGGACATGCAGCGACACATAGGGAACGTCACCGACCGCCCAACTGTCATGCGGGGTGGTCGAAATGTGAAAGACCATTCCGGGCAGCAGATCAATATAGCGACCGTCCTCATACAGAATCGCCCCGTGGCCTGAAAGTACGGTGCCGGTATGCGGCGCGTGGCAAAGACTGGTCCCGACGATCGGAGCATTGTGCAGCGACCATTTCCACCCCGGCTGATAGGTGGCACGGCCAAGTGTCGTATCAGCTATGTGAACGATTTCGAACTTGCCATGCGGAAACTCGCGGACCTCATCCGGTTGATCAAAGGCTTTCAGAAAACTCTCAGTCATCCCCATCCCCCATCTCCTCGAACACCCGAAGTCGCAGCCGAAACCCCTGCGCCTTAGCCCGCGCTACCCGGCGGTCGGTAAGTGATCGTGGCGGCCTTTTGCATCGCCGCAAGCGTTTCCTCGACCGTCAGCAAGGCGGTGGTCTGAAACGAACTCAGCGCCCCGCCAGCACTGATTGCCATTGCCGTGGCGGCCACCGACACATTGTCAGGGGCTTCCCATAGATTATATCCATCGTGATCTCCCAGCGCATACCAAAAGCCGTGCAGCTTTCCGCCAACCGATTCAATGTATTGCCTGGCGGCAGTGCGGCGATCTTCGGGGTTCTTGATAAGCTTGGCCCAGGTCGCGGGCGTGTAAGTGAACCGGGTCAGGTAAAATGGCATCGGCCTTCCTCCCTTGACGATATGGCGCCAGGCGCAAAGCGCGTCGGACATCGCGCAGGGTGCGCCCATACCTTTCACGAGTCGAGGCAATTTTGCGCAGGCTCACCTGCCCCACGGCCCAACCGGCCCCTCAGATCCCCTCGCCCTCGTCCTTCAGCCCCAGATACTCCTGAAGCACCGCGATCCGGTGGCTGGTCTCGCCCCCGCCCTTCGGCGCATAATCCACCCCCTCGGCCCCGGCCAGCACCCCGGCCAGCCGGGCGTGCGCGAAGGCGGCCAGCACCTCGGCCATCCGGGTCTGGAATCCCCGCCCGGTGCCACGGAAAAACTTCACCACATCGCCCTCGACCCAAAGCGTGATCTTCACCTTCGGCATCGCGCCCTGCTGGCGGGCCAGCTCTTCCCACTCAGTGGGCAGCTGGCCAGACCCTGCCAGCCGCCCATGCAGGTGAAATTCCAGCTCGCGCAGGCTTTCGGCCATCCGGTGATAGTGGCTGCGCTGGCGGGCGGTGCGGGCGGCAATCAGGGCCATGATCCCCCTCCTTCGTGACAGACTGGCCCATCCTGCCCGCCCCGCCCTGCCAATTCGCTAACCACCCGCACGGATGGCGCAAATCCATACGTTCGCCATACGTTGCGCATACCCTCTTTTTCTTTTCACAATAGCCACTTAACGTGGCCCCGGTCAGACGAGGGCAAAAATGCGAAAAACCATGATCGGCGTGATCGGCGGCTCTGGGGTTTATGACATCGCCGGGCTGGAAGGCGCCTCCTGGGTCAAGGTAAAAACCCCCTGGGGCGCCCCCTCGGACGAGGTGCTGGTGGGCCGCCTTGACGGGGTGCCGATGGCCTTTCTGCCCCGTCACGGGCGCGGTCATGTCCACAGCCCCTCGTCAGTTCCCTACCGCGCCAATATCGACGCACTGAAGCGGTTGGGCTGCACCGATGTCGTCTCGATTTCCGCCTGCGGATCCTTCCGCGAAGATCTGGCGCCGGGCGATTTTGTTATTCTGGATCAATATATTGACCGCACGATGGGGCGGGCATCCTCTTTCTTCGGGGAAGGCTGCGTGGCCCATGTCGCCTTCGCCCACCCGACCTGCCCGCGCCTGTCGGCGGCCTGCGGGGCCGCCGCCCGCGCAGTCGGGATCACCGTGCATGAAGGTGGCACCTATCTGGCGATGGAGGGGCCGCAGTTTTCCACCCTCGCCGAAAGCCGGATGTACCGCGATGTCTGGAAGGCCGACGTGATCGGCATGACCGGCATGCCCGAGGCGAGACTCGCCCGCGAGGCCGAACTTTGCTATGCAGCGGTGGCGATGATCACCGATTACGACTGCTGGCATCCAGGTCATGAAAACGTCGATGTTTCCATGGTTCTTCAAACCCTCACCGGAAACGCGACCAAGGCCAGATCCCTGATTTCACGCCTCCCCGCCCTCCTTGGCGCGACCCGCGCCCCCTGCCCCCACGGCTGCGACCGCGCGCTGGAACATGCAGTCATGACCACCCCCGACAAACGCGACCCCGACCTGTTGGCCAAACTCGACGCGGTCGCCGGCCGCGTGATCGGAGCATTAAGATGAAAAAAACCGTCCGCGACTATATCCGCACCATCGCCGATTTCCCCCACGAAGGGATCATGTTCCGCGATGTGACCACGCTTTTCGCCGACGCGCGCGGCTTTCGCATGGCGATCGACCAGCTTTTGCACCCATATGCGGGCGAACGGATCGACAAGGTGGTGGGGCTGGAGGCGCGGGGGTTTATACTTGGCGGCGCCATCGCCCACCAGTTGACCGTGGGTTTCGTCCCGATCCGCAAGAAGGGCAAGCTGCCGGGGCAAACCATCAGTCAGGCCTACAAGCTGGAATACGGCGAGGCGATCATGGAGATTCACGAAGACGCCCTGCAACCCGGCGAACGGGTGCTGATCGTTGACGATCTTCTGGCCACCGGCGGCACCTGTGAAGCGGGCATCAAGCTGGTCGAACGGCTGGGGGCTGCCGTGGTGGGCTGCGCCTTCGTGGTAGACCTGCCTGAACTTGGCGGGCGCAAACTATTGGAAAGGCTTGGAATGTCTGTCCATGTGCTGTGCGAATTCGACGGGGCCTGATGGCGTCTTGCCCTTGGGTCCTTTCTCAAAGGGACACCGAAAAGCGGTCAGGCGCGCAGCACTGCCCCCGGGTTCATGATCCCCACCGGGTCCAGCGCCGCCTTGATCGCCCGCATGACTGCCAGCTTCGCCGGGTCGCCATAGCGTTCCAGATCCGCCACCTTCAGCCGTCCCACCCCATGTTCGGCGCTGAACGACCCGCCCAGTGACAGCACCAGATCATGCACCCGGCGCTGGATGTCGCCTGCCAGTGGCAGATAGGCGGCGCGGCTTTCGCCCTTGGGCGGGAAGATGTTGAAATGCAAGTTGCCGTCGCCCAGATGGCCGAAGCAATTGATCCGGAACGCTCCGAACCCGGCGATCACCCCCGGTGCGCGCCCCAGAAAGCCCGCAATCTCTGATAACGGCAGCGAAATGTCATGCGAGGCGATGGCACCGATGCGGCGGTTCGCATCTGGCAGCGCCTCGCGCAGCGCCCAGAAATCCGCCGCCTGCGCCGCGCTCTGCGCGATGACACCGTCGCCCACCAACCCATCGGCCAGGGCCGCCGCGAACAATCCCTCCAGCGCCGCATCCGCCGTCAGCCCTGCGGGCAGGCCCACCTCGATCAGCACCAACCAGTCGGGGCGCGCTGCGAAGGGTTGGCGCACATCGGGGCGCACGTCTTCAAGAAAACCAAGGCCCTGCCCGGCGATCAGTTCAAAGGCCGAAACGCACCCGGCCATGCGCCCCTGCGCCATCGCCAGCAGACGCAACGCAGCCCCCGGCGACGGTACGGTCAACATCGCGGTTCCCACCGAGGTGGGCATCGGCGAAAGCTTCAGACTGGCGGCCGTGATCACCCCCAGCGTGCCTTCAGCCCCAATCAGCAGGTTGCGCAGATCATAGCCTGTGTTGTCTTTTCGAAGCCTTTTCAGCCCGTTGAAGACAGAGCCATCCGGCAAAACCGCCTCGATCCCCAGGCAGATATCGCGGGCATTGCCGTAGCGCAGCACGTGGACGCCGCCCGCATTGGTAGACAAAAGCCCCCCCAGCCGCGCCGAACCCTGCGACGCAAGGGTCAGCGGAAAGATCCGCTCCACCCGACCAGCCGCAACCTGAAGATCGGCCAGGATCGCGCCCGCGTCGGCACTCAAAACCCCTTCCACGGGCCAGATCCCGCGGATCGCCACCATCCGTTCCAGCGACAGGATAAGCGGCAAGGGTCCGTCGGCCATGACCTGCCCCAGCACCAGCCCGGTGCCCCCCCCGCGCGGCACGATCCCCACCCGCGCCGCAGCACTGGCGCGGACAATCGCTACCACCTCCTCCGTGGTCTTTGGCAGGGCGACAAAGCCCCCCCTCCCCACAACCCGCCCGCGCGGCTCGTCCAGGTGACGCGCCTCCGCCAGGCGGATCGTACCGGGCGGCAACAACGCCGATAGCCCTTCGGCAAAGGCCGCATCGGCAGGGGTCAGCTTCATGCCCCCTCCAGTTTGGTGGCCAGCGCCAGCATCGCATCCACCGATTTCATGTTGCGGGCAGTGACATCTATCGGCAGGCTGATTACCCGCTGGGCAAGTTTCGATCCGCCCAGCCCCTCCGGCAGATGCAGCCACAGAACCTTGCCGCGCCAGGAATAGCGTTCGAACGGAGTGGCAAGGGCTTTCAGGAAATCTGCGGTAGCGCGGGGCAATTCGCGCTCCATGAAAAAGAAATGCACCTTGTCACCGTCCTCCGCGCCAAAGGGGCAGGCGGCGCGCGCTGCCGCCAGTTCGGCGCTGGTCAACATCAACACCGGCGGGCGAAAACCGAAGCCGGTCCAGACCGCATCGGCAATCCGCCCCGCAAGGACCGGCGCGCTCTGGTCAGAGCGGAACAGCGCGTTGCCGGACTGGACATAGGTCCTGACCCCGTCAAGCCCTATGCCGGTCAGGGCCGCGCGAAATGCCTCCATTGGCAAAAGGTTCACACCCGACACATTCACCGCCCGCAAGAGTGCCACCCAGACCGTCATGATCCTCTTTCATCTTGGCCCAAATACTCCCGGGGTCTGGGGGCAGCGCCCCCAGCCTTGTCCCGGCATCACCCGACGTCGGTGCGCCCGCGCCGGTCGGCTCTCAGATTGGCGTAAAGAACGTGATTGCGCCAGCGGCCATTGATCTGCAGGTAGCTTTGCGCCACCCCCTCATATTTGAAGCCCACCTTTTCCAGCACCCCGCGCGAGGCTGTGTTTTCAGGCAGGCAACCGGCTTCCAGCCGCGAAAGGTCCAGATCGGTGAAGGCATAATGCACCACCGCCTCCAGCGCCTCACGCATGTAACCCTGGCGGGCGAAGGGCGCGCCAACCCAATATCCAAGGGTTCCGGCCTGTGCCGGACCCCGGCGGATGTTGTCCAGGGTTAGGGCCCCCACCAGCGCCGCATCGGCACGACGGATCAGAAACAACGGGACGGCGGTGCCCGCGCCTTCCGCCCGCGCAGCCCAATAGACGCGGTTGGTAAAGGCTTTGCGTGACAGGGCATCTTCGGCCCATGCCGGGTCCCAGGGGGCCAGAAACGCTCGGCTCATGCCGCGCAGCGATGCCCAGGCGCGATAGTCGGAATGGGCGGGCAGGCGCAGCGTTAACCGCTCGGTTTCCAGCCGGACCTTGCGCCGCAAAAGCCCCATCAGGACGCCAACCTTTGCTTCAGAGCCTCCAGACCGGGGGCCTCTGCCACCGGGCCGTAAAGCGCCAGCGCGGCATCACCGCCCCCGACGATCCGCCCGCCAAAGGCGCGCACGTCGGCAGTGGAAACCCCGTCAATCTCGGCCGTGGCTTCCTGAAGGCCGGGCACCCGGCCCCAGATCGCCAGATAGCGCGCCATCCGTTCGGCACGGGCCGAAGGACTTTCCAGCCCCATCAGCAGACCCGCCTTCAGCTGCGCCTTGGCGCGCGCCACCTCGGCCTCGCTCATGTCGCCGGCGGCGCGCTTCAGCTCGTCCATGGTGATGGCGCCCAGATCACCGATCTCTTCGGCAGAGGTGCCGGCATAGATGGTCAGCATGCCGGTATCTTCATAGCTGCCCGCCTGCGCATAGATCGAATAACAAAGCCCGCGCTCTTCGCGGATCTTCTGGAACAGGCGCGAGGACATGCCCCCCCCGATCGCCGTCGCATAGACTTGCGCGGTGTGCATGTCGGCGTCGCGGTAGGCAGGGCCGCGAAAGCCCATGGCGAAATGAACCTGCTCCAGATCCTTCACCTCGCGCCGTTCGGCACCATTCCAGCGGGCCGGCTCCGGCGTGGGATGCGGGCGGGCGGTTAGATCACCGAAAAGCCGTTCGGCCAGTTCGACCAGCTGGCCATGGTTCACCGCGCCTGCACCCGACAGGATCATCCGTTCCGGGCCATAATGGCCGGCGACAAAGGCCTGCAGGTCCTTGCGCTGGAACGAGGAAACCCGATCCGCCGGCCCAAGGATCGTGCGACCCATCGCCTGATCCGGGTAGGCCGCCTCTTGCAGCCAGTCGAAGATGATGTCGTCGGGGGTATCCAGCGCCTGACCGATTTCCTGCAAGATCACATGGCGTTCGACTTCGATTTCCTTCTTGTCGAACAGGGGATTCAGCACGATGTCGGCGATCACATCCATCGCCAAAGGCACGTCGGCTTCAAGCACGCGGGCGTAGTAGGCGGTCATCTCGCGGCTGGTATAGGCATTGATATAGCCGCCCACATCCTCGATCTCTTCGGCAATCTGCAGGGCAGACCGGCGCTTGGTGCCCTTGAAGGCCATATGTTCAAGGAAATGGGCGATACCGTTCTGTTCGGGCCGTTCATGCCGCCCGCCTGCGGTGACCCACAGCCCCACCGCCGCCGAGGCAAGGCCGGGCATGTTTTCTGTCACGATCCGCAGACCATTGGGCAGCGTGGTCAGGTCAGTCTTCAAAGGCGGCGCCTTTCCATGACGATTCTTTCGATGGCCGACAGGTCATTGGCCACCCGGGTCAGCCGCTCGGGCCGATCAAACAGATCTGCCATGCGCGGCGGCAGGCCGGGACGGATGCCGGTGGCGGCCTCAACCGCGTCGGGGAATTTCGCTGGGTGGGCGGTGGCCAGAGTGATCATCGGAACCGACCCAAGGTGATCGGCGGCCACTTTTACACCAATTGCCGAATGCGGGCAAAGCAGTTCCCCCGAAGCCGTGCGTTCAGCCCGGATGGTGGCGCTGGTTTCTTCTTCCGACACGCGGCCGGTGGTGAACAGATCGCGCAAGCCTTGCAAGGCGCCCTGGCTGACGGTGAATCCGCCCTTGGCTTTCATCTCATCCATCAACTGCGCCACTGCGCCCCCGTCGCGCCCGTAAGCGTCAAACAAGGCGCGTTCAAAATTCGAAGAAATCTGGATGTCCATCGACGGGCTGATCGATGGTTTGACCCCGTCCATCTGGTAGCGCCCGGTCGTCAGGCAGCGGTGCAGGATGTCATTCTGGTTGGTGGCGATAACCAGCTTGTCGATCGGCAGGCCCATGCGTTTGGCGATGTAGCCCGCAAAGATGTCACCGAAATTGCCGGTGGGGACGGTGAAGCTGACTTTGCGGTGCGGCGCACCCAGCGCCACTGCCGACGTGAAGTAATAGACAACCTGCGCCAGAACCCGCGCCCAGTTGATCGAATTGACCCCTGCCAGCCCCACGCCATCACGGAAGGTGAAATCGTTGAACATGTCTTTCAAGCGGCCTTGGCAGTCGTCAAAATCGCCGTCCAGCGCCAGCGCATGGACATTTGACTCGGAAGGCGTGGTCATCTGCCGACGCTGAACTTCGGACACCCGGCCATGGGGGTAAAGGATGAAGACATCAACATTGGCAAGCCCACGGAATGCCTCCATTGCCGCCGATCCGGTATCGCCCGACGTGGCGCCGACGATCGTAACCCGGCGGCCTTCTCGCGCAAGCGCAATCTGGAACAGCTGCCCGATCAGCTGCATAGCAAAGTCCTTGAAGGCCAACGTCGGGCCATGGAACAGTTCCAGCAGGAAATGATTGGGCGCAAGCTGCACCATGGGCGCGCGGGCCCTGTGGCTGAACCCGGCATAGGCCTTGTCGATGGCGCCGCGGAATTCCGCATCCGTGAAGGTATCGCCGACAAAGGGGCGCATCACCCGAAAGGCGGTTTCCTCGTAGCTGAGGCCCGCGAAGGCGGCGATCTGGTCCTTGTTCAGGGTCGGAATGGTTTCCGGCACATAAAGCCCGCCATCCCGGGCAAGGCCGGTCAGCATCGCCTCGCCGAAGGTCAGAGCCGGGGCCTTACCCCGGGTAGATATATAGCGCATTCCATGAACCTCAGTGCGTTCTTTGTCTGATACGCCACAGAAGATAGACTGTCATCCCCGCCCATACACCGGCCAGCGAAAACCATGTGATCGCATAGCCAAGATGGTCATTTGGAATGCCAGACCCATCGACCGGCACAGGCACAATAATCGGATCTTCGCCTTCTGCCTGCCGTGTGACGACAAGGATTGGTTCGGTTTGTAAGAATTGCGACATGGTTTTGACGTTTCTTGCGAACCACAGCCGCTGCTTCTGGTCGGGCGCTGGCGTGTAGCTGTCTTCCTCATTCGGCCAGAGCAGGTTTCCGGAGACCGACAGAGAGACGGGCGGACGGGGCGCATTGCGCATGTCTTCAGGGATGAAGCCACGATCCAGCAGGATTCGGCGACCGTCGCTGGTGGTGAAGGCCGAAATCACTTCGTAGCCCGCGCCGATGTCTTTCTTGCCCGACAGGACCAGCAGGTCATCGCCCGTAACTCCGTTCGTCTGAACCGGCAGATAGCGGTCCGCCTCGGGGTCGAGGGAGGACAAACCGGACAGCGGAATCGGGGCGGCACTGATCTTGTCTTGAATTGCCGCCAGAATATCTTCTTTCCACGCCAATCGGCGCATTTGCCAAGTGCCCAGCGAAAGAAGGATGCCGACCCCAACAATACCAAAAATAAGCGGAAAAACATAGCGGCGCATGACGGGTTTCCTAAAAGGGAAAGGCGCGGGACGGGGCCCCGCGCCTTTGAATGTCAGGGGGTTCGGCAATCAGACCGCGCCGTGGCTACCCCAGATGTAGACAGCAGCGAACAGGAACAGCCAGACCACATCGACGAAGTGCCAGTACCAGGCGGCGGCTTCAAAGCCCACATGCTGTTCGGGCGTAAAATGCCCCTTCATCGCACGGAACATGCAGACCAGCAGGAAGATGGTGCCGATGATTACGTGGGCGCCATGGAAGCCGGTCGCCATGAAGAACGAGGCCCCGTAGATGTTGCCGGCAAAGCCGAATGCCGCGTGGCTGTATTCATAAGCCTGGAAGAAGGTAAACAGGGCGCCGAGGGCCACCGCGAGGAGCAAGCCGTTGATCATGTCCTTGCGGTTGTTTTCATGTGCCAGCGCATGGTGCGCCCATGTGCAGGCGGCGCCAGAGCAGAGCAGGATCAGCGTGTTCATCAAAGGCAGGTGCCATGGATCAAAGAGCACGATTCCTTCCGGTGGCCAGACGCCATCAACGGCGGGCGAGTTTGGACCCATCGGATAAAGAGCATGCTTGAAGAAGGTCCAGAACCATGCCGAAAAGAACATCACTTCGGACATGATGAACAGGATGAAGCCATAGCGCAGGCTGATGCGGACAACGGGGGTATGATCACCGGTATTGCCTTCGTGGACCACGTCCGACCACCAGCCGAACATGACGTAAAGCACCAAGACCAGGCCCGCCAGGAACATCCAGGGTGTAACGCCCTTCATGAACAGCACAGCGCCGAACAACATGATAAAGGCACCGACCGCGCCCAGAAGCGGCCAGATCGAAGGTTTGAGAATGTGGTAGTCGTGGTTTTTCGCGTGCGCCATGTCGGTTTCCCTGTTTGGGACTCAGTTATAGGCGGCCTTCGGAGCGGGCGAAAGGTTCGCCTGCGCCTCGGGCAGCTCGGTTTGGTAGAAAGTATAGGAAAGCGTGATGTGACGCACCTGTTTGGTGTCCCCATCACGGGTGATTTCGGGGTCGACGTAGAAGGTGACAGGCATCTGCACCGTTTCGCCGGGCTTCAGCACCTGCTGGGTAAAGCAGAAACACTCGATCTTGGTGAAATAGGCCCCGGCAATGTCGGGCGAGACATTGTAGGCGGCCGATCCGGCGACTGTGTGATCGGTCGGGTTGAAGGCCTCGAAAAAGGTCATGCCGGTTTCGCCGATGCGCAGGGTCATCTCGCGCTCTATGGGGCGAAACTCCCACGGCATGCCGGCATCGACATTTGCATCGAACCGGACGGTGATGGTCTGGTCAAGAATTTCGCCAGTTGAAGCACTGGCGACCTGCGGGGTTCCGGCGTAACCGGTAACCTTGCAGAACCATGAATAGAACGGCACAGCGGCAAAGCTGAGGCCGACCATCGTGAAGACAATGGCAAGCAGGACAACCGCAAGCTTGCCATTCTGACCGGGCCGCTGGCTCATGGCGTGGCCTTCGCGGATGGCGGATTGCCGTGTTCATCCTGACGCGAAACCTTGACGATGGTCAGGCCGAACACCAGCGCCACAAACAGGCCAAGCGCCAAGCCAAGGCCTAGATTGCGGCCCCAGCGGCGGCTGTGCAGTTCATGCTCCTTGTGGATGGCCATCACCAGCCCCCCAACGCGAAGGCATGCAGGCTTTCTTCAACCATCAACGCACCGAAATGCAAAAACAGATAGGCAAGCGAAAAGCGGAAAAATGCCTTTTCGGCCTTGTAGCCATCCGCCTCGGCCGCGGCTTCGCTGCGGCGCGCGATCTGCACCGCGCCCAATATGAACCAAGCGTTCAGCAGGATGGCAGCCACAAGATAAGTGGGTCCACCAATCGAAGTAAAGGCCAGCGACAGCGCGACAGGGGCCAAGAGCAATGTATAGGCGAGGATATGTTTGCGCGTCGTGGGGCGGCCGTGGGTCACGGTCAGCATCGGCACCCCGGCCTTGGAATAGTCGTCCTTCATGAACAGCGCGAGTGCCCAGAAATGCGGCGGCGTCCAGACAAAGATCAGCGCGAACATCAGCAGCGATTCCAAGCTGACGCCACCGGTGGCGACGGCCCAGCCGATCATGGGCGGAAAGGCCCCCGCGGCGCCGCCGATCACGATGTTCTGCGGGGTCAAGCGTTTGAGCCACATTGTGTAGACAACCGCGTAGAAGAAGATGGTGAACGCCAGAAATGCCCCGGCGAACCAGTTGGCAGCCAGCCCCAGCATCAGGCAGGAAAGCAGCGACAGCGCCAAGCCAAAGCCCAACGCCTCGCCCCCGGCGATGCGGCCTGCGGGGATCGGACGGCCTGCGGTTCGGCGCATGATGCGGTCGATATCGGCATCATACCACATGTTCAAAGCACCAGAAGCGCCACCACCAAGGGCGATGAACAGGATCGAGGTAAATGCAATGAACGGATGAACCGGCACCGGTGCGACGATAAGGCCGACGAGCGCAGTAAAGACGACAAGCGACATGACACGTGGCTTCAGAAGCTGCACGAAATCGCTGAAGCCCGCCTCCTTGCTTGTGTCAATGGCGCTGAAATCTGTCATCTTATCCCCTAGGTCAGGAAAGGCGCCTGTTCTGCGCCCTGCCTTCAGTTATTGGCGACCTGGATCGGCGCCGAGGAACCGGCATCTGCCGTCTTGGTGCGAGCAACCCAATCGTCGTAGACTTGTTGGCTGACGACTTTGACGGTGATCGGCATATAGGAATGGTCCTTGCCACAAAGCTCCGAACACTGTCCGAAATAGACGCCTTCCCTTTCGGCGGTGAACCAAAGTTCCGCAATCCGTCCAGGAACCCCATCCTGCTTCACGGCAAATGCCGGGATCGTCCAGGCATGGATCACGTCCGAAGCCGTCACCTGCACCACCACCGTCTTGTTCACGGGAACCACGACGGCATTGTCGGTGGCCAGCAGGAATTCGTCGGGCGAATAGCCAAGGGCCTTAAGCTTCATGTCAGCAATTTCATCGTGGACTTGCGGCTCGCCCATAGGCTGATCGTCGCCAAGCGATTCCACCTTGGTCGCGCCATCAACGCGGTACGCGTCGAAGGCGATGCCCAGATCGGGATATTCATACGACCAGTACCACTGGTTGCCAGTGGCCTTGATCGTCACGTCGGCTACCGGAATTTCCTGCTGCTTGAACAGGATTGGCAACGAGAAAGAGCCAAGCACGACAAGTATCAGCACCGGGATCAGCGTCCAGACGATTTCCAGGGGCGTGTTGTGTGTAAAGCGCGCGGGCTTTGGGTTGGCGCGCTGGTTGAAACGCAGGATCACAATCAGCAGAAGTGCCGTGACCAGGGCGACGACACCAACGCAGAGGTAAAGCAGAACAGCGTCCAGCCATTGCTGGTCGCGCGCCAGTTCGGTCGCTGCCGGTTGGAAGTTGACGCCTTCGGCATGGGGCTTGCCCACCACTTCCAGACCCATGATACCGTCTTCAGCAAAGGCTGCACCAGCCAGAGCCGCCGAAGTGATGCCGGCCGCGAGGCCCGAAAGTATGTTCGCAAAACGCATGTCGTGTTCCCGTTCCTGCCGCGGCTATGCCTGCCGCCCCTGCCCCTCGCATCACTTTGCGAAGGCCGGTTGTATCCGGGACTTCTAAAATCATATTAGAGGGAAGGCGACAAGCAAAACCATAGCGGCAGAGGCCCGCTTTTTTATCGAAGTCAGTGGCGGAACTGGGGATAGACATGACAGACGACAGGTTTCGTCCATTTGAAAGCCATCTAGACCAGGATCGCGCCTTGGCGATTCTGCGAGATACGGTGGCGGGCGCAGACGATGGCGAACTGTTTTTGGAGCGCCGCCGGTCCGAGGCGCTGGTCTTTGATGACGGACGGCTGCGCAATGCCAGCTACGACGCCTCGGAAGGATTCGGGTTGCGGGCCGTGCGCGGGGATGTGGCGGGTTACGGCCATGCGACCGAGATTTCCGAAAGCGCCCTGAAGCGGGCGGCTGAAACCGCGCGACTGGCGGTGGGCCATGGCGGCGGGGTCATGGCAGACGCGCCCAAGGGCACCAACCTGCGGCTTTATTCCGATGCCGATCCGATGCTTGATGCCACCTTCGGCCTGAAGGTTGAAACCCTTCGCGAGATTGACGCCTTTGCCCGCGCGCTTGACCCGCGGGTGGTGCAAGTATCGGCCACCATTGCCGCCTCGCATCAGGAAGTCTTCATCCTGCGGCCCGAAGGCGGGTTGGTTTCGGATATTCGCCCGATGAGCAGGCTGAACATCTCTGTCATGGTCGAGGAGAATGGCCGGCGCGAGTCGGGCAGCTTTGGCGGGGGCGGCCGTTCGGGTCTTACGGCGATGATGATGGCAAGCCACTGGCAGGCGGTCGCGCATGAAGCGTTGCGGATCGCGCTGGTGAACCTGCGCGCGGTAGCCGCACCGGCCGGCGTGATGGATGTGGTCGTTGGCCCCGGCTGGCCTGGCGTTCTTTTGCACGAGGCGGTTGGCCACGGGCTTGAAGGCGACTTCAACCGCAAGAAGACCTCGGCCTTCGCCGGGCTTTTGGGGCAGCGTGTGGCCGCGCCGGGGGTGACGGTTCTGGACGACGGCACCATCCCCGACCGGCGCGGGTCGATCACCGTGGATGATGAGGGCACACCATCTGCGAAAAACGTCCTGATTGAAGACGGAGTTCTGGTTGGCTACATGCAGGATCGCCAGAATGCCCGGTTGATGGGCGTGGCCCCGACCGGAAATGGGCGGCGCGAAAGTCATGCCCATATTCCGATGCCCCGCATGACCAATACCTATATGCTCGGGGGCACTGCAAACCCGGCCGACATTCTGGCCGGCCTGAAGGACGGGATCTATGCGGTGGGCTTTTCGGGTGGGCAGGTTGATATCACCAACGGCAAATTCGTCTTCAACTGCACCGAGGCTTACCGGGTCCGCAACGGCGTGGTGGGTGAGCCGGTGAAAGGGGCCACCTTGATCGGTGACGGGGCGACTGCGCTGAAGCAGATCCGCGCCATTGGCAACGACATGGCGCTGGATCCCGGTATTGGCAATTGCGGCAAGGCCGGTCAATGGGTGCCGGTGGGCGTGGGCCAGCCGACGCTGATGATCGGCGGGCTGACGGTGGGCGGATCAGCCGCCTGACGTCCGGCCTATCTCTACCGTGGGATCTTGCTGAGTTGGTAGCCCTTGCGCAACGGGCCGGGTCGCAGTGGTTTTGGCGCGCAGATATTGCCGCACCGAAATTTCCGTCGGCGCCATGCGAATCGTAACGATTGATTAACCTTGAGGTTGATATTGTGATCTTGCGAATGAGGCGAAGGCACGAGGGATAAAAGTTTGTTTTCTTACCCCACCCCCTTCACCCCCCCCACCACGGAAGATGACAGACTGTCGTGGCTCCGTCTCATTCGCTCCCGCAGGGTCGGGGTGTCAACCTTCTGGCGGCTGCTTTCAGAACATGGTTCGGCGCGTACGGCACTTGTCGCCCTGCCAGAACTGGCCCGGGCGTCGGGTTTGCAGGACTATCAGCCCTGCCCCGAAGGCGTCGCGCTGGCCGAAATCAAGGCAGCACGGCGGGTGGGCGCACGGATGATCTGCCGGGGTGATGCGGTCTATCCTTCCGCCCTGGCCGAAATTCAGGACGCACCGCCCCTGCTGTGGGTGCGCGGCCATGACGCCTTTCTTGCCCGACCGATGGTCGCGCTGGTGGGGGCGCGCAACGCCTCCTCACTCGGCACACGGATGGCGCGCAAACTGGCGGGCGATCTGTCGGCGGAGGGCCTGACCGTCGTATCGGGGCTGGCGCGCGGCGTGGACGCAGCCGCTCATCTGGCTGCACTTGACGGCGGGACAATCGCAGTGCTGGCCGGGGGTGCCGACGTCATCTATCCGGCAGAAAATCTGGCGCTCGCCGATCAAATCCTGGCCAAAGGGCTGTTGCTGTCGGAACAGGCCATCGGCCTTGAGCCACAGGCACGCCACTTTCCGCAACGCAACCGGATCATCGCGGGGCTGGCGCGCGCCGTTGTGGTGGTTGAAGCCGCAGCGCAGTCCGGCAGCCTGATAACGGCCAGAATGGCACTGGATCAGGGGCGCGACGTTCTGGCCGTGCCGGGTCATCCGTTCGATGCCCGCGCTGCGGGCTGCAACATGCTGATCCGCGACGGCGCAACACTGGTGCGCGGGGCAGAAGATGTTCTGGCCGTCATTAACCTGCCCCACAGCGTCGCGCGCGGGGTTCAGCAGGTGCTGCCGCTTGCAGCGCTGAACGCGGCCGCAGCTGAACGCGGCTGGAAAGATCAGGCAACCTTGCACAATCTGATCCTGAACAGGCTTGGCCCCAGCCCGCTGGCCGAAGACCAGCTCTTGCGCGACCTTGCCTTGTCGCCGGCCGATGCGGCCCCGGAACTTTTGACGCTGGAACTCGACGGCAGGATCATCCGCGCACCCGGCGGGCTGTTGTCGCGCGCCTGAATGCCACTGAGCAAAAGGCCCTGTCTCATGTAGTAAGGTGGCAAGAACCTGCTGGTGTTTACCTTTGCCTAATCTGAACCACAAACCGAACGCCGACCGTTGGCACCGCCTGCCAAACCGCCATTCCTCGGGCTTGAATTCCTGCCGCGTCCGGCGTATCTGCCGCAGACGCAAACACAAGCCACAAGCAGGAAGACCCATATGGCCAATCCCCTTCAGTTCCTCGAGCAGGTGCGCTCGGAAGTGGCCAAGGTCGTTTGGCCCAGCCGTCGCGAAGTCATGCTGACCACTGTGATGGTCTTCATCATGGCGTCGCTGACCGCCGTTTTCTTCTTCCTGATCGATTTGATCATTCAGACTGGCCTGGGTGCCATTCTGGGCATGGCAGGCTGATCCGGCAGCGCCGCCGCTCCATCCAGTGGCTTGAATTCTTTCAGCTTCACCGCTAGATGGGCGGGACTTTACCGGAACCGGCGCGCAGCGATTCGGCATGCGCGCTGTTTTTTGTTCGGGTGAACGTGGGGCAACCCACGGAAATAATGGAATTAACGGCGGGTCACCGCTGTCAGGACGAGGTCTGGGGCAGATGGCAAAGCGGTGGTATTCGGTGAGCGTTCTCTCGAACTTCGAGAAGAAGATCGCCGAGCAGATCAAGCAGGCCGTATCCGAAAAGGGCCTTGAGGACGAAATCGACGAGGTTCTGGTTCCCACCGAAGAGGTGCTGGAAATTCGCCGCGGGAAGAAAGTGACATCGGAACGCCGCTTCATGCCGGGCTATGTGCTTGTTCACATGGATATGACCGATCGCGGCTATCACCTGATCACCTCGATCAACCGCGTGACCGGGTTCCTTGGACCGCAGGGCAGACCAATGCCGATGCGCGATGCGGAAGTGAACGGGATCCTCAAGCGCGCCGAAGAAGGCACCGAGGCCCCGCGCAACCTGATCCGCTTCGAGATTGGCGAGAATGTGAAAGTGTCCGATGGGCCGTTCGAAGGTTTCTCTGGCATGGTCGAAGAGGTGGACGAGGCGCACAGCCGCCTGAAGGTCACCGTATCGATTTTCGGGCGCCCGACGCCCGTGGAACTGGAATTCACGCAGGTGTCCAAGGGCGCCTGATCGTGTGAACCGTGGGAGGCTGAGGCAGTGCCAAGGCCCTACCACTAAGCAATGCCCTCAATTGGGCGTGTGATGAAGGAGAAGGCCAAATGGCCAAGAAGGTAATGGGCAGCCTCAAGCTGCAAGTGAAGGCGGGGCAAGCCAACCCCTCCCCGCCGATCGGTCCGGCGCTGGGTCAGCGCGGGATCAACATCATGGAATTCTGCAAGGCGTTCAACGCCAAGACCCAGGAGATGGAGCCCGGTTCGCCCGTTCCGGTCATCATCACCTACTACGCCGACAAGTCCTTCAGCTTCGAGATGAAGACGGCACCGGCATCGTTCTTCCTGAAGAAGGCCGCTGGCCTGAAGCCGGTGGGCAAGCGTAACCGTCCGAAAGGTTCGATGAAGCCGGGCCGTGACGTCGCGGGTTCGGTGACTGTGGCCCAGGTGCGCCAGATCGCTGAAGCCAAAATGAAAGACCTGTCCGCCAACGATATCGAAGCCGCGATGAAGATCATCCTCGGCTCGGCCCGTTCGATCGGCATCGAGGTGAAGGGTTAATCATGGCAAAGCTTGGTAAACGCACTAAAGCGGCACAGGCCGTTTTCGCCGGCAAGACCAGCCTGACGGTTGAAGATGCCGTAAAGCTGATCAAAGGCGCGGCGTCGGCAAAGTTCGACGAAACGCTGGAAATCGCCATGAACCTGGGTGTTGACCCGCGTCACGCCGACCAGATGGTCCGCGGCGTGGTCACCCTGCCGAACGGCACGGGCAAGACCGTGCGCGTGGCCGTGTTCGCCCGTGGTGCCAAGGCTGACGAAGCCAAGGCGGCTGGCGCGGACATCGTGGGCGCAGAAGACCTGCTGGAAACCATCCAGGGCGGCAAGATCGAATTCGATCGCTGCATCGCCACCCCGGACATGATGCCGCTGGTCGGCCGTCTGGGCAAGATCCTTGGCCCGCGCAACCTGATGCCGAACCCGAAGGTCGGCACGGTGACGATGGATGTCAAAGGCGCTGTTGACGCTGCCAAGGGCGGTGAAGTGCAGTTCAAGGTCGAAAAGGCTGGTGTCATCCATGCCGGGATCGGCAAAGTGTCGTTCGATGAAGGCAAGCTGGCTGAAAACGTCCGCGCTTTTGTTGACGCCGTCAGCCGCGCTCGGCCGACGGGCGCCAAGGGTGCCTATGTGAAGAAAGTCTCGCTTTCTTCGACCATGGGCCCGGGCGTTTCGCTGGACCTGGCCTCGGCTTCGGGGAACTAAGATCAGGGTGGGTTGCGCCCACCCTGCAAAGCTGCGCATAGGTGGCGCAACTTATGAAATTCTCCGGGCCCTCGGGCCCGGTGGATGACGGGGCCGCTAGGCTTCGTCCTGTCCGAGACGGAGGGTGGGGGAAACTCCATAAATCCTTCCTGAGATGGGGAACGAGACAGAATTGACCCGGGGTTCGCCTCGGGCGGTCATGGCCTCGGGACCATCACGGACCCGAACGCCCCCCAGACCATCGGGGGGCAAATGAGAGCCGGGGGGAAACCCCCATACTTGGAGTGAAACCGTGGATAGAGCCCAGAAAGAGAAAATGGTCGAGGAACTCGGCCAGATCTTCGAAAGCTCTGGCGTTGTGGTGGTTGCCCACTACGAAGGCATGACGGTTGCTCAGATGCAGGATCTTCGGGCGGAAATGCGTTCCGTCGGTGGGTCCGTCCGCGTCGCCAAGAACAAGCTCGCCAAGATCGCCCTGGAAGGCAAGCCCTGCGCAAGCATCGGCAAACTTTTGTTGGGCATGACCGTGTTGGCCTATTCCGAAGACCCAGTGGCAGCTGCCAAGGTCGCGGAAAAGTACGCCAAGGCGAACGACAAGTTCGTTATCCTTGGTGGTGCAATGGGCAATACGGCCTTGGACCAGGCTGGTGTGAAAGCCGTTGCCTCGTTGCCGTCGCGTGAAGAGCTTATCGCTCAGATCGTGTCCTGCATCGGCGCACCTGCATCGAACATCGCCGGGGCCATTGGCGCGCCTGCTTCGAACATCGCGGGCATCCTCTCGACTATCGAGGATCGCCAGGCGGCGTGAGCAACAATCACCTTCGTGGGGCAGATACCCTGACGTTGGAACCCTAACTTAGAACGGAACAGAGAAATGGCTGATCTGAACAAACTCGCCGAAGAAATCGTCGGTCTGACCCTTCTTCAGGCACAAGAACTGAAAACGATCCTCAAGGACAAGTACGGCATCGAGCCGGCCGCCGGTGGCGCCGTCATGATGGCCGGTCCGGCTGCTGCGGCTGAAGTCGCAGAAGAAAAGACCGAATTCGACGTCGTTCTGACCGACGCCGGCGCGAACAAGATCAACGTGATCAAAGAAGTTCGCGCGATCACCGGTCTTGGCCTGAAAGAAGCCAAAGACCTCGTGGAAGCCGGTGGCAAGGTGAAAGAAGCCGCAGCCAAGGCCGAAGCCGAGGACATCAAGAAGAAGCTCGAAGCGGCTGGCGCCAAGGTCGAGCTCAAGTAATCTGGTTGGGGCGCCCGGGGGAAACCCCTGCCCCACCCCGGTTTTCAGGCTGGGTCCGCAGGAATGTGGGCCCAGCCGATCCCGTCTTGGAAGGGCTATCGGGCTGATAGCCCTTCCAAGGCAGGATCAAGTGTTCGGGAGCCACCCGGTGGGACGGGGGGCATGAATTGAACCGATCCACCTCTTCGCATGCGGCGCCTTGCGTGACCCCGACGCAAAGCACCCGCGAAAAAGACGAAAGGTAACGACGAGCATGTCGCAAGCGACCGTTGGCCAGAAGCGTATCCGCCGCTATTTCGGCAAGATCCGTGAAGTTCTGGAAATGCCGAACCTCATCGAGGTTCAGAAATCCTCCTACGACCTGTTTCTGAAATCAGGCGAGGGCCCCAAGGCCGCCGATGGGGAAGGTATTCAGGGCGTTTTCCAGTCGGTTTTCCCGATCAAGGACTTCAACGAGAATGCAATCCTCGAGTTTGTGAAATACGAACTTGAAAAACCGAAATATGACGTCGAGGAATGCCAGGCCCGTGACATGACCTATTCGGCGCCGCTGAAGGTCACGCTGCGCCTGATCGTGTTTGACGTCGATGAAAACACCGGCGCCAAGTCGGTCAAGGACATCAAGGAACAAGACGTCTACATGGGCGACATGCCCCTGATGACCCCGAACGGTACCTTCATCGTGAACGGCACCGAGCGCGTGATCGTTTCCCAGATGCACCGCAGCCCTGGCGTGTTCTTCGACCACGACAAGGGCAAAACCCATTCGTCGGGCAAGCTGCTGTTCGCCTGCCGGATCATTCCCTATCGCGGCTCGTGGCTGGATTTCGAATTTGACGCAAAGGACATTGTGTTCTCGCGCATTGACCGCCGCCGCAAGCTGCCGGTCACGACGCTTCTTTATGCGCTGGGCCTTGACCAGGAAGGCATCATGGATGCCTATTACAACACGGTCGAATTCAAGCTGGTCAAGAACAAGGGTTGGGTGACCAAGTTCTTCCCGGAACGTGTGCGCGGCACGCGTCCGACCTATGATCTGGTCGACGCAGCAACCGGCGAAGTGATCTGCAAGGCGGGCGATAAAGTCACGCCGCGCATGGTCAAGCTCCTGATCGACGAAGGCAAGGTCACTGAACTTCTGGTTCCGTTCGACCATATCCTTGGCCGTTATGTTGCCAAGGACATCATCAACGAAGAAACCGGCGCGATCTATGTGGAGGCCGGTGACGAACTGACCCAGACCACTGACCGTGACGGCGAAGTGAACGGCGGCACGCTCAAGGTGCTTCTGGACAACGGGGTCACTACGATTCCGATTCTGGACATCGACAATATCAACGTCGGCCCCTACATCCGCAACACGATGGCGGCCGACAAAAACATGGGCCGCGACGGCGCGCTCATGGACATCTACCGCGTCATGCGCCCGGGCGAGCCGCCAACCGTCGAGGCAGCATCGCAGCTGTTCGACACTCTGTTCTTCGACAAAGAGCGCTATGATCTTTCGGCAGTGGGCCGGGTCAAGATGAACATGCGTCTGGATCTGGGCAAGCCCGATACCCAGCGCACACTGGACCGTGATGACATTATAGCCTGCATCAAGGCACTGACCGAATTGCGCGACGGCAAGGGCGAAATCGACGACATCGACCATCTTGGCAACCGCCGGGTGCGTTCGGTGGGCGAATTGATGGAAAACCAGTATCGCGTTGGCCTGCTGCGCATGGAACGCGCGATCAAGGAACGCATGTCCTCGGTCGAGATCGACACGGTCATGCCGCAAGACCTCATCAACGCCAAACCGGCGGCGGCGGCGGTGCGTGAATTCTTCGGCTCTTCGCAGCTGTCGCAGTTCATGGACCAGACCAACCCCTTGTCGGAAGTCACCCACAAGCGCCGCCTTTCGGCCCTTGGGCCTGGCGGTCTAACCCGTGAGCGTGCTGGTTTCGAAGTGCGCGACGTTCACCCGACCCATTATGGCCGGATGTGCCCGATCGAGACGCCGGAAGGGCCGAATATCGGCCTTATCAACTCGCTGGCGACCTATGCCCGCGTGAACAAGTACGGCTTCATCGAGACCCCCTACCGCAAGGTCACCAACGGCAAAGTGTCGGACGACGTGCAGTACATGTCGGCAACCGAAGAAATGCGCCACACTGTCGCGCAGGCCAACGCCGAAGTGGACAGCGAGGGCCGCTTTACCTCGGATCTCGTTTCCTCGCGTCAAGCGGGCGAATTCATGTTGAACCCGCCGGAGGCAATCAGCCTGATCGACGTTTCGCCGAAGCAGCTGGTTTCGGTCGCTGCCTCGCTGATCCCGTTCCTTGAAAATGACGACGCCAACCGCGCCCTCATGGGTTCGAACATGCAACGTCAGGCCGTGCCGCTGCTGCAAGCGGATGCACCTTTCGTCGGCACCGGGATCGAAGCTGTCGTGGCCGAGGATTCGGGCGCCGCTATCATGGCGCGCCGCGGTGGGATCATCGACCAGGTTGACGCAACGCGTATCGTTGTGCGCGCCACCGAAGATCTGGAAATGGGCGATGCGGGCGTTGACATCTATCGTCTGCGCAAGTTCCAGCGTTCGAACCAGAACACCTGCATCAACCAGAAGCCTCTGGTGAAGGTGGGCGACAAGGTCACGAAAAACGAAGTGATTGCCGATGGCCCGTCCACCGACATGGGGGAACTGGCGCTTGGCAAGAACGTCATCGTCGCCTTCATGCCCTGGAATGGCTACAACTATGAAGACAGTATCCTGATTTCGGAACGCATCGTGCGCGACGACGTCTTCACCTCGATCCATATCGAGGAATATGAAGTCGCCGCCCGCGATACCAAGCTTGGGCCGGAAGAGATCACCCGCGACATCCCGAACGTCGGTGAAGAAGCACTGCGCAACCTCGACGAGGCTGGCATCGTCTACATCGGTGCCGAAGTGGGTCCGGGCGACATTCTGGTGGGCAAGATCACACCGAAGGGCGAAAGCCCGATGACGCCGGAAGAAAAACTGCTGCGCGCCATCTTCGGCGAAAAGGCATCCGACGTGCGCGACACGTCCTTGCGCCTGCCGCCGGGTGACTTCGGGACAGTTGTCGAAGTGCGTGTGTTCAACCGCCACGGCGTGGACAAGGACGAACGCGCCCTGCAAATCGAGCGGGACGAAGTCGAACGCCTGGCCCGTGACCGTGACGACGAACTGGTGATCCTTGAGCGCAACATCTACGCGCGTCTGAAGTCCATGATCCTCGGCAAGACCGCGGTTAAGGGGCCGAAGGGCATCAAGACCGGCGCTGCGATCGACGAAGAACTGCTGGAATCGCTGTCGCGCGGCCAGTGGTGGCAACTTGCCCTGGGTGAAGAGCAGGACGCGCTGAATGTCGAAGCGCTGAATGCCCAGTTCGAAGCCCAGAAACGCACGCTTGAGCATCGCTTCGAAGACAAGGTCGAAAAGGTCCGCCGCGGCGACGATCTGCCTCCGGGCGTGATGAAGATGGTCAAAGTGTTCGTCGCGGTGAAGCGCAAGCTGCAACCGGGCGACAAGATGGCCGGTCGTCACGGCAACAAGGGTGTGGTGTCCAAGGTCGTTCCGATCGAAGACATGCCCTTCCTGGCCGATGGGACTGCGGTCGACATGGTGCTGAACCCGCTGGGCGTGCCGTCGCGCATGAACGTCGGTCAGATTCTGGAAACCCACATGGGCTGGGCCGCACGCGGCCTGGGCATCCGGATCGACGATGCATTGCAAGACTACCGCCGGTCCGGCGATCTTACCCCGGTGCGTGACGCCTTGCGCCACGGCTATGGGGATGACGCCTATGAAGAGGCCTTCGCTGGCCTTGACGAAGAAACCCTGGTGGATCGTGCCGATGTCGTCAAACGCGGAGTGCCGATCGCAACGCCGGTCTTTGATGGCGCCAAGGAAGCAGACGTGAACGATGCGCTGCGCCGCGCGGGCTTTGATCAGTCGGGCCAGTCCGATCTGTTCGACGGCCGTTCGGGCGAGAAGTTCGCGCGCAAAGTGACCGTGGGCGTGAAGTATCTGCTGAAACTTCACCACCTTGTCGATGACAAGATCCACGCACGTTCGACCGGGCCTTACAGCCTCGTCACGCAGCAACCGCTGGGCGGCAAAGCCCAGTTTGGCGGCCAGCGTTTCGGGGAAATGGAAGTCTGGGCGCTCGAAGCTTACGGTGCCGCCTACACGCTGCAAGAGATGCTTACCGTCAAGTCGGACGACGTGGCGGGCCGGACGAAAGTCTACGAAAGCATCGTCAAGGGCGAGGACAACTTCGAGGCCGGCGTACCGGAATCGTTCAACGTTCTCGTCAAGGAAGTGCGTGGCCTCGGCCTCAACATGGAACTCCTGGATGCGGAGGGCGAGGAATAAGGCGGCTTTCAGCCCGCCACACCTCTCCCCCCGCGCCCTTTCAAGGATTTGAAAATGAACCAGGAACTCTCGACCAACCCGTTCAACCCGCTGGCAGCGCCCAAGGCTTTCGACGAGATCAAGATCTCGCTCGCTTCGCCCGAACGCATCCTGTCGTGGTCCTACGGGGAAATCAAAAAGCCCGAAACCATCAACTACCGGACCTTCAAGCCGGAACGTGATGGCCTGTTCTGCGCCCGTATCTTCGGGCCGATCAAGGACTACGAATGCCTGTGCGGCAAGTACAAGCGCATGAAGTATC
>CANJQT010000007.1 GCA_947476475.1 Paracoccaceae bacterium | reverse complement strand
GGATCATCAGCATGCCCTTCGATCCCGACCCGTCAGGATTGATCTGGGTAAAGCCCGCCTCGGCGGTGGTCAGGCTGTTCAGGTAGGCCGACAGCTTATCAAGAGGGATCGGGTCGGCCAGCGCCGTGGAAAGGCTGGCGGCGAGGGCGGCGGCGGAGAGAAAAGCGCGTGTGATCATCATGCGTTCTATCTAAGGCGTCGGGGTCGGTTATGCCATATCAGATGGTTGTGATCGGCAGAAGGTTGCGGAGTGCTGGGGCGTGTCCGCATGTGGACGGAATGGTAAGGTGTTGTATTAATGTGATTTTGTGATTCTTGTTAAGGGAATTTTAAGGGTTTGGGGCAGATTGAGGCGGTTGTGTCGCTTGGTGCGGCGGGGCATGCGGTGAAGGCCGGGAGAAGGAGTCGGGGTGAACCCCGACCTACGGGCCGGGCACCCCGGAACCGCCTGATGGGCCTGCCAGTGGCAGGACCATCGGTTCCGTTGGCTGAAGGCGCAAGCCGCAAGCCAAGGGGTTTGCCGCCTGTGCCGGACAGTGCCCAATCGGGGCGCGGTGATCCGGACTGGTTCTTAGACGTGAAGAGGGTCAGTAACCCCCTACCTCTCCGGCACCAAGATCTCGCGTTTGCCCACATGGTTCGCCGGGCTGACCACGCCCTGTTCTTCCATCTGCTCAACCAATTTCGCGGCCTTGTTGTAGCCGATGCCCAGTTTGCGCTGGATGTAGCTGGTGCTGACCTTGCGGTCTTTCAGCACCACCGCGACGGCGGTGTCGTATAGCGCGTCTTCCAGATCACTGCCGCTGCCGCCAAGGCCCAGCACCAGATCAATGTCGCTTTCCTTGTCGTCATCCGGGCCTTCGACGACGCCGGAGGTATATTCGGGCGGGCCGAAGGATTTCAGGTGGGTCACCACCTCCTCAACCTCTTCATCGCTGACAAAGGGGCCGTGGATACGGGTGATGCGTCCGCCGCCAGCCATGTAAAGCATGTCGCCCATGCCCAGAAGCTGTTCGGCGCCCATTTCGCCAAGGATGGTGCGGCTGTCGATCTTGGATGTCACCTGGAACGAAATCCTGGTGGGGAAGTTGGCCTTGATGGTGCCGGTGATCACATCGACCGAAGGGCGCTGGGTGGCCATGATCAGGTGGATGCCCGAGGCGCGGGCCATCTGGGCAAGGCGCTGGATGCAAGCTTCGATTTCCTTGCCGGCCACCATCATCAGGTCGGCCATCTCGTCGACGATGACGACGATGTAGGGGATGGTTTTCGGCACGATCTCTTCGGTCTCAAAGATGGGGTCGCCGGTTTCCTCGTCGAACCCGGTCTGGACGGTGCGCTTGAAGAGTTCGCCGTTGGCGAGTGCTTCGCGCACACGGCCATTGTAGCCGTCGATGTTGCGCACGCCCATCTTCGACATCTTGCGGTAGCGTTCCTCCATCTCGCCGACCACCCATTTCAGGGCGACGACGGCCTTTTTCGGGTCGGTGACGACGGGGGACAGAAGGTGAGGAATCCCGTCGTAGACGGAAAGTTCCAGCATCTTCGGGTCGATCATGATTAGGCGGCATTCGTCGGGCGACAGCTTGTAAAGCAGCGACAGGATCATGGTGTTGATGGCGACGGATTTGCCCGAACCGGTGGTGCCGGCGATCAGCAGGTGGGGCATTTTCGCCAGATTGGCCACGATCGGTTCGCCGGAAATGTCCTTGCCCAGCGCCAGCGGCAGCTTGTGGTTGCCATCGCCAAAGTCGCGGGCGGCAAGGATTTCGCGCAGCACGACCTTTTCGCGGTGGACGTTGGGCAGTTCGATGCCGATGACCGAACGGCCGGGAACCGTGGAGACGCGGGCGGACAGCGCCGACATAGAGCGCGCGATGTCGTCGGCCAGACCGATGACGCGGCTGGCTTTCAGGCCGGGGGCGGGTTCCAGTTCATACATGGTGACCACCGGGCCGGGCCGGACCGAGACGATTTCGCCCTTCACGCCATAGTCATCCAGAACGCTTTCCAGCATGCGCGCGTTTTCTTCCAGCGCCTCGTCCGAAAGCTGGTGGCGTTGGATGGTCAGCGGACTGGACAGCAGCGAAAGCGGCGGCAGTTCATAGGCGGGTTCGTCGGGCGCGTCAAAGCGCAGGCGCGGTTGCTTTTCGGCCTCGGCCTTGCGCGACGGAGCGGCGGGTTTACGGGTGGCATGCTGAACCACGGCGCGTTTTCCCTCGGCGACAAAGCCGTTCGGCTGGGCAAGGCGAGGCGGCGGCGGGGCATAGGCTAGATCGTCGGCATCGTCATCAAGATCGGCGAAGGCGTTGCGGTCCCAGTCCACTTCGGGGGTGTCATCCCATTGCGGTTCTGCCGCGCGGTGGGCGGGCGCGCCATGGGCAAGGGGTTCAGGGCCGAGTGGTTGTTCGACATAGGCCATGGGCGCCGACAATGCGCTGGCCAATGCGGGCGCGGGCGCGCGCACCAGCGGCGGTTCGATCCGGTCGAGGAGCACGGTTTCGGTGCCTTGGGCATTGCGCTTGACCGCGTCGGCGATGCGGCTGCGGATGCGGTCCGGGGTTGGGGCTTCGGTTGTCCAGACCGACTGCGCGGGCGCGCGTTCGATCAGTTCGGGTTCCAGGTGGGTTTCGGGTTCGGGCACCAGCAGGCGACGGAAGATGCCGGGCGCGCGGGTGGCAAGACCCGGTTTGCCCTGCCCGCCGTATGCGTCGGCCTGACCAAAGCCCTGATCGGCGCGGCCATCGTCCGCCCCGGTCATCACGGCCTGGTCGGTGGCAAAGCGCGGCTCTGCCCTCAGGCTGGCGGACTTGCCCTGCGTAGGCGCACGCGCAATCGTTCCATCCGCCCCCGACGGGGCATAGCGTGCTGCGGCTTGCGCCCGTTGTTCGGCCCGCGCGGCGCGGTGGGCACGGTGCATTTCATGCAGATTTTGCGCGGTGCGCGCCGACATCAGAACGCCGGTGCCCAGCATCCGCACCAGCCGGTCATAGAGGATGATCGACCAATACAGCGCACGTCTGCCGATATGGGCCAGTTCCAGCCGGTCAAAGCCCAGAACGAACAGCATCATGCCGACGGCCAGAAGCGAAAGCATCAAGCCGGTCATGGCGAAGCTGACGCTGCCGCTGGCCGGAACCACGCCCAGAAGCGAGCCAAACACCGTGTCGCCGAACATGCCGCCAAAGCCGAAGACCTGGGTCCAGCTTTCGCCGGGTTCATAGGCGGCCGCGGCCACCGACACCATCGCCACCGCGATGGGCGCAAAGATGGACCGGCCCAGGGCGCGGTCTTCGCCCACATGGGTGATCATCCGCACACCCCATGCGATCAGGATCATCGGCACAGCCCAGCCACCGCGTCCGGCAATGACGTAAAGCGGGGCGGCCACGGCCGCGCCCATATGCCCCAGCAGGTTTTGCACCGGCTGGTCCGAGGCGCTGAACCAGCTTGGGTCGTCGGGTGAATAGCTGACCAGTATCAGACCGACAACCGCGCCCAGCACCAGAAGAAAGCCGCCCAAAAGCTCTTTCCCGCGCCGTTCGATGGCTGCCTGCATCTTCTGGTCCACCAATGGATCCCGCCGTCTTGCCTGATATGACGCCATCTTACCCGTCCCTACACATAGATGCAGTCGCGCAAGCGGATCAGCGCGCGCTGCATGTCTTCTTTTGGCGCGACCATCGCCACGCGAATGAATTCCCTGCCGGGGTTGTGACCGTCAACGTCGCGCGCAAGGTAGGCGCCGGGCAGAACCCGCACGCCGGTTTCGCGCCACAGCTTCAGGGCTGCGGCTTCGCCGTCGCCGATCTGATCGGGAACCGGCAGCCAAAGGAAAAAGCCCCCTTCAGGACCCCGGTAGGATTGCACGCCGGCAAAAACCTGATCGGCAATGCGGAATTTTTCCTGATAAAGCGCGCGGTTTTCATCGACATGCGCCTCGTCTTGCCATGCGCGGGTGCTGACGCGCTGGATCGGCAGCGGCAGGGGTGCGCCGCCATAGGCGCGTAACTGGCGAAAACGGCGGATCGCTTCCGGCCCACCGGCGACAAAGCCCGACCGCAGGCCGGGCAGGTTTGAGCGTTTGGACAACGAATGAAACACCGCTACCCGTTCGGGGTCTGCCCCCATGCGGGTGGCCACGTCCAACGCGCCAACCGGCGGCGCGGTGCGCCAGATTTCCGAATAGCATTCGTCCGACAGCAGGGTGAAGCCGTGACGTTCGGCCAAGGCCAGCAGGCGTTCCAGATAATCGCGCGGTGCCACCGCGCCTTGCGGGTTGGCCGGCGAACACAGATAGGCCAGCGCGACCCTGTCCAGCACCGACGCGGGCAGGCTTTCATAATCGGGCAGAAAACCCGTGGCCGCGGTGGCGGGCACAAAGATGGCCTCCGCGCCCACCGACATGGCCGCCGCCGCATAGGGCTGATAGAAGGGGTTGGGCATCAGCACCACTGGCCGCTTGCCGCCCTTCTGTTCCGGGCACAGCGCCAGACAGGCATCGAACAGCCCTTCGCGGGTGCCGTTCAGCGCCATGATCCGGTCTGGCCCCAGGTCAGCGCCATAACGCCGCTTCAGCCATGCCGACATGGCTTCCAGCAATTCCGGCGCGCCTTCGTTCGGCGGGTAAAGCGCGAATTCGTGAAGATGGGCGTTCAGCACTTCGGCCAGAAAGGCGGGCATGGCGTGGCGCGGCTCGCCAATGGTCATGGCAACGGGATCGCCCCCGGGCGGGTAAGAGTCGATCAGTTTCCGCAAACGCGGAAATGCGTATTCTGGCAGGTTCGAAAACCGCTCGGGAAACGCCATTGCTGCCTCAATCACCGGGGTCATTGCGCCCCGTTTGGATGAACTCTACCCAATGGGCGCGCGCGGGTCCAGAAAAAGCGATGCTTTCCGGGCGTTTGAGCGGGCGGAATGTGGCTTTTCAGCCCGCCCGCAGGATTTGCTGCAAAAAATGCCGGTCGCCGGGGTTTCCGACCAGCCGGGCAGCCTGACCAAGGCTGGTCCAGACCGCGCTGTGACCGGGTTCCCTGGGCGGGCCAAGGCGGCGAACCGGGCGCGCCTCGTAAATCTGGCAGACCTTTTCGGCCCACCGGTCATATTCGGGCATGTAGACAAAGCGGCGGAAGGCGCCAAGGCGGCGCGGGGCGCTGATCGACCAGCCGGTTTCTTCATAAACCTCGCGGTGAAGCGCGCGGATCGGCGATTCGCCCGCGTCGATGCCGCCGCCGGGCAGTTGGAATTCCGGTTCAGGGTCTTCCTGATAGGTCAGCAGCACATCGCCACCCAGACGCAGAACCGCGTAAGCCCCCGGTCTGATCCGGTATTTCTGCCCCGTCACCAAAGGTTCGCCAAACCGCCTGATCATGCCCGCCTGCCCCTTCTGTGCCTGGCGGTTGCCCAATCCGCCCCGAAAAGGTATGCCAAGCGCCGCGCCTTAAGGAAACCCCATGACCACCACCCACGAAATTGCCTGGGACGATACCGTCCTGCCGTTCCAGCTTGACCTGTCCGACATCCGTGGCCGCGTGGCGCGGCTGGACGGGACGCTGGACAGGATCCTGAGCCAGCATTCCTATCCGGCTTCGGTCGAGGCTTTGGTGGCCGAGGCGGCGCTGCTGACCGCGCTGATCGGCCAGACGGTGAAGCTGCGTTGGAAACTGTCGTTGCAGATCCGCGGAAACGGTCCGGTGCGGATCATAGCCACCGACTATTTCGCGCCCGCGTCGGAAGATGCGCCGGCGCAGATCCGCGCCTGGGCTGCTTATGACGCGGAACGGATCGACGGGGCGGACAAGCCCTTTGACCTGATCGGTCAGGGCTACTTTGCGATTCTGTTGGATCAGGGCGAAGGGACGGTGCCCTATCAGGGCATCACACCGCTGTCCGGAGGGTCACTTTCCGCCTGTGCAGAGACGTATTTTGCCCAGTCCGAACAGTTGCCGACCCGCTTCCAGCTGTCTTACGGGTTGTCGCAGATGAAGGGGCAGGCCGAACGCTGGCGGGCGGGGGGCGTGATGTTGCAGCATATGCCCAAAGCCTCGCCTTTTGTGGCGCAGGACGGCGGCAGCGGCGAAGGCGGGTTGCTGACCCATGCCGATATTCTGGACGGCAGCGAGGGCGAAAACTGGGCCCGCGCCAACATCCTGCTTGATACCGTCGAGGAGCTTGAGCTGATCGGGCCGACGGTGCAGCCCACCGACCTTCTGGTGCGACTGTTCCACGAGGAAGGCCCGCGGGTTTACGATCCGCAGCCGGTGCGCTTTGGTTGCACCTGTTCGTCCGACAAGGTCCGCCAGAGCCTGTCGATCTATTCGGCCAAGGACATCGCCACGATGACCACCGATGCGGGCATCGTTACCGCCGATTGCCAGTTCTGCGGCGCGCATTACGAATTCGACCCCGCGACGCTGGGGTTCGAGGCCAGGGGGGAAGAGGGTGCCAGCGCCTGACGCGCTTATTGCCCTGAAGGCCGCGTTGGCCCGCAAGGGTCGCGATACGTCTGACTATGACCTCAATCCCGGCACGATCCTGCCCGAAGGCCGGGTTCTGCGCCCCGCGTCGGTGCTGATCGGCCTTCAGCCGGGGGCCGACGGGCTTCGGCTGATCCTGACCAAGCGCGCATCGCATCTGAAGCACCATCCGGGCCAGATCGCCTTTCCGGGCGGCAAGCAGGACGAGACGGACGCCGGGCCGGTCGAGGCCGCCCTGCGCGAGGCGCGGGAAGAAATCGGGCTGGCGGCGGGGCAGGCCGAAATTCTGGGAGTGATGCAGGCGCATGAAACCGTCACAAGTTTCAGCGTTACCCCCGTTTTGGCTTTAATAGACCCGCTTTTTACCGCGACCCGGCAAGAGGACGAGGTGGAAGAGGTTTTTGCGGTGCCCTTCGCACATGTCGCCAATCCCGCGCATTTCCGCGTGGAAAGCCGCCTGTGGCGCGGGGTGCGCCGCCACTATTACACAGTACCCTACGGCCCCTATTACATCTGGGGCGCAACCGCGCGTATGCTGCGGGCGCTGGCGGACCGGATGGTGGAATGAAGATCGACGGCGACTGGATCAGGGCCCCCGGGCTGCAACAGGTGCTGGCCTGCCTGACCGGGGCGGGCCACCGCGCCTATCTGGTCGGCGGCTGCGTCAGGAATGCGCTGCTGGGCCTTCCGGTCACCGATCTGGATATTTCCACCGATGCCATTCCGCAGCGGGTCAGCGAACTGGCGCGGGCGGCCGGACTGAAGGTGGTGCCGACGGGGATCGACCATGGTACGGTGACGCTGGTGGCCGGCGGCATTCCGCACGAGGTCACCACCTTTCGCCGTGATGTCGAAACCGATGGCCGCCGCGCGGTTGTCGCCTTTTCCACCCGGATCGAGGAGGATGCGGCGCGGCGCGATTTCACCATGAATGCGCTTTATGCCGACGGGGCGGGGGGGGTGGTTGACCCGCTGGGCGGCCTGCCGGACCTGATGGCGCGGCGTGTGCGCTTTGTCGGGCGCCCCGAGGACCGTATCCGCGAGGATTACCTGCGCATCCTGCGTTTCTTCCGCTTTCATGCGATTTATGGCGACATGTCGCTTGGGCTGGACGCCGATGGTCTGGCCGCCTGTGCCGCCCATTCGGCTGGAATAGAGTCGCTTTCGCGCGAACGCGTCGGCCACGAGATGCGCAAGCTGCTGGGGGCGCGCGACCCGGCGCCGTCTATCGCCGCGATGCAGGCGACGGGGGTTCTGGCCCGTGCGTTGGCCGGCGCAGACGCGCGGGCGCTGGCGCCGCTGGTGCATCTGGAAGGGAACACGCCCGCAGACTGGCTGCGCCGTCTGGCCGCGCTGGGTGGCGAAGATGCGGCGCAGGCCCTGCGCCTGTCACGCAACGAGGCGCGGCGGCTGGCATTGCTGCGCGAGGCAATTGGCAACCAGAGCGGCCCCGGCGAACTGGCGTTTCGCCACGGGGTGGACTTTGTGCGCGATGTGATCCTGTTGCGCGCGGCGGTGCTGGAAAGCCCGCCGCCGAAAGGCTGGCAGGCAGAAGCGGCAAAGGGCGCGGCGGCGGTCTTTCCGGTGCGTGCCGCCGATCTGCCGGGGCTGACGGGGGCCGCACTTGGCGCGCGCCTGAAAGAGCTGGAGGCGCGGTGGATCGCTTCGGGATTTGAATTGTCACGGGCACAATTGCTGGCTTGAACCTGACCGCGCCTGCCGGAATAGTCTTTCAGCCTGAAAGGACCCATGACCATGACTTCGCAGACCCTGCTGGCCCTGATCGGACTGGCGATTGCCACCCTGTTCACCCCCGGCCCCAACAATGCCATGCTGGCGACATCGGGCGCACATTTCGGCTTTCGCCGCACGATCCCGCACGCCTTGGGCGTGGCGATCGGCTTTCCGGCGATGGTGCTGATCGTTGGCCTGTTGCTGGGGCAGTTGTTCCAAAGTTCAGTGCTGCTGCGCGAAGGCCTGCGCTGGGGTGGTGCGGTGCTTTTGCTTTGGATCGCCTATAAAGTGGCGTTTTCAGGCGGAACAGAGACGAAATCGGCCGATGCGCGGCCGATGACTTTCATCGGTGCCAGCGCCTTTCAGTGGATCAACCCCAAGGGTTGGTCGATGGCAATTGCCGCCACATCGCTGTTCATTGATCCGGCCAGCCCCCTGCATACGGCGCTGATCGTGGCTGCGGTTTTCACCCTGATCGGACTGATGTCATCCGCCACATGGGTTGGCCTTGGGCAAGTGATTTCCCGTTGGTTGACCACCGAGGCCCGCCGCCGCATTTTTAACGTGACGATGGCGGCGCTGATTGTGCTGTCCACCATCCAGATGCTTTGGCACTGACATTTCCCTATCCGCCAAAGCGGTCTATGCTGAGGGCCGTTCTGAAAGGCAGTCCAGATGTTCCGGTTCTTGACGAACCCAGCCAACCCATTTTGCGGCGACGCGAATAGCAACCATTCTGCCCGGCGGCCATTGCGGGGGTGTTCCGCATGGCGATAGGCCCGGCCATTCCGCCCTTTCTGCCCGCCGACGGGCCGCCGCCGGGGCATACCTGGCCCTTTCTGGGCTGGGCCTTGCGCGGGGCTTGGGCCGGGGTGTTGTGGGCCACGCTGTGGTCTGCGGCGGCTGGATCGCTGGAAGCGGTGTCGGCGACGATTCTGGGGCGGGTGATTGATGCGGCCAACACTGCGACGCCCGCGACGGTCTGGCACGATCACTGGCTGCTGTTCGCGGGTTTTCTGGCCTTTTACCTGCTGGCCCGCCCGCTGATCTTCGGCCTTTCGACCGCTGCGCAAAGCATTATCATCGAACCGGGCCTGTTTCCGCTGATCCTGTCGCGGCTGCACCGCTGGACGATCGGGCAGGCGGTGACCTTCTTTGACAATGATTTCGCCGGGCGGATCGCGCAAAAGCAGATGCAGACCGCGCGGGCGGCCACCGATGTGGTGGCGGGTGCGATCGAAACCATGGCGTTTGCCGCAGCATCTGTGGTTGGGTCGGTGATCCTGCTGCTGGCGATTGACGGCTGGGTGTCGGTGTTGCTGCTGATCTGGGTGGCGGCCTATGTCGGACTGATCAAGGGGTTCCTTTCGCGTATCCGCAAGGCCAGTGCGGCGCGGGCGGGTGCGCGGGCCAATGTCACCGGGCAGATCGTCGATACGGTTACCAACATGAAAACCGTCAAGCTGTTCGCCCATGCGCGCCACGAGGACCGCGTGGCGCTGGAGGCGATGGAGACGTTCCGCGAACGGGCGATTTCCTATGGGGTCATCTCTTCGTGGTTCCGGCTGACGCTGATGGCTTTGGCAGGGGTGTTGCCGGTGATGCTGGTCGGCGGCACCGTCTGGCTTTGGTCCCACGGCACCGCCAGCGCGGGCGATATTGCCGCCGCCGGGGCGATTTCCTTCCGGCTGGCGCAGATGACCGGCTGGGTCAGTTTCAGCCTCATGTCGATCTTCGGCAATCTGGGCGAGGTAGAGGACGGGATCCGCACCCTGTCGCCCGCCTATACGCTTAGCGACGCGCCGAATGCGGCCGAGTTGGGCCGGGTGAAGGGTGATGTGCGGATGGAGGGCGTCAGCTTCGCCTATGGGCGCACCACTGCCGACGGGCGCGGCGGCATTGCCGAGGTGAACCTGCATATCCGCCCGGGCGAAAAGATCGGGGTGGTCGGGGCCTCGGGTGCCGGTAAATCAACGCTGGTGGCGCTGCTTTTGCGGCTTTACGACACCGAAAAGGGGCGGGTGCTGATCGACGGAACCGATGTGCGGACGGTGACGCAAGAAAGCCTCCGCCGCCAGATCGGCATGGTCACGCAGGAAACCGCGATGTTCAACCGCACCGCGCGGGAAAACATCCTTTATGGCCGCCCTGAAGCGACCGAGGCGGAAATGATCGCCGCCGCCCGCGCCGCCGAGGCGCATGAGTTCATCCTTGGCCTGCGCGATGCCAATGGCCGCACCGGCTATGAGGCCTATCTGGGCGAGCGCGGGGTGAAGCTTTCGGGCGGGCAGCGGCAGCGGATCGCCTTGGCGCGCGCCTTCCTGAAGGACGCGCCGGTTCTGGTGCTGGACGAGGCCACTTCGGCGCTGGACAGCGAGGTGGAGGCGGCGATTCAGGGGGCGCTGCGGCGGATCATGCAGGGCAAGACGGTGCTGGCCATTGCCCACCGCCTGTCAACCATCGCCGAAATGGACCGGATTTTGGTAATGGATCAGGGCCATATCGTCGAAGATGGCACCCACGCCCAGCTTCTGGCGAAAAACGGGCTTTACGCGCGCTACTGGAACCGTCAATCGGGGGGCTTCATCGGAACCGAGGAAGAGGCGGCAGAGTGAGGCTGACAATCGAACGGCTGGGCCATCATGGCGACGGGATCGGCGCGGATGATGTGATGGGCGGACCGGTGTTCGTGCCGCGCGCCCTGCCGGGCGAAGTGGTCGAAGGCGAGGTTGTGGCGGGCCGGATGGACGCGCCCAAGGTCGTCACCCCATCGCCAGACCGCCGCCGCGCGCCCTGCCCGCACTATGCCGCCTGCGGAGGCTGCGCGCTGCAGCATGCGACCGATGCGTTTGTCGCGGGCTGGAAAGTTCAGGTCGTGGCCTCGGCGCTGGCCGCACAGGGGCTTGAGGCGCCGATGCGCGCCATTCAAACCTCGCCCGGACGGTCGCGGCGGCGGGCGACGCTTTCTGGGCGACGGACAAAGAAGGGCACGATCGTCGGATTTCATGGCCGTGCTTCGGGCACATTGGTCGATCTGAAGGATTGCGCATTGCTGGCGCCGCAACTGCTGGCGGCGCTGCCCACCCTGCATGCGGTGACCGAGGCCGGGAATTCCCGCAAGGGCGAACTGGCGCTGACCGTCACCGAAAGCGAAAGCGGCGTTGATCTGGCGGTCATGGGCGGCAAGCCGATGGACGCCGAGTTGTTCCAGAAGTTGGCGGCGCTGGCCGAAAGTGCCGATCTGGCGCGCATCACCTGGGAGGGCGAGCCGGTCGCCACCCGTCGCCCGCCCCTGCAGAGGTTCGGCAAGGCGCTGGTCGCGCCGCCGGCCGGGGCGTTCTTGCAAGCGACGAAGGCCGGCGAGGCCGCACTGCTGGCCGCCGTGCGCGAAACGGTGGGCAAGGCGCGGCGCATTGCCGATCTGTTTTCCGGGGCGGGCACCTTCAGCCTGCCTTTGGCCGAACAGGCCGAGGTCCATGCGGCGGAATCGGAAAAGCCGATGCTAGTCGCGCTTGAAGCAGGCTTTCGCAAGGCGCAAGGCCTGCACCGGGTCACGACCGAAACCCGCGATCTGTTCCGCCGCCCCTTGCTGCCTGACGAATTGAACCGCCATGACGCGGTGGTGCTGGATCCGCCGCGCGCCGGGGCCGAAGCGCAGGTGCGCGAGCTTGCGCAATCGAAAGTGAAGGTCATCGCCTATGTGTCGTGCAATCCGGTGACATTCGCCCGCGATGCGCGGATATTGACGGCCGCCGGGTTCCGGCTGGACTGGGTGCAGGTGGTTGACCAGTTCCGCTGGTCGCCACATGTTGAATTGGCGGCGCGGCTGTCGCGCGGCTAGCATCACGAAAAGCTGTGAAAGGCCCACTTCCGCTGGTCAGGCCCGGGGTGTAAGAGGCGAAGAAAAAGGGGCAGACGGGCCGATCATGAAATATCTTGGTATCTTGCTTTTGGGTGCCCCACTGGTGCTGGCGGCCTGCGGCGAGTCGAAATTCCGGACATATGACGGGCCGGAAGTGACGGCTATCGTCGTCCACAAGGCCGACCGGCAGATGTATCTGCTGCACGGCAATGAGGTGCTTGAAAACTATCAGATCGCGCTTGGCGGCAATCCGGTGGGCGACAAGCAGATCGAGGGCGACGGCAAGACGCCGGAAGGCACCTATTTCATCAACCGTCGTAACCCGCGAAGCGCCTTTTACCTGTCGCTGGGTATTTCCTATCCTAACGAAAAGGACCGCGCCGACGCAAAGGCGCTGGGCAAACAGCCGGGGGGCGACATCTTCGTTCACGGACAGGCCCCGCGCAAGAAGGCCAAGGGCACCGACTGGACCGCCGGCTGCATCGCCGTGACCAACAGCGAGATCGAGGAAGTCTATTCGATGGTCAAGGTCGGCACGCCGATCTTCATCAAGCCATGATCCTGGCGCCAAGGTTATGAAAAAGGCGGCCGTCCGGCCGCCTTTTTTCTTGTCTGACAATGGCTTGTTGCGATCAGCTTCCAGTGACCAGCGTCCACCAGATCTTGCCCGAAGGTTCCTGATACCAGGAAAAGCCCATGCTCACCGCTTTGGGGTCCAGAACCACGGCGCGGGTATCGGGGACCGACATCCAGGCGGTCAGGGTTTCAAGCTCGTTCTCGTAGGTTTCCGAAATATTCTCGCCCATCATCTTGCCGGCATAGCCGGTGCGCTGCACCCGCAGAAGCGGCGAAGAACCGTCGGACCCAAAATGCCAGGGGCGGTTCTGCACGGCCATATCGCGCGAATGGGTGGCGGCGGCGGCGGTCAGTTGCGCATCCAGTTGCAAGGGCACAAGCCCCTTGGCCGTCCGCAGCGCATTGATCGAATCCACCATCGAATAGGTCACGCGGCTGACATCGCCCGGCCCGATGATATAGGCTTCGGGCAGCGGTTTGCCGTCCGGGCCAAGTTGCGGCGGCGCCGTGACGCAGGCGGAAAGAAGAAGTGCGGTGGCCAGGACCGCTCCGGCAAATTTCATCATCGGCAAGAAGCCCTCATTTTCATCACGCTGTGCTTTACAGTTTCGTCAAACAGTGTTCAAACGCCAAATTATCGGGCCGCGGAAGGTCGCGCAGGTTTGATTTGCATGCGCGCGCGCCCCGACAGCAGATAGGATGGGTCCTTCAAGCAGGCGATCAGACCTGGTGCGGACCCTAACCGCAAAACGGAGTCATGAGGCAATGAGTTCACAAGACGCGCGCAAAGTAAGCCGCCGGTCCCTTCTGGGCGGTGCCGCAGCTTTCGCCACAGCGGCCCTTGCCGCCCCGGCTTTCGCCCAGTCCACGATGGATGCCAACAGCACCGAGGTCGAAAACGACCTCAGCCACAATCTGCGCCGCAACATGTCCAGCTTCCGTTCGCTGGAATGGCAGCCCTATTTCCCCGACCTCCGGAAGGGTGCCATCCTGGTGGATATCACCTCGCGCGCGCTGCATTACTGGAACGAAGATCAGGTGACCTACCGGCTTTATCCCTGCTCTGTCGCGCTGACCGAAGATCTGGTTCGCCGCGGGCGCACTGAAGTGGTGGACAAGGTGGTGAATCCGCCATGGCGCCCGACGCCAGCGATGCGCGCACGCTATCCCGAATGGCCCGAGTTCATTCCCGGCGGCGACCCGGCAAACCCGCTTGGGGTGCGCGCGCTTTACCTGGGCTGGCAGTTCTATCGCATCCACGGCACCCATGATACCCGCAAGATCGGGCGGCGGTCGTCGAACGGCTGCGTGGGCCTTTATAATGAACATATCACCGAACTGTTCGAAATGGCCAAGGTCGGGACCCAGGTGTTGCTGATTTGACAGACTGGTGCCTGCGGTTGCGGTGGGCGAAAAAAATGCTGGAAAAAAATGCCAGTCCACCGCACCTTGTATGCTAAGGGACGGAGGCAGCCCCGGCCATCCCATTCATTTTGAAACGGGGCGCGGATGGAGACATACAGATGAAGAAGTTTGCGCTTGCAACTGCACTGACGCTCGCTGCCACCTCGGCTTTCGCCGGCGGCATTGCTGAACCGGTCATGGAACCGGAACCGGTCGCCACTGAAGCGTCGTCGTCGGCTGGCGGCATCGTCGTTCCGCTGCTGGTTCTGCTGCTGGTTGCGGCTGCTGCCAGCAACTAAGCGACACTGGCCCAAGGGCCTGCTAAATACCGCATCGGGGCCTGCTTTGACCCCGATGCACCCCAAGCCGCCGTGCCGCTGCCAACGGCCGATGTTGAACGGTTAGCCCGGCCTTTTGTCGGGATATTTTTGGTTTGCCACAAGAATTCTGATTGCGACCAGACAGCGCGCGCCAGTCTCATCCGGCATGCGCCGAAGTGTTGCTTATTTGACGAAATACCCGAAACCTTTGCTTTTGATGCACAAGGGCTGTTGCATATATCCCACCCTTCGGGCTACTCGACAGCACGAGGTAACGATAATTTGCCCCAGTTATCCTCACTTGATTCATTTGCTGGGGCGCGGATGGAGACATACAAATGAAGAAAATCGCGCTTGCTACCGCTCTGACGCTTTCCGCAACCACCGCTTTCGCTGGCGGCGTGGGCGAAGCTGTGACCGAGCCGGAAGTTGTTGAAGCGAAGGCTTCGTCGTCGGCTGGCGGCATCGTCGTTCCGCTGCTGGTTCTGCTGCTCGTTGCGGCCGCTGCCAGCAACTAATATTTTCTGAGCAATCAGAAGAAAAGGCGACGGTTTTCCGTCGCCTTTTTCTTTGTCTGCGCCTGACCAGCTGTCAGACCCAGCCCGCCAGATTCTGCCGCACAACCGCGGTCAGGGCGGCGATATGGGCGTCTTCGTCATTCAGGCACGGAATATAGGTGAAGCTTTCGCCCCCGGCATGCATGAACTCCTCGCGGATCTCGCCCTGAATTTCTTCCAGCGTCTCGATACAGTCGGCGGCAAAGGCCGGAGAAATCACCGCGATCTTCTTCTTTCCGGCGCGGGCCAGTTCGGCCACATGTTTCACCGTATAGGGCTTTAGCCATTCTTCCGGGCCAAAGACCGACTGGAAGGTGGTGTCGATTGCGGCCTTGTCCCAGCCCAACCGTTCGCGCAGCAGGCGCGTGGTTTTCTGGCACTGGCAATGGTAGGGGTCGCCTTCCATCAGATAGCGTTTTGGCATGCCGTGGTAAGACGCGACCAGAACATCTGGCCGGTGATCCAGTGCCGCATAGGCACGCGTCACCGAACCCGCCAGCGCATCGATGTAAAGCGGATGATCGAAATATTCGGCTACGGTGCGCGCAGCGGGCTGGCGCTTTTCCTTCATCAGGGCGCGGAAGAACTGGTCGTTGGCGGTGGCAACGGTGGCACCCGCATATTGGGGGTAAAGCGGGAAGAACAGGATCTTTTCGCACCCCTCGGCCACCATCTTTTGCACCACGCTTTCGGTCGAGGGATTGCCGTAGCGCATGCAGAAATCAACCATGACCCGGTCGCCCCATTCGGCCACCGCCGCCGCACGCAGCTTTTCGGTCTGCTGGCGGGTGATCGTCAGCATCGGGCTTTCGTTGCGCTCATGGTTCCAGATCGACTGGTAATCGCGGCCCTTGGCCTTGGGGCGCTTGGTCAGGATGATCAGTTGCAGGATCGGCTGCCATTTCCAGGCGGGGTAGTCGATCACCCGCTTGTCCGACAGGAATTCCGACAGATAGCGGCGCATCGGCCAATAACTGTAGCCGTCCGGCGTGCCAAGATTGGCGAACAGGATGCCGATTTTCGGTTGCCTGACCGCCGGGTGATCCGCCGGGGCGTGGGGCAAGGCGCGGAACTCATTGGTCATGATCGGATCCTGAAAGCTGTCGCGGGCGACATGCGCGGTTTCTGTTGCGGGGTCAATTGCCCGGTTCCGTCTGGTCGGCCTTCAGCGCATCGGCCAGCCGCGTCAGTGCGGATCCGGGGCGCAGGGGTTTTTGCTGGCTGGGGTGCGGGGTCCAGCCGGTCAGGAAGATCAGCTCATAGCTGGCGCTGATCCGGCCGTCGCCCGCAGGGTAGCTTTCCGCATAGATGCGGGCGGCAAGCGTGAACAGATCGCGCTGCGCGGGGCGGCGGCTGCGGGCGGCCAAGGCATTGCTTTCACCCATGGCGCGCAGGTCATGGGCCAGATGGGCAAGGTCGCGGTAGCTGGCATTCAGCATCAGCGAATCCGCCACCGGCAGCGCAAGGCCCGCGCGGCCCAGAAGTCCGCCCAGATCGCGGATCTCTGCCATCGGCAGCACGCGGGGGGAAAGTCCGCCGGTCAGCCTGCTTTCCGCCTCGGCAAGGCTGGCGCGCAGTTCCTGAAGGCTGCGCCCCCCGGGCAATGCCGCCAGAAACAACCCGTCCGGTTGCAGGGCGCGGGCGCACTGAATGATTTGGCCCACCGGGTCATTGGCCCAGTGCAGGCCCATAGCATGAATCACTAGATCATGCGCCTGCGGTTCCAGCGCCAGCACGTCATCATCGGGCACGATCCGCGCGCCGGGCAGGGCGCTGGCCCAGATTTCCGGAAAAGCCGTGACGACAGCGGGTTTTGTAAACCTTCTGTTAACCAGAGCCAGTCTTTCCTGAATTTCGGCAATCGCTTCTTCGTGCAGGAAAGGCGCAAGGCCGATCCGCCGCGCACGGGCGCGGTTGAGGTCAAGGGTGCGGCGGTCCGTCAGTTTGGGCGGTTCTTGCATGGTGGACGGAATTTAGGGGCGGATGATGGGAATAGAAAGCGCGCTGCATCTTCTTTTTCCGCCAACCTGCGTGGGCTGTGGCGGGCAGGTCGCGTCAGACTTCGGCCTGTGCCCCGATTGCTGGCGTGACATGTCCTTCATCGCCGGGCTGGTATGCGACAAATGCGGCACCCCCCTGCCTGGCGAAGACGAGGGGCGGCCGGAATATTGCGATGATTGCCTGACGATCGCCCGCCCGTGGGACCGGGGCCGCGCCGTCTGTCTTTACCGCGACAAGGGGCGCGATTTGGTGCTGTCGCTGAAACATGCCGACCGGCTGGACCTGATCCGCCCGATGGCGGGCTGGCTGGCCCGCGCCGTCCGCCCGATCATGACCAACGGTATGATCGCTGCCCCGATCCCCTTGCACTGGACCCGCCTTTTGCGCCGCCGCTACAACCAGTCGGCCTTGCTTGGCCGTTCGCTGGCGAAAATCACCGGGATCGATCATTGCCCAGATCTTCTTGTGCGCCCGCGTCAGACCGAAAGCCAGGAAGGCAAAAGCCGCGATCAGCGCTTTGCCAATCTGGAGGACGCGTTTCGCGTCCATCCGCGCCGCAGAGGCAAGATGGTCGGGCGGCATGTTCTGCTGGTCGATGATGTGATGACCTCGGGCGCCACTTTTGCCGCCGCCGCCGATGCCTGCCATGCGGCAGGCGCAACACAGGTTTCCGTTCTGGCTCTGGCACGCGTTGCGAAGGATGCCTAAATCCCTATAGTCATCAAGACTTCAGGAAGGACATCATGCGCCGCGTTGAAATCTACACCACACCTACCTGCCCCTATTGCCGGGCTGCCAAGCAGCTTCTGGCGACGAAGGGTGTAAGCTATGAAGAAATCGACGTCTCGCGCGACCCCGCCCTGCGTCAGGCGATGACCCAGCGCGCCGGGGGCAGCCGCACCGTGCCGCAGATCTTCGTCAACGGCCAGCATGTCGGCGACTGCGATAAGATTTACGCACTGGATCATGCTGGCAGGCTAGACCCGCTTTTGGCGGCGTGACGGATGCGCGCGGGCCTTATCCAGCTTTCTGTCAGTGACGATCCGGCAGCGAACCTGCCGGTGACGCTGGATCTGATCCGCAAGGCCCATGCCGGCGGGGCAGGATTTATCCTGACGCCGGAGGTGACGAATTGCCTGTCGTCCGACCGCGTCCATCAGCACGCCGTTTTGCGCCATGAAAGCGATGATCCGACCCTGGCCGCCCTGCGGGCCGAAGCAGCGCGGCTGGGGATCTGGCTTTTGATCGGCTCGCTGGGGCTGCTGACCGGGGATGCGGACGGGCGCTTTGCCAACCGGTCTTTCCTGATCGGCCCCGATGGCGGGATTGCTGCCCGCTATGACAAGATCCATATGTTCGACGTGAACGTGTCAGAAACCGAGCAATATCGCGAATCGTCGGGCTACCGGCCCGGTGACCGCGCGGTGCTGGCCCAGACGCCGTTCGGCGCGATCGGCCTGAGCGTGTGCTATGACGTGCGCTTCCCGCAGCTTTACCGGCGGCTGGCGCAGGCGGGGGCGACAATCCTGACCGTGCCCGCCGCCTTCAACGACACCACAGGGGCGGCGCATTGGGAGAGCCTGTTGCGCGCGCGGGCTATTGAAAACGGCTGTTTCGTTCTGGCCCCGGCGCAATGCGGCAGCCACGCCAGCCACAATGGCCGCCCGCGCCGCACCCACGGCCATTCGCTGGCCGTGGCGCCGTGGGGCGAAGTGCTGGCCGATGGCGGCAGTGATCCGGGGGTGACACTGGTTGATCTGGACCTTGATGCCGTCCGCAAGGCGCGCGCCCGTGTGCCAAGCCTGACCCACGACCGCCCATTCGAGGGGCCGTGATGAGCGACCATATCGACGCCCTGGCAATCGCGCTTTTTTCCGAGGTGTTCACCGCGGACCAACTGGCGCGCAACGTGATCGCGCGGGTGTTGCCCAAGGGGATGGAACTGTCGCATTTTTCGGTGCTGAACCACCTTGCGCATCTGAACGATGAACGCACGCCGGCGCAGCTTGCCGATGCCTTTCACGTCACCCGGGGGGCAATGACCAATACCCTGTCCAAGCTCGAATGGGCGGGCCATGTGCATATCCGCCCCGACTGGGACGATGCGCGGCGCAAATTCGTGTCGATCAGCCCCTCGGGCCGGTCGGCGCGCGATGCGGCGTTGGCTGCCGTTGCCCCGGTGATAGGCGATGTGGTGCGCGCGGTGGGGGCGGACAGGGTGAAAGCGGCGCTGCCGGTTCTGCGCGACCTGCGGCAGCGGCTTGGCGGGGAATGAAACGCGGGGGGCACCGCCTCAGCGTCGCAGGCTGGCCGTCACATAATTGACCGACAGATCCCGGTCCGAGACCGACCATTGCCAGCCGACCAAATTGAAGGTGAAGCCCTTGGCATCGACCGGATCAAGGCCGGCGCGCCGGATCAGGGCTTTCAGTTCTTCGGGCTGAATAAATTTTGCCCAGTCATGGGTGCCCTTTGGCAGCCAGCGCATGATCCATTCCGCGCCGATGATCGCGGCAAGAAAGCTTTTGGTGGTGCGGTTCAGGGTCGACATGATCATCAGCCCGCCGGGTTTGAGCAAGTCGTGGCAAGTGGTGACAAAGCCCTGCGGGTCGGCGACATGTTCGACGATCTCCATCGCCAGAACCACGTCGAAGGCCTCACCCGCTGCAGATAGGGCTTCGGCCGTCGTGTGACGGTAATCGATGGCAAGGCCGGACTGTTCGGCATGCAGGGCGGCCACAGGGATATTGCCGGCTGCCGCATCCGCGCCCACCACGATGGCACCCAGCCGCGCCATCGGTTCAGACAGCAATCCGCCGCCACAGCCGATGTCCAGCAGGCGCAGGCCGGCGAAGGGCTGGGGGGTTGACAGGTCGCGCCCGAATTCGGCGGCGATCTGGCGGGTGATGTAGTCCAGCCGGACCGGATTCATCATGTGCAACGGCTTGAACTTGCCGCCCGCGTCCCACCATTCGGCTGCCATTGCCTCGAATTTCGCGACCTCGGCGGGGTTTACCGTATTCAGCATCTGCATTCTCTCCGGGTGGCGGGGGCCTTGAAAGGCTTATATAGTAGATTGATGGACCGTATCGCAGGGCAAAAGCGCGCAGGCAGCCACCTTTATCCGCCGATCGAACCATTCGATCAGCGGCAGATGGATGTGCCGGGCGGCCACCGCATTTATGTCGAACAATCCGGGCACCCGCAGGGCCAGCCCGTCGTCGTGCTGCATGGCGGGCCGGGGGGCGGTTGTTCGCCGGCGATGCGGCGCTATTTCGACCCCGCCCATTACCGGATCGTGCTGTTCGATCAGCGCGGCTGCGGCCGGTCGCGCCCCCATGCCACGGTCGAGGCGAACACGACCTGGGATCTGATTGCCGATATCGAGGCGATCCGCAGTGCGCTGGAGATCGACAGCTGGACGGTGTTTGGCGGCAGCTGGGGGGCGACCCTTGCGCTGCTTTATGCCGAAGCGCATCCGGACCGGGTTCGCCATCTGATCCTGCGCGGGGTCTTCCTGATGATGCAGCGCGAACTGGACTGGTTTTATGGCGGCGGTGCCGCGGCCTTCTGGCCCGACCTTTGGCAATCTTTCGCCGGGATCATCCCCGAAGCGGAGCGCCACGACATGATCGCCGCCTATCACCGTCGGCTGTTTTCGGGCGACTACATCACCGAGACCCGCTTTGCCCGCGCCTGGGCGGGGTGGGAAAATGCGCTGGCCTCGATCGAGAATGACGGGATGGTGGGGGACGCGGCCCCCGAATATGCCCGCGCCTTCGCCCGGCTGGAAAACCACTATTTCCTGAACAAGGGGTTTCTGGAGGAGGACGGCCAGATCCTGCGCGACCGTGGGCGGATCGAGCATGTTCCCGCGGTGATCGTGCAGGGCCGTTATGACATGATTTGCCCGCCGCAATCAGCGTGGCTGCTGGCGCAGGGCTGGAAGCGGGCCGACCTGCGGATGGTCCCGGGCGCGGGGCACGCGCTGTCGGAAGTGGGGATCACCGCCGAACTGGTGCGGGCAATGGACCGTTTGCGCGGCTGATCCGCAACCCGGCTTGACCGGGCGGGGCGCGCAGAAAAAGGAAGGGTGCGCAATTCCATTGCGCCGATGAAGGGATGCCTGATGCAAAGCTACAAGAACTCCGGTCCGGTTCCGCCAATCATGGTCGGCTCTCCGCCACCGCGCGACATGCGACCGCCGCTGATCGACTGGGACCGCGCGCCTTGGAACCGCTGGGCGTTTCAGCATGTGCGCGAAATGGTGCCCACCACGCCGATCCGGCGGGCCGCGCAGCCTTCGGCGCTTTCGACAGGCACAGCTGCGCTGAACGATTTCACCTACAAGGGCGTTGACGGGCAGATGACCAGTTTCGCCCAGATGCTGGACGACACCTATACCGACGCGATCTATGTGTGGAAGAATGGCCGTGTTCTGCATGAAAGTTACCACAATGGCATGGACGAACGCAGCCCGCACCTGCTGCAATCGGTGTCGAAATCCATCACCGCCGCCGCAGCTGGCTGCCTGATCGCCGAGGGGCTTCTGGACCCCGCTCGCCCGATCACCGCCTATCTGCCGGAACTGGCCGCGACAGCCTGGAACGGGGCGACGCTGCAACAGGTGTTCGACATGACCTCGGGCGTGCGCTTCGTCGAAGACTACGCGGTGCGCGACAGCGATGTGGGCAAGATGGATTATGCCTCCGGCTGGAAACCGGCGCCCGAAGGTATGGATGTGTCGAACTGGCCGACCTGCATGTGGGAACAGATCCTGCAGATGAAGGTGGCCGAGGCCGACCATGGTGCGCGCTTCAACTATCGGTCGATCGAGACTGACGTTCTGGGCCATGCGATGGAACGGGTGACGGGCAAGCGCCTGCCGCAAATCATTTCCGAACGGATCTGGCAACCGATGGGCGCGGCAGAGGATGCGGACATGACCGTGGACCGGTCCGGTTATGGGCTGGCCTGCGGCGGCATCTGCGCCAGCCTGCGCGATATGGCGCGCTTTGGCCTGATGCTGCTGAACGAGGGGCGGGTCGAGGGGCGGCAGGTCATGCCCGCCGCCTGGTGCCAGGATATTCGGCACGGCACGCATGGGCTTTATGATGAAGATAATTACAAGGCTTGGCCGAACGGCACCTATCGCAACCAGTTCTGGGTGGAAGACAGCACCCTTGGCCGTCATTACTGCTTTGGGATCTTTGGCCAGATGGTGATGGTGGCCCCCGATACCGGTATGATGGTGGTGAAGCTGTCAACCTGGCCCGACTTCACCTGCGAGGATCTTTACCACCAGACGATGGCGGGCCTGCGCGCCGTTGAAGCGACATTTGCCGTTTGACCCCTTTTAACAAGAGAGAAGCCATGATCGACCTGTCCGCCTTTCTGCATCTTGCCGATACCGACCTTGGCCCGCTGAAGCCCAAGCCTACCTCGATCGAGGGGAACCAGAAAGAGGCAGCTCTGTCGCTGTTTACCTCGCCCGACGGCAAGGTGGACATCGGCCTTTGGGAATGCACGCCCGGCCGGTTCATGGCCGACCGCAGCGCTTCGTCGGAATTCTGCCATTTCCTGAAAGGGCTGGTGGAACTGACCCACGCCGATGGCAGGGTGCAACGGTTTGGCCCCGGTGACGCGTTCAACCTGCCTTTGGGCTGGAAGGGCGAATGGCGGGTGATCGAACATGTGCGCAAGGTTTACGTAGCGGTGGAAGGATAAAGGATGGACTGGCGCGTACTGGTCATTTTTCTGGCTTCGGTCACTGTGGCGGCAGCAACGGGCAGTCTGTTCAGCCCTTCGGACTGGTACGCAAGCCTTAACCGGGCGCCATGGACGCCGCCCGGGTGGGTCTTTCCGGTGGTCTGGACAACGCTTTATGTGCTGATGGCGATTGCCGCGGCACGGGTGGCGAACCTGCCGGGTGCCGGTATCGCACTGGCGCTCTTTGCCTTGCAGATCGCGCTCAACACGCTTTGGACGCCGGTGTTCTTCGGGGCGCATCGCGTGGGCGCGGGGCTGGCGATTATCTGCGGCCTTTGGCTGGCCGTGGCGTTTATGCTTGTGGCCTTCTGGCGGCTTGACCGTCTGGCGGGGGCGCTGATTGCACCCTATCTGGCGTGGCTGACCATCGCTGCTTCGCTGAACTTGTGGATCTGGAGGTTCAACCCCTGATCCAAGCGGGCCGGGTCTTCGGTCGCCAGAATCCAATCCTTGCATCCCCGCCCCCTTTCCCCTATATCCCCCTCAACAGAGGCGCTGCGGGGTCCAAACTCGCAGCCCACCGGAAAGTTCGGCGGGCCCTCTGGCCCGCTTTTTGTTTTTGGACCAAGCCTGACCATGACTGATCTAATCGCCAAAACCGCCATCGACCGTCGCCTTGCCGAAATTGTCACCCCTGCCATCGAAGGGCTGGGGTTCGAACTGGTGCGAATCCGGCTGATGGGCGGACTTACCAAGACGTTGCAGATCATGGCCGACCGCCCAGAAGGCGGCATCGACGTGGACGACTGCGGCAAGATCTCTACCGCCGTTTCCGCGGTTCTCGATGTCGAGGACCCGATCGGCGACGCCTATCATCTGGAAGTGTCCAGCCCCGGCATCGACCGGCCCCTGACCCGCCTCAAGGATTTCGAACATTGGGCGGATTACGAAGTGCGGATCGAAACCAGCGAGATGATCGAGGGGCGCAAGCGCTTCAAGGGCTTCTTGCGCGGCGTAGAGGGCGACGAGGTTCTGATCGAAATCGAAGAAGGCACCATTGGCCTGAAATTCGACTGGCTTGCCGACGCGAAACTGATCCTGACCGACGAACTGATCACTGAAATGCTGCGGCAGAAGAAGGCCACTCAGGCCATCGACGAAGCCGCGTTTGACGACATCGTAGAAGATACTTCCGAGGAGGAGTAAGATGGCGATTACTTCAGCCAACCAGCTTGAGCTTTTGCAGACCGCCGAGGCGGTTGCGCGCGAAAAGATGATCGACCCGGATCTGGTGATCCAGGCGATGGAGGAGAGCCTCGCTCGCGCAGCGAAGTCGCGCTATGGCTCGGAAATGGATATCCGCGTGGCGATCGACCGCAAGACCGGTCGCGCCACCTTCACCCGTGTGCGCACGGTTGTTGAAGATGACGCGGTCGAGAATTACCAGGCGCAGCTGACAGTGGCGCAGGCCAAGCAGTTCCTGGATGCGCCTTCGGTCGGCGACGTGATCGTGGACGAGGTTCCCCCGGTGGAACTGGGCCGCATCGCCGCCCAGTCGGCCAAGCAGGTGATTCTGCAGAAGGTCCGCGAAGCTGAACGCGACCGCCAGTTCGAGGAATTCAAGGACCGCAAGGGCACGATCATCAACGGCGTCGTCAAGCGCGAGGAATACGGCAACATCATCGTCGATATCGGCCGTGGCGAAGCCATCCTGCGCCGCACCGAAAAGATCGGCCGCGAAAGCTATCGCCCGAACGACCGGATCCGCGCCTATATCAAGGACGTGCGCCGCGAAGCGCGTGGGCCGCAGGTCTTCCTGTCGCGCACCGATCCGCAGTTCATGGCCGAACTGTTCAAGATGGAAGTGCCGGAAATCTATGACGGCATCATCGTGATCAAGGCCGTGGCCCGCGACCCCGGTTCGCGCGCCAAGATCGGCGTCATTTCCTATGACAGCTCCATCGACCCGGTCGGTGCCTGCGTCGGCATGCGCGGCAGCCGCGTTCAGGCGGTTGTGAACGAGCTTCAGGGCGAAAAGATCGACATCATTCCGTGGAACGAAGACCCGGCCACCTTCCTGGTGAACGCGCTTCAGCCTGCCGAAGTGTCGAAGGTGGTTATCGACGAAGAAAACAACCGCATCGAAGTCGTGGTGCCGGATGGGCAGCTGTCGCTGGCCATCGGTCGCCGTGGCCAGAACGTGCGCCTTGCCAGCCAGCTGACCGGCCTTGATATCGACATCATGACCGAAGCCGATGAAAGCGAGCGCCGTCAGGCCGAATTCGCCGAACGCACCAAGCTGTTCATGGAAGCACTGGATCTGGACGAATTCTTCGCCCAGCTTCTGGTGTCCGAAGGCTTCGCCAATCTGGAAGAAGTCGCCTATGTGGATCAGGACGAACTTCTGACCATCGAAGGCGTCGATGACAGCACTGCGGCCGAACTTCAGACCCGCGCCCGCGAATATCTGGAAGCGCAGAACAAGGCCGCCCTTGACGCCGCCCGTGCACTGGGTGTCGAAGACAGCCTGGTGAACTTCGATGGGCTTACCCCGCAGATGCTGGAAGCCCTGGCCAAAGACGGCGTGAAAACGCTGGAAGACTTCGCCACCTGCGCCGACTGGGAACTGGCCGGCGGCTGGACCACGGTGAACGGCGAACGTGTCAAGGACGAAGGTCTGCTTGAGAAGTTCGAAATGAGCCTTGAAGAAGCCCAGCATCTGGTGATGACGGCGCGGATTCAGCTGGGCTGGGTCGATCCGGCAGAACTGGAGACCGAGGCAGAGGCCGAAGACGAAGAGGCTGATGCCTGATGACACGCGGCGGTGCGGACAAGATGCAGGAAGACCCGGAACGGCGCTGCGTCGTAACGGGCGAGGTGCAGCCGAAGGCTGGCCTCATCCGCTTTGTCCTGTCGCCTGATGGCGTGGTCTTCCCCGATCTGGCGGCCAAGTTGCCCGGTCGGGGCATCTGGGTGACGGCTGACCGGGCCGCCATCGAAAAGGCGGCCACCAAGGGCCTGTTCGCGCGCGCCGCAAAAGCGCCCGCGACCGTGCCGCCGGGGCTGGTCGATCTGGTGGAAGCCGGACTGGCCAAGCGCGTGGTTGAACTGATTTCGCTGGACCGCAAGGCGGGCTATGCCGTCTGCGGATATGAAAAAGTGAAGGACTGGCTGTCCGACGGGCGTGCCAAGGTTCTGCTGCAGGCATCGGACGGATCCGAGCGCGGCAAGGGTAAACTCTGGACGCCCGAGGGCGGGCGCTGGTTCGGTTGTCTTACGGCAAACGAGCTGGGAATGGCATTTGGACGCGATTCTGTGGTTCATGCGGCGCTTGCCGCTGGCGGACTCACGAAGCGTGTTGTAGAGGAGGCCGCAAAGTTGAATGGCTTGCGGCAAGCGGACGGCGGACAATCCGCCGGGAAAGATCTGAGACCGGCATGAGCGATACGGATGGCAAAAAACCCCTCGGCCTCGGCGGCGGACGCCCCGGACAGGTGAAGCAGAGCTTCAGCCATGGGCGCACCAAGGCGGTTATTGTTGAGACGAAACGCAAACGCGTTGTCGTGCCGAAGCCGGGCGCCCCGGCAGCGGGCGGCAGCACCAACCCTGCCTTGGGCGATCCGTCCAAGCGCCCCGCCGGGATTTCCGATGCGGAAATGGAACGCCGTCTGAAGGCGCTTCAGGCCGCCAAGATTCGTGAAGTCGAAGATGCGGCCCGCCGGATCATCGAAGACAAGGCCCGCGAAGAAGAACGCGACCGCCGCCGCGCCGAGATCGAGGCGAAGGAACGCGAAGAGCGTGAGCATCAGGAAGCGTTGCGCCTGAAGGCCGAAGAAGAGGCCAAGAAGGCGCGCGACACCGAAACCCGCGAGGCCCGCAAGCAAGACGTGCTGCGCACCAAGCCGCTTTCGAAAGCCGCGCCTGCGGCACCGATTGATCCGGCCGCAGCCGAAGCTGCCGCCGCGCGTGCGGAAACCAAGGGCGTCGCCGCTGTCGGCCCGCGCAAGACCGACCGCGAACGCGACGACCGCAGCCCGGCGAATGATCGCACCGGCAAGGCCAAGGTCGACGACAGCCGCCGCACCGGCAAACTTTCGCTGAACGATGCGCTGAACGGCGAAGGTGGCCGCCAGCGGTCGATGGCCGCAATGAAGCGCAAGCAGGAAAAAGCCCGTCAGAAGGCGATGGGCTTCAGCCAGAAGCCTGAAAAGCAGGTGCGCGACGTGCAGCTGCCCGAAACCATCGTCGTATCCGAACTTGCAAACCGGATGGCCGAACGCGCCGCCGATGTGGTCAAGTCGCTGATGAAGATGGGCATGATGGTCACGATGAACCAGGCCATCGACGCCGACACCGCCGAACTGGTGATCGAAGAATTCGGCCACAAGGCCGTGCGCGTGTCGGATGCCGACGTGGAACAGGTGATCGACTCGGTTCAGGACCGCGACGAAGATCTGGTGCCGCGCCCGCCGATCGTCACGATCATGGGCCACGTCGACCACGGCAAGACCTCGCTTCTGGATGCGATCCGCAAGACCTCTGTTGTGTCGGGCGAAGCCGGTGGCATTACCCAGCATATCGGGGCCTATCAGGTGACAACCGACAACGGTTCGGTTCTGACCTTCCTTGACACCCCCGGCCACGCTGCCTTCACCTCGATGCGGGCCCGTGGCGCGCATGTGACTGACATTGTGGTTCTGGTGGTTGCGGCGGATGATGCCGTGATGCCGCAAACGATCGAAGCGATTGCCCATGCGAAAGCGGCAAAGGTGCCGATGATCGTGGCGATCAACAAGGTCGACAAGTATGACGCCAATCCGCAAAAGGTCCGCACCGATCTTCTGCAGCACGAAGTGGTCGTCGAAGCCATGTCCGGTGACGTTCTGGATGTGGAAGTCTCGGCCAAGACTGGCCAGGGGATCGACAAGCTTCTGGAAAACATCGCGCTTCAGGCCGAAATCCTTGAACTGCGCGCCAATCCGACCCGCGCCGCCTCTGGCGCTGTGATCGAAGCCAAACTTGATGTGGGCCGCGGCCCGGTTGCCACGGTTCTGGTCCAGAACGGCACCCTGCGTCAGGGTGACATCTTCGTGGTCGGCGAACAGTGGGGCAAGGTCCGCGCCCTGATCAACGACAAGGGCGAGCGCATTGCAGAGGCTGGTCCCTCGGTTCCGGTCGAGGTTCTGGGCCTGAACGGCACGCCCGAAGCCGGTGACGTGCTGAACGTGGTCGAAACCGAAGCCCAGGCCCGCGAGATCGCCACCTACCGCGAGAAAGCCGCGAAGGACAAGCGCGCCGCAGCCGGTGCCGCGACCACGATGGAACAGCTGATGGCCAAGGCCAAGGCCGACAAGAGCGTGGCCGAACTGCCGATCGTGGTGAAAGCCGACGTGCAGGGTTCTGCCGAGGCGATTGTTCAAGCTATGGAAAAAATCGGCAACGACGAAGTGCGCGTCCGCGTGCTGCATTACGGTGTCGGCGCCATCACGGAATCGGATATCAGCCTTGCCGAAGCCTCAAAAGCTCCGGTCATCGGCTTCAACGTCCGCGCCAATGCTTCGGCGCGCGCGTCAGCCAACCAGAAGGGCGTCGAGATCCGCTATTACTCGATTATCTACGATCTGGTTGACGATATCAAAGCCGCCGCGTCTGGCCTGCTGAAAGCCGAAGTGCGCGAAACCTTCATCGGCTACGCCAAAGTCCTTGAAGTCTTCAAGGTGTCGAACGTGGGCAAGGTCGCGGGCTGTCTGGTGACCGAAGGTATTGCCCGCCGGTCGGCTGGTGTGCGCCTGCTGCGCGACAACGTCGTGGTCCACGAGGGAACATTGAAAACTCTCAAGAGATTCAAGGACGAGGTCAAGGAAGTGCAGTCCGGTCAGGAATGCGGCATGGCCTTTGAAAACTATGATGATGTGCGCCCGAATGACGTCATCGAGATCTTTGAGCGCGAAGAGATCGAGCGGACGCTCGCCTGATGGAAAAAGGGGGCGCAAGCGCCCCCTTTTTTTATTGCCGCACAGGGCCGCCTTTTTTCAGGCGGCTTTTTTCTGGATAGGATACCCTTCAAAGACCTGATCGCCGACCCGGACAATGATCTTGCCATTGGCCGAATCGCGTTCGAACGTCCCTTGCACCTGCACACAACTGCCGAGAGTAATTGTCCGCAACATCCCCGTGTTCCCTTTTTTTGTGGGCAGACCAAGTCTTACCCAGTCGGGTTTAATTGCCCTTACCGGGCTGAATGAAAATTTGCACAATTAGTCAGCTATGGAAACAATAAATGTCGCCAGACTGTCACTAATCTCTGCATAGGGTTGCTTTTGGCATAAACCGGCGATCTAAGGCCGCCCTAGCGGGCCTAAAGCCAGTCGCGCAGGATCGGTATCAACGGCAGATCGGCGGGCGGCATCGGATAGTCCTTCAGGTCGCGCGCCCGCACCCAGGCAAGTTTTTGTCCCTCTTGCGGGTGCGGCGTTCCCTGCCAGCGGCGGCAGGCAAAAAGCGGCATCAGAAGGTGGAAATCCTCGTAGGAATGACTGGCGAAGGTCAGCGGTGCCAGACAGCTGGCCCAGGTATCAATTGCCAGCTCTTCCTTCAGCTCGCGGATCAGCGCCGCTTCAGGCGTCTCGCCGGGCTCGGCCTTGCCGCCGGGAAATTCCCACAGACCCGCCAGCGATTTGCCTTCCGGCCGCTGCGCCAGCAGCACGCGCCCGTCCGCGTCGATCAGGGCAACCGCCGCAACCAGCAGAACCTTCACGAACGGTAGTCCGCGTTGATCTCGATATAGCGGCTGGTCAGATCGCAGGTCCAGACAGACCGCTTCGCGCGCCCCAGCCCCATGTCGACATGGATCACCAGTTCGGGCTGACGCATATAGGCGGCGCCGTCTTCTTCGCGGTAGTCGGGGTTGCGCCACCCTTTTTCGGCCACAAGAATGTCACCGAAGCGGATGCTCAGGCGGTCGCGGTCGGCCTCGGCCCCGGATTTGCCGATGGCGGCGACGATCCGGCCCCAGTTCGGGTCTTCACCGGCAATCGCCGTCTTGACCAGCGGCGAATTGGCGATCGACAGGGCCACGCGATGCGCGTCCGCGTCCGAAACCGCCCCGGTCACCCGCACTTCGACGAACTTGGTGGCGCCTTCGCCGTCGCGGATCACCTGATGGGCCAGGTTCATCATCACGCCCTTCAGCGCCGTCTCGAACGCCTTGGCCACATCGCCCTTCACTTCGGCGGCCGGGCTTTGCCCGGTGGCCGCAACCAGAAGCGTGTCAGAGGTCGATGTGTCGCTGTCGACGGTAATCGAATTGAACGTCGCTTCGACATGGCGCGACACCAGCTTTTGCAGCACCTTCGCGGAAATCTTCGCGTCGGTGAAAATGTAGACCAACATCGTCGCCATATCCGGCGCGATCATCCCCGAACCCTTGGCGATACCGGCAATGTGGATCGGCCCGCCCTCGCCCTGCAGGGTGGCCGCAGCGCCCTTGGGAAAGGTGTCGGTGGTCATGATTGCATGGGCGGCCATTTCGATGGCGTCGCCATCAAGGCCCGCCACCAGATCGGGAACCTTGGCAGTGATCTTTTCATAGGGCAGCGGCTCGCCGATCACCCCGGTCGAGGACGAAAAGACACGCGTCGAAGGCATGCCCAGCGCCGCCGCAACTGCGCCTGTCACTGCCGCCACCGCCTCTTCCCCGACCCGCCCGGTGAAGGCGTTGGAGTTTCCGGAATTGACGATGATCGCAGCGCCCTCGGCACCGGCCTTCAGCGCAAGCTTGGCCTGGCAATCGCGCACGCAGCCCGAACGGGTCGATGACCGGGTAAACGCCCCGGCCATCGCCGTGCCGGGGGCAAGGCGCACCAGCATCACATCCTTGCGGTTCTGATACTTGATCCCCGTCCCGACGGCGGAAAATTCAGCCCCGGCAATGGCCGGAAGCACCGGGAACCGGGCAGGCGCAAGCGGCGAGACGGGCTTTTGCGCCTTGGTTTTGACCGGGGTCGGGGCCGGGGCGGCGGCGAGTAGCGCCTTCAGCTTCTCAACCTTCTGCTTCAGCTTTTCCGCTCTGGCTTTCCAGTCCTTGCCACCCTTCGCCATACCCGTCCCCCCGGTTTCAGTTTCAGTTATTATCCTGGATCAGGATGACATTCTTAAGAAGCGCCGGGTCAATCCCCTCGGACTTTTTCTCGACCTTGGCGGCATCGGTCAATTCCTTGACCTTGGCCTCGACCGCCTTCTGGCGCAAGTCGCCGGTCAGCTCTTCCTGCACATCCTCAAACTTCGGGGCGGCGGCGGTGCGCACTTCATCCAGACGGATCAGGTGCCAGCCGAAATCGGTCTGAACCGGACCGACGATCTTGCCGGCCTCTGCTGCCACAACTGCATCCTCGAACGGCTTGACCATCATGCCCAGCCCGAACCAGCCCAGATCGCCGCCATTGGCCGCAGATCCCCTGTCAGTCGATTTTTCGGTGGCGATGGCGGCAAAATCGCCGCCCTTGTCCAGATCGGCCTTGATGGCCTTGGCCTCATCCTCGGTCGCCACCAGGATATGGGCGGCGTGATATTCCTTGGACGGCTCCGCCTTGGCGTATTTTTCGTCGTAAAGCTTTTTCAGCGCCTCGTCGCTCACCGCTGCGGCCGCGACCTTGTCCAGCACCACCGCCGACAGATAGCTGCGCTTCTGGTTTTCCAGCGTCAGCACGTCGCCGTTGGTCTTTTCTGCGTCGCCCGCCGCCGCCAGTGCCGTTTGCTGGATCAATTGTTCGAGAACACCATTGAACAGCACGTCATCAGGAAGGGCCTTGTACTGTTCTGGAAGTGCTTCACGCGCTGCGATCATGTGGCCAAGGGTGATTTCGATCCCATTCACCACCGCCACAACCGTGGTCGCCGAAGGATCTTCGGCACGCGCCGGGGCCGAAAGGCTGAGGGCGACCAGTGCGGCCGAAAGGAAATGGGCCGATTTCATCATTGCAAATGCTCCTGAGCGGGCTGCAAATCCCTGCAGCGTTGACTATCCCCGGGCAGCCGCTTACATCGCCAGAAGCCTTTATCGGCCCCTCTGCCCGCTTTTGCAGCCTATCTAGGGCGCGCCGAAGTCGGCGGCAAGGCCGAGTTGACGGCAACAGATCATCGCAACCCGAGCGGAGAAAAAATGCTGGGTCTAGGAACAATCGCACGGAAGGTCTTTGGCACGCACAATGATCGTGTCATCAAATCCGCGCGCCCGCTGGTCGACAAGATCAATGCGCTGGAAGATCAGTTCAAAGCCCTCAGCGACGAGGGACTGATCGAAAAGACCGCCGAACTGAAGGCGAGGGTGGCTGCGGGCGAAAGCCTGGACAAGGTGCTGCCCGAAGCCTTCGCCAACTGCCGCGAAGCCGCCCGCCGCGCCCTTGGCCTGCGCGCCTTTGACGTGCAGTTGATGGGAGGCATTTTCCTGCATCAGGGCAATATTTCCGAAATGCGCACCGGCGAGGGCAAGACCCTTGTCGCCACCTTCCCGGCTTACCTGAATGCGCTGACCGGCAAGGGCGTGCATGTCGTCACCGTGAACGACTATCTGGCCAAGCGCGACGCCGAATGGATGGGCAAGGTTTACCGCCAGCTGGGAATGACGGTTGGCGTCGTCTACCCCTTCCAGTCTGACACCGAAAAGCGCGCGGCCTACAAGGCCGACATCACCTATGCGACCAACAACGAACTGGGCTTCGACTATCTGCGCGACAATATGAAAGCCTCGCTTGAGGAAATGTCCCAGCGCGGCCACTATTTTGCGATCGTCGACGAGGTTGACAGCATTCTGGTCGACGAGGCGCGCACGCCTCTGATCATCTCTGGCCCCTCGCAGGACCGGTCGGACCTTTACAAGACGCTCGACAAATATATCCCCGAACTGTCGCCCGAACATTACAAGGTTGACGAAAAGACCCGCAATGCCACCTTCACCGAAGAGGGCAACGAGTTTCTGGAAAAGCGCCTGCAAGAAGTTGGCGTCCTGCCGCCCGACCAGACGCTTTATGACCCGGAATCAACCACCATCGTCCATCACGTCACCCAGGCCCTGCGCGCCCACAAGCTGTTCCAGCGCGACCAGCAATATATCGTGCGCGACGACGAGGTGATCCTGATCGACGAATTCACCGGCCGCATGATGAAGGGCCGCCGCCTGTCGGACGGCCTGCATCAGGCGATCGAAGCCAAGGAAGGCGTCAAGGTTCAGCCCGAAAACGTCACCCTCGCCTCGGTCACGTTCCAGAACTATTTCCGGCTTTACGAAAAGCTTGGCGGCATGACCGGCACCGCCACCACCGAAGCCGAAGAATTCATGGAAATCTACAAGCTTGGCGTGGTCGAAGTGCCCACGAACCGCTCAGTCGCGCGCAAGGATGACCATGATCAGGTCTACCGCACCGCCCGCGAAAAATACGAAGCTGTCATCAAGCGGGTGAAAAAGGCCCACGAAAAGGGCCAGCCGATCCTGGTGGGCACCACCTCTATCGAAAAGTCGGAAATGCTGTCCGAGATGCTGAAAAAGGAAGGCATCCCCCACAACGTCCTGAACGCCCGCCAACACGAGCAAGAGGCCAAGATCGTCGCTGACGCCGGCCGCCTTGGGGCCGTGACCATTGCCACCAACATGGCCGGTCGTGGCACTGACATTCAGCTTGGCGGCAACGTCGAGATGAAGGTGATGGAGGAACTGGCGGCCAAGCCCGACGCCCATCCCGACGAAATCCGCGCCCGGATCGAGGCCGAACATGCCGAGGAAAAGCAAAAGGTGATCGAGGCGGGCGGGCTTTACGTCCTTGCCTCTGAACGCCACGAAAGCCGCCGGATCGACAACCAGTTGCGCGGCCGCTCGGGCCGCCAGGGCGACCCGGGGCGGTCTTCCTTCTATCTGTCGCTGGAAGATGACCTGATGCGCATCTTCGGGTCAGACCGGCTGGACAAGGTGCTGTCGTCGCTGGGCATGAAAGAAGGCGAAGCGATCATCCATCCTTGGGTGAACAAGTCGCTGGAACGCGCCCAGGCCAAGGTCGAAGGCCGCAACTTCGACATCCGCAAGCAATTGCTGAAGTTCGACGATGTGATGAACGATCAGCGCAAGGCGATCTTCGGCCAGCGGATGGAAATCATGTCCTCGCTGGATATCGAAGACATCGTCGAAGACATGCGCCATCAGGTGGCCGATGATCTGGTTGACAGTTTTATGCCGCCGAAATCCTATCCCGAGCAATGGGATGCGAACGGACTGCACGAGGCAGTAACCCAGCAGATGAACCTTGATCTGCCGATCAAGGACTGGGCTGCGGAAGAGGGCGTCGATCAGGACACGATCCGTGAACGGATCTATCAGGCCTCTGATGCGCTGGCCGCTGAAAAGGTCGCGGCCTTTGGGGCCGATACGATGCGCCAGGTGGAAAAACAGTTCCTTTTGCAGACCATTGACGGCAAATGGCGTGAACATCTGGTCACGCTGGAACATCTTCGTTCGGTCGTGGGCTTCCGCGGCTACGCCCAGCGCGATCCCCTGTCGGAATACAAGACCGAAGCCTTCCAGTTGTTTGAAAACCTGCTCGACGGGCTCAGGGTGGAAGTAACACGTAAGCTGTCGCAGATTCGTCCGATCAGCGAAGAAGAACAGCAGGCGATGATGCAGCAGTTCCTTGCCCAGCAGGCGGCAGCCCAACAGGGCGCCGCGGCGCCGGCGCCGGCACCTGCCCCCAAACCGGCACCCGCGCCGCAACTGGCCACCGCCGCCGCTGCAGATGCGCTGCCGGGCTTTGATGCGAACGATGCCGCCAGCTGGGGCAATCCGTCACGCAACGATGCCTGCCCCTGCGGATCAGGCGAAAAGTTCAAACACTGCCATGGCAAACTGGCCTGAACGGTTCACGAATGACCCGCCGGGGCGCGACCCGATCACGCCCCGGTTTTTCGCCCATGACCCCGGCACGATCCTGCGCTAAACCAGCCAGAGCAACGCCGAGGGACATGATGATCCGGACTCGCATCTTTCATCTGATTCTGGCCGTGACGGCCTTTACCACGCTGACGCAGACGGCCAGTGCCGCGCAAAGCTGCGCCGATCCGGCACTGCGTCTGATGCCGCAGGTCCCGGCGATGGTCACCGTCACCCTGACCGCCCCCTGCCATCCGCTCGACAGTGTCACCATCGTCCATTCCGGCCTGCGCTTTTCTGCGCTGACCGATGATCAGGGCCAGCTGACACTGGCCCTGCCCGCGCTGTCCACCCCCGCCCAGGTTGATATGACGCTGACAGATGGCACCCGCCTGACCGCCAGCGCCCCGGTCGCCGATCTCGCCGACGTCGCGCGTCTGGCGCTGGTTCCAGTTGGCCTGCCGGGCCTGCACTTGCGCGCCGCGCGCCCCGGCACCAGCCCGCCGATCAGTTCCACCGATCCCGGTCAGCCCAATCTTGCGACGGGCGGTTTCCTGACCCTTCTGGGGGATCCAACCGCAGGCCCGCAGGCCGAACTCCTGACCCTGCCCGTCGCCACCGGAACCAGTCCGGCACGGCTTCTTGCCGCGGTGGACGCTGCCAATTGCGGGCACGATCTTCTGGCCATGACCTTCCGCCTCCAGCCAGACGGGACGCTCGCAGCAGGTGCCCTGACCCTGGCCATGCCCGCCTGCACCGCGCCCGGAAAGCAGATCGACATCGCTATCGACAGCCTTCCCGCGCCCGCACCTTAAGGTCAGATAAGGCCCTGACTGCGAAAGCTCAGCACTGCGGCGCGGCCAATCACCAGATGGTCATGCAGGACAATTCCCATCGTGTTGGCCGCGTCAAGGATCTGGTTGGTCACCAGAATATCCGCCTCTGACGGGGTCGGATCGCCGGACGGGTGATTGTGCACCAGGATCAGCGCGCTTGCGTTCAACTCCAGCGCCCGCTTGACCACCTCGCGCGGATAGACCGGCACATGATCGACCGTGCCTTTGGCCTGTTCCTCATCGGCGATCAGCAGGTTCTTGCGGTCCAGAAAAAGGATGCGGAACTGTTCGGTCGCCCGGTGCCCCATCGCCGCCCGGCAATAGTCCAGCAACTGATCCCAGGACGACAGAACCGGCCGGTGCATCACCTTTGACCGCGCCAATCGGTGGGCGGCAGCCTCGACGATCTTCAGTTCCTGCACAACGGCGGGGCCGACACCCGCCACCTGTTCCAGCTGCGCCACCGGGGCCGAAATCACCGCGCTGAAATCGCCGAACAGATCCAGAAGCCGCCGCGCCAGCGGTTTGACATCCTGCCGCGGAATGGCGCGAAACAGGACCAGCTCCAAAAGTTCGTAGTCCGGCAAGGCCGCCGCCCCACCCGCCATGAACCGTTCGCGCAACCGCTGGCGGTGATCACGGATGTAGGAAGGTAGCCGCCCGTCCGGCAGCACAGCCACCGGCGCTTCGTCGGGGTCGAACAGGGGAAGCGGGGCTTCCCGAAAGGCATGCGGGGGTTGGCTCATGCACCGATCCTGCGGCCTCATGGTTTAGGAAAGGTTAACGCGCGCCCTCGTCGAACAGAGCCCGCCCGCCGCATTCAGGCGAGAGGGCTGTCTGCCCTCTCGCGCTCTCCCGAGGATATTTTCGGACAGAAAATGGGTCATCTGCATTTTCTGTCCGAAAATATCCCGGGGGTCCGGGGGCAGCGCCCCCCGTCTTCGGGCCAAACCACCGCCCCCACCTCAGAAATCAAGATCGGCGTAATGCGGAGGTGGCGGGAAGCCCGAAATCTGATCGGCAAGGATCGACCGGAAGGACGGGCGGGATTTGATCTTCGAATACCAGTCCTTCAGCGTCTGCGAACGGTTCCAGTCTACATCCGAAATATAGTCGAGCGAGGACAGATGCGCGGCGGCGGTCAGATCGGCCAGCGTCATCTGATCGCCCGCCAGCCAGCGGCGTTGGTCCAGAAGCCAGCTGAGGTAATCGAGGTGATATTTGATCCGGCTGGCACCAGATTTCACATTCTTCGAATCCGGATAGCCCTGCCCCATCATCTTCTTGTTGACCCGTTCATAAAGCAGCTTCGAGGTCACTTCGCCATGGAACTTGTCATCAAACCAGGCGCAAAGCCTGCGCACCTCATAGCGGCCATCTGCGTCGCGCGGCATCAGGCGCGGTTCGGGGATCGTGTCTTCCAGGTATTCGCAAATCGCCTGGCTTTCCGACAGGGTGCGGTTCTCGATCCTCAGCACCGGCACCTTGCCCGCCGGATTGCGGCGCAGGAATTCTGCGCCCTGTTCCCAATACCGTTCCTCGACCAGCTCCACCTCGATCTTCTTTTCCGCCAGCGTCAGGCGGACCTTGCGGCAAAAGGGTGACAGGGGAACGTGGTAAAGGCGGGTCATGGGATGCTTTCCGGCAGTTCAGCATCCCTGATAGCGCCGGGGGGCGGGGCGATCAATCCTCGAAACAGGCGGCGCGCCCGTCGGCCTTGATCGTTTCGGCGCCTGAGCGGATTTGCGCGGCCCGTCGCCGGATGTAGCCTGAATTCTTGGCGGGATTGCGCCCCTTGGGGTCGGGCAGTACGGCCGCGATGCGCGCGGCCTGATCGGGGCTCAGATCCGCCGCGGGCACCCCGAAATAATGCCGGGCGGCCGCATCCACGCCAAAGATGCCCGGCCCGGTTTCCGCGACATTGAGGTAAACCTCAAGGATCCGCCGCTTGGTCCAGACCAGTTCGACCACCGGGGTCATCAGCCCTTCGAGGGCCTTGCGCGGCCAACTGCGGCCCTGCCACAGGAACACATTCTTGGTCACCTGCTGCGAAATCGTCGAGGCGCCGCGCCCCGCGCCTTCATCCATGGCCTTGCGGATGGCTTTCACGTCAAAGCCCCAATGGTTGCAAAAGTCGGCATCTTCGGCCGCCACGAAGGATCGCGCCACGTCCGGGGCCATATCCCCGATGGCCGTCCAGTTGCGTTCGATCCCGCCCTGACGCAGCCGTTCGGCCATCAGATAGGGCGTCAGGCGCGGATTGAGGAAAGCATAAATCACCACCAACGCCAGAAAGCCCGCCGTGCCGTAGAAAAGCACGCGCCCCAAGGCCCATGGCACCGCCTGCAGAAGACTGCCCCAGGATGGCAGTTCGACGGCCTTCGGTGCCTTGGGGCCAGGTTTTCTTGCCCGGCTCTTGCGTGGTTTCTTTGCTGCCTCTGTCATGCGCGAACCTTAGCCATGCCCCCCCCCTTGGGGTCAAGGCCGGATCAGACTCAGGCCGCCAGAAGCAATGCCTCGCGCCCGCTCAGCATCGGGCGCGCCGCACCAACCCTGCACCCGGCCTTGAGGCCCGGACAGTCCGGGAAAATCGCGGCAATCTCGGCCCGCAGGGCACGGTCACAGGTCAGGATCAGCCCACCGGGGTGAAAACTTTCACTGGGCGCGCCGTTGCCAAAGATGATCTCGTGGCGATCAAACAGCAAATGCATGTAGGTGACCTCGGGCTGATATACCCGCGTCACCCCGGCCCTGCCCACCATGTGGATGGCCGCGATCAGTACCTCGGTCTCGCCAAACAGCAATTCGGTCCGTGCGCCCTGCATCAGCACCCGGTGCTGCGGCGACACCAGTAGCGCCTGGTGGTTGCCAAGGACGCCGCTGGCAAACTGTACGGGCGCAAAACTGCCGGTCGCGTCTGTCACATGGCGGCCGATCCAGCGGACCGGCTCATAACCGTTGTCGAGCGTCAGAACCCGGTCCCCAAGGCGCAGTTCTTCGATGGGCACCTCTCCCTCGATCGTCGATATCCTGGTTCCAATGGCAAAACAGGTCGGGCCAAGATTGCCGACCGGAAGGTTGCCCTGCGTGCTGACAAAGGTTGAACTGACGAAAGTCCCTTCATACAGATTTGATCCGTCGGTGGGCGTAAAAATCCTGCGTCCGTCAGCCAGATAGAATGTGGTTCCGGTGATCGTGCGTGTGACACCGTTGACAGTGACCGTGACTGTGTCACCCGGATAGGTTCGCGAAATGTCCGATCCATCAATGCTGTCGTTTGCCGCGTTTCCGATCAGATTGTTGTTGTTCTGATCCACAAGATCGAACCGATAAACCGTCAGGACGGTTCCTGCGGCGGGCGGCGCGCTGGGATCGATAAGGTAAAACTGATCCGTATAGGTCGTTGGCACGGGTTACTAACTCTTGTGGTGCACGGGCGCGGTGCCACATTACTATGCTTCTTGCCGGGTTTCACGGCAATTCTACCAAGAATCTTAGCCAGAACAGATCCTGCCCTGCCGATGGTCAGCATCCCCTTGTTTCCGTCGGCATCGGCTGCCTGTTTTTCGTCAGTCGATGTGGTTCCCAGGTTGGAATTTCTGCCGCGCGACTGCGGTTCGGGTGCGCTTTTTACCGGGTCAGGTTTCACCGATGACGGCACCCTCTGCGCCAGATCCGCCCCGTTGCCAAGACGGCGCCATGAAACCCGCCTTGGCTGGCCGGCCAATTGGCCGCGATCGGTATCTGCAAGACGTTTGGCTGTTCCTGGCACCCTTTTTTGAGTGACTCTGCGGTGGTCGGGTTGATGCATTGGCGCTGGCATCTGGCCGAAGTCCCCGGTGGCGTTCATCGGTTTTCTGATGGTCAGCGGATGGGGCGGTCTTTGGCGCAAAACCGGCGTCCTCGGGCATGGATTGCCGCGGATCAATGCGCAAGGTCGCGCGCCGGGACATGCAGTCTGGCATGTCTATCTGTCAAGAAAGGCCCCTCACATGAAAACCAATGAAACGCCGCATTATGATTCCTCCTTCAACAGCACAGGCTGCTGCGCGCGCTTCAACCCCGAAGGCTGGGACGGTCAGGAACTGCACTTCACGGACAAGCCCTTCGTGCGGGCGATGACCCGTTCGCTGGCCTATGTCCCGCTGAACATGTCGGGCGTGTTTGGCCGCGTCAGCGAGGCAATCGAGGATGCCGGCGCCTTTGCCATGGACCAGTATCTGGTCATGTCGCGCGATTTGTCCCCCTTCTCGGGCGAACATCTGTTTGCCGTAACCGGCCCGGTCCCGGGCGAGGAAACCCGGCTTGTCTCTGGCGACTTTCTGACCGGGGTGTTCGAAGGGCCTTACCGCAAGGTCCGGGAATGGCACACACGGATGCTGGCTGCAGCCCGTGCCAAAGGGCGCGAGGCGAAGGACGTCTGGTTCTTTTATACAACCTGTCCGAAATGCGCCCAAGCCTACGGCAAGAATTATGTCGTAGGCCTGGCAGAGCTGGACTAGCGGTTATTCCGCCGGAACCGCGCGCTGTTCTTGGGTCAGCGGATGCGGCAGCCGTGTCAGCATCTCTTTCGGGCAGACCTGAATGAAACGGGCCTTTTCGATGTGCCAGTTCGCCAGAATCTGCGAAGCGCGGCGGCTTCCGGTTTCCTGAACGTGCCGTTCGATCAGCCCCTTCAGTTGCGCTTCCCAATGCGGATGGCTGACCCGGTTTGTCACGATGCTTTCGGGGTTCATCAAGAGCCCCGCGTCGCCGTCCGCGTCCCAGACATAGGCCATGCCGCCGGTCATGCCCGCACCAAAGTTCGCGCCGATCCAGCCCAGAACCACCGCAACCCCGCCGGTCATGTATTCGCAGCCGTTCGATCCGCAGCCCTCGATCACCACCTTCGCCCCGGAATTGCGCACCGCAAAACGTTCTCCCGCCCGGCCGCTGGCAAACAGATAGCCGTCGGTGGCGCCATAAAGCACGGTATTGCCGATGATGGTGTTTTCCCCGGCGTCCAGCGGCGAACCCATGGGCGGGCGCACCACGATCGTGCCCCCCGACAGGCCCTTGCCCACATAGTCGTTGGCATCGCCCGACACTTCGATCTTCAGCCCCGGCGCGGCAAATGCCCCCAGCGACTGCCCGCAGGATCCGGTCAGCTTCACCGTCAGATGATCGGGCTGCAGGTTGTTCCGCATTCCGAAGTTCCGCACGATATGGCTTGACGCCCGCGTGCCGATGGTCCGGTGGGTGTTTCTGACCGCATAGGAAAGCTGCATCTTCTCACCTTCGTCGAAGAAGCGCGCGCCATCGCGGATGATCTCGGCATCCAGTGTATCGGGCACCACATTGCGCGGCTTCGATCGGTCATAGACGATGCGGTCAAACCCATCGACCGTGATCAGCAGCGGGTTAAGGTCCAGGTCATCTAGATCGGCATGTCCGCGGCTGACCTGTGTCAGCAGGTCGGCACGCCCGATCACTTCGTCCAAAGACCGCGCACCGATCTGCGCCAGAATCTCGCGCACCTCTTGCGCATAGAAGGTGATCAGGTTCACCACCTTGTCGGCGTTGCCGGTGAACTTTGCGCGCAGTTCCGGGCTTTGGGTGCAGACGCCCACCGGGCAGGTGTTCGACTGGCACTGGCGCACCATGATGCAGCCCATGGCGATCAGGGCGGCAGTGCCGATCCCGAATTCCTCGGCGCCCATCATTGCCGCAATCACGATGTCGCGCCCCGTGCGCAACCCGCCATCGGTTCGCAGGGTGATACGGTCGCGCAGCTTGTTCATCGCCAGAACCTGATGCGCTTCGGTCAGGCCCATTTCCCATGGCAGGCCCGCATATTTGATCGAGGTGCCGGGGCTGGCCCCGGTGCCACCGTTATGACCCGAAATCAGGATGATGTCGGCCTTGGCCTTGGCCACGCCCGCCGCAATCGTGCCCACCCCGGAACTGGCCACCAGTTTTACCGTTACCTTGGCCTTGGGGTTGATCTGCTTCAGGTCATAGATCAGCTGCGCCAGATCCTCGATCGAATAGATGTCATGGTGCGGCGGCGGGCTGATCAGTGTCACCCCCGGCGTCGCATGGCGCAGCCGCGCGATCAGTTCGGTAACCTTCATGCCGGGCAATTGCCCACCCTCGCCGGGCTTGGCACCCTGCGCCACCTTGATTTCCAGCTCTTCGCAGGCGTTCAGATATTCGGCAGTCACGCCGAACCGGCCTGATGCCACCTGCTTGATCTTCGCACTCGGGTTGTCGCCGTTGGCCTCGGGCAGGAAATGCGCCGGATCTTCGCCGCCCTCGCCGCTATCAGACTTGGCCCCGATCCGGTTCATCGCCACATTCAGCGTCTTGTGCGCTTCGGGCGACAGCGCGCCAAGGCTCATCCCCGGCGTCACGAACCGCTTGCGGATCGAGGTGATCGATTCCACCTCCTCGATCGGCACCGGACGACCGATTGCCTTGACGTCCAGCAGGTCGCGCAAGTGGATCGGCGGATTGGCCCGCATCGCCGCACTATACTGCTTCCACAGGTCATAGGACGCCCGGTCACAGGCCGATTGCAGCATATGCATCGTCTGCGCTTCCCAGGCGTGCTTTTCGCCCGACCGACGCGCCTTGTAAAACCCGCCGATCGGCAGCACGTCCGCGCCCCCCAGCCAGCCTTTCGCGTGGATTTCTTCGACCTTGTGCTGAATGCCGGTGATCCCGATTCCCGAAATCCGGCTTTGCATGCCGGGGAAATATTCCGCAACCATCGCACGGCTCAGGCCCACCGCCTCGAAGTTGAGGCCCCCCCGGTAGGACGAGATCACCGAAATGCCCATCTTCGACATGATCTTCAAAAGCCCGGCGTTGATCGCCTCGCGGTAGCGGCGCACCGCATCGACCAGCGTGCCTTCGACCAGCCCGCGCCGCACCCGGTCGGCAATCGAATCCTGCGCCAGATAGGCGTTCACCGTCGTCGCGCCACAACCGATCAGCACCGCGAAATAGTGGGGGTCCACACATTCCGCCGACCGCACGTTCAGGCTGGTGAAAGTCCGCAGGCCCTTGCGCGTCAGCCAGCTGTGGACGGCACTGGTGGCCAGGATCATCGGCATGCCGACCCGGCCCTCTTCCTGCGCCTGATCGCTCAGCACCAGATGGCCGGCACCCGAACGCACCGAATCCTCGGCTTCGGCCCGGATCCGTTCCAGCGCCAGTTTCAGCGCCTCGTCCCCCGCGCCCGCCGGGAAGGTGCAGTCGATCACCGCGACCCGCTCGCCAAACAGCCGCGCCATCTCGTCGAATTCCGCATTGCCGATGAACGGGCTTTCCAGCACCAGAATCTCGGTCTGGCTGCTGTCTTCGGCCAGCACGTTGGTCAGGTTGCCGAACCGGGTCTTCAGGCTCATCACCCGGCTTTCGCGCAGACTGTCGATGGGCGGGTTCGTCACCTGGCTGAAGTTTTGGCGGAAGTAGTGCGATAGGGGGCGATACTGCGCAGACAAGACCGCGGGCGGCGTATCGTCGCCCATGCTTGCGACCATTTCCTTGCCGTCTTCGGCCATCGGTGCCAGAACCTGTTCCAGCTCCTCCAGCGTGTAGCCTGCCGCAATCTGACGCCGACGCAGCTCTGCCCCGTCGAACAACGCCTTTTCCGGCACGTTCACCATGCGCGCATTCAGATCGACGACGTTCTGGACCCAGTCGCCGAACGGCTGGGCGGCGGCCAGCTTGTCCTTCAGATCCCAGTCGCGGTAAAGCCTGCCCTCGGCCATATCGACGGCAATCATCTGCCCCGGCCCCAGCGCCCCCTTTTCGCGCACCGTCATCTCGTCAACCGGCACCATGCCCGCTTCCGACCCGGCAATCAGCATCCCGTCGCCGGTCAGGACATAGCGCATCGGGCGCAGGCCGTTGCGGTCCAGCCCGCCACAGACCCAGCGCCCGTCGGTCATCGCCAATGCGGCAGGCCCGTCCCACGGCTCCATCACCGAATTGCAGTAGGCGTACATATCCTGCCAGCTTTTCGGCATCTCGACCGGCGATTTCGACCAAGCCTCTGGCACCATCATCGTCTTGGCCATTGGTGCCGAACGACCGGCGCGCACCAGCACCTCGAACACCGAATCCAGCGCCCCCGAATCCGACGTGCCGAAGGGAATGATCGGCTTGATATCCTCGGCCATGTCCCCGAACGCCCCCGAAGCCATACGGATCTCATGGCTGCGCATCCAGTTGACGTTGCCTTTCAACGTGTTGATCTCGCCATTGTGGGCCAGCATGCGGAAGGGCTGTGCCAGCGACCATTGCGGGAAGGTGTTGGTCGAATAGCGCTGGTGATAGATGGCAAAGGCCGACTCAAAACGCTCGTCCTCAAGATCGGGGTAGAAGACCGAAACCTGTTCGGCCAGCATCATGCCCTTGTAGATGATCGACCGGCAGGACAGGCTGCACAAATACATGCCCGCGATCTGCGCAGCGATCGCCGCCTTTTCGATGCGGCGGCGGATGATGTAAAGCTCGCGCTCGAACTGATCCGGGTCGATCGGCTTTTCGCAGCGGATCAGGATCTGTTCAATCTCGGGCCGGGTCGCATTGGCCTTTTCCCCCAGCACGCTGGTATCCACCGGCACATGCCGCCAGCCATAGATGTAATGACCCATGCGCAGCACTTCGGTTTCCACGATCGTCCGGCAACGTTCCTGCGCGCCAAAATCGGTGCGCGGCAAAAACACCTGCCCCACCGCAATCAGCTTGGCCTTGTCAGGCTCGTGCCCGGTGCGGCGCACCTGATCGTAAAAGAATTTCACCGGGATCTGCACATGGATCCCCGCGCCATCCCCGGTCTTGCCATCGGCATCCACGGCTCCGCGATGCCAGACCGCCTTCAACGCATCAATCCCGTTCTGCACCACCCGGCGCGAGGGTTTGCCGTTCACCGCCACCACAAGGCCGACGCCACAGGACGAATGTTCGTCCTCGGCCCGGTAAAGCCCGTTTTCGGCCAGCCAGGCGCGGCGATCTTCTTCCTCACGCTCCCACGATGGGTTGAAGTCAGTCATGGGGCGTCTCCTTCGATATGGGCATTTTTGGCTTCATATTCGGCGCGGGTGGCGCGCCGGTGGTCGCCGGCAAGGGCAAGGCCGGGCAGCGCTCGGTCAGTATAGATCTCGCTTGTCAGCGGAATGTCGCGGGCGGCATCGAACAAGCCGGGTATCAGGTCATAGGGCGCATCGTCCCTGTCGGTATTGCGCACCCACAGATGCGATCCGCATTTCGGACAAAAGCCCCGCTCGGCGAACGTTGACGACTGATAACGCGCGACCTCACCCGTCACCGTCACTGCGGCAGCAGGCGCGTTGAAGCTGACAAACAGCGCCCCTGACCAGCGCTGGCACATCCGGCAATGACAGGCACCGGTAAAGCCACCATGTTCGGCCACCCTGATCGTGACCGCACCGCACAGGCAATGCCCTTCGATCATGGCGCAGCCCCCGGCTGGTAGGCGGCAGGGATGATCCCGCCCGCGTCGGTCATCATCTGGTCACAGCCGAACTGCGGACGTGCCGACAAGAAGCCCGCATCGCCCGGAAAGGCAAACGTCATCGGCCGCGAAACCGTGTCTTCCTTGTCGCCAAAGGCGTTTTCAAAGTGTTCCGTGTCCGAAAAGAACAAACGCCAGTCACGACTGATCATCTGATTGCCACTGCGCCTGTGCAAAAGCGACCCGTCCGCGGCAAAGGTCTGCAGATCGAATTCGGTCTGGTCCAATTCGATCCCGTCGATGGTGATTTTGCGGCCGGTCAGCTTGTCATGGCCGACATAGCGGCGCACCTCGCCGTTGCTGCTTTCGGTGGTGAAATCGAAATCATCGCGCCCGCTTTCCAGCAGCCCGCTGAACGAGGCGGGGTCCGTCTCGGTGCCCAGCTTGTCGCTTTCTGGCGTCACCAGATCGTGGCTTTCGATCCAGCGCGTTTCGCTATCTATCCGCGACATGTAGTAAGGCCCGTCCGCCCCTTCATAGACCGACCATTGATCGCCCTTGGGTTCGCCCTCGCAGGTATAGTGCTGCGAAACCTGGCAGTCTGAATGCTGCACGGTCATGAAGACCTCACACCCTTGTGGCGGAGTGAACTTGCCAGCGGCAAGGGCAGGGCTGGCCATCAGCAGGAACAGCGGCAGGGCATTTCTCATCGGACCTTTCCTTTGCGTCATACTCACTGACCCATCGCGCGGAATGGGCTAGGGGCCTTGCCGTCCAACGTATGGCTGAAAGCCATACGTTTGCCATACGTTGCGCATACCCCGGAAACGCCCATCGGCATCACTCCGCCGCCACCTGTCCGGCGCCCTGCGCCAGATAGTCCAGAATGCTGGCCGCCGCCTCGCGCCCATCGCGGATCGCCCATACCACAAGGCTGGCGCCGCGCACGATATCGCCCACCGCATAGACGCCGGGCAGGCTGGTCGCGTGGCTTCCATATGCCGCCTTGATCGTTCCCCAGCGGGTCACGGCCAGCGCCTCGACCCCCCACAGGTTCGGCAGATCCTCGGCTTCAAACCCCAGCGCCTTGATCACCAGATCGGCCGGTTCCAGCCAGTCGGCACCGTCGATCACCTCTGGCGACTGGCGGCCAGTGGCGTCAGGCGCGCCCAGCCGCATCTTTTCGGTCAGCACGCCTTCGACCTTGCCACCGCCTGCAAAACCCTTGGGCGCGGCAAGCCAGACAAATTCCACGCCTTCTTCCTCGGCATTCTGCACTTCGCGCTGGCTGCCCGGCATATTGGCCCGGTCGCGCCGATAAAGGCATTTGACCGACACAGCCCCTTGCCGGATCGCGGTGCGCACGCAATCCATCGCCGTATCGCCGCCGCCGATGACCACCACCCGCTTGCCCGCCGCATTCAGGGTGCCCGCGTCATATTCCGGGACCTCGTCGCCAAAACCCTTGCGGTTGGACGCCGTCAGATAATCAATCGCCCGCACGATCCCGGCCTGACCGGCCCCCGGCCCTTCCAGATCGCGGGTCTTGTAGACGCCGGTGGCTATCAGCACCGCATCATGCTTGCCGCGGATCGCGTCGAACGACAGATCGACACCCACGTTGCAATTCAGCACAAACTGCACACCACCCTGTTCCAGATGGGCAATCCGTTGCATCACTACGTCTTTTTCCAGCTTGAAGCCGGGGATGCCATAGGTCAGCAGGCCGCCCGCCCGGTCGTAACGGTCATAGACGGTGACCTGCACCCCCGCGCGCCGCAACGCCTCGGCTGCGGCAAGTCCGCCCGGCCCCGCGCCGATGATGCCGACGCTTTCGGCCCGCTCTGACTTGGGGGCCACGGGTTTGACCCAGCCCTGTTCCCAGGCGGTGTCGGTCAGGTATTTTTCGACCGCGCCAATGGTGACAGTGCCGTGGCCCGATTGTTCGATCACGCAGTTGCCTTCGCACAGGCGGTCCTGTGGGCAGATGCGGCCACAGATTTCCGGGAAAGTGTTGGTGGCCTGTGACAACTCATAGGCTTCCTGAAGTCGGCCTTCGGCGGTCAGGCGCAGCCAGTCGGGGATATTGTTGTGCAGCGGGCAATGGGTCTGGCAGTAGGGCACGCCGCACTGGCTGCAACGGCCCGCTTGTTCGGCGGCCTTCTGGGCCGCGAACTGCTGGTAAATTTCAGCGAAATCCTGATTGCGCAGACTGGCCGCGCGCTTTTCTGGCATTTCCTTGCCACGCGTGACGAACTGAAGCATGCGGTTCTGGGCCATCGGCGCGGAACTCCCCCGAAAAATTCTATCGGGGATAGTGCTAAAGCGGTCCCTTTGTGATTAAAAGTCAGTTATGCTGACATATAATCTGGTTTTTCGTGCTATGTTGGCGTTATGTTGCTTTTTTGTGCATAATTTATGGCAGTATATATTACCTATAATCAAAGCCCGGCCAAAAGCGCCGCCCAAACCGCCACTCCAACAATGATTCGCCACCAGCCGAAGAAGGCGAATCCGTTGCGGCCAATGTAGCCCAACACCCACCGCACCACGATCAGCGCGGCGATAAAGGCTGCGGCGAAGCCGATGGCAATCTCGCCAAAGGCGGCACCATCCAGCGCATGGCGGTTCTTGAACAGGTCATAGGCAAAGGCCGCCGACATGGTGGGCATCGACAGGAAAAACGAAAATTCCGCCGCCGTCCTTTTGTCGGCCCCCATCAACAACCCACCCACGATGGTCGCACCCGACCGCGACACACCCGGAATCATCGCCAGGCACTGCACCAGCCCGATCCCCAGGGCCACGCGGAAGGGCAGCCGATCTGTGTCATGATGGCGCGCCTGCAACGGCATCCGATCCACCACCAGCAGGATCACCCCGCCAAGGATCAGCATGGTCGCAATCAGCCGCGGGCTTTCGAACAGCACGTCCTTGATGAAATCATGGGCCAGAACGCCCACCAGAACCGCCGGAAAGAAAGCCACGAGGATCGAGGTCAGGAACCGCATCTCTTTCGGGTCGCTGCCCAGCCCCCGCACCATCTGCCAAAGCCGCGCCGCATAGACGCCCATCACCGCAAGGATCGCGCCAAGCTGGATCACTACCTCGAACACCTTGCCGGTGCTATCGAAGCCAAGGAAATGCCCTGCCAGCAGGATATGTCCGGTAGACGAGACGGGAATGAACTCTGTCAGCCCCTCCAGCACACCAAGGATGAGGGCGTCCAAAATCGTTCCGGCCATGTCTGGCTCCTGAAAGTGCGGGCCAGATCAGCCCTGTTTGCGCAGGTTCTTTGCCGAAGCCATGATCGCCGTGAACTGGCCGTCGGGGCGGAAGCGCCACAGATAATCGGGCAGAACGGCCCCCATTGCCGTGGGTTCGATCCCCAGATCGGCAAGGCCTTTGGAGCCCTTGGCCACAGTATTGTCATGACGCAGGCTTCTCACCTGGTCACGGGTCAGGATGCGGTTGGAAACCAGCCCCAGCGTCAGCGCCGAGCCGATATCAAGCATCCCGCCAATCAGGCCAGCCACCCAGAAGGGCAGGTTCAGCACCAACCGACGGCGCCCCACCACCGCCAGCATCCGGGCCATCAGATCGCGCAGGCTTTCCGCATCCGGCCCACCCAGTTCATAGGTGCCCGCACCGGCCTGACCCAGCACGCCCTTGACGGCGGCGCGGGCCACATCTTCCACATAGACTGGCTGGAACATCGTCGCCCCACCGGTGATCGGCAGCACCGGCCCCAACCGGCTTTGCCCGGCAAAGCGGTTGAAGAACCCGTCGCCTGGCCCGAAGACCACCGAAGGCCGCAGGATCACCGCGCCAGGGAAGGCCGCGCGCACCGCCGCCTCGCCCGCCGCCTTCGACTGCTGATAAAGGCTTTGCGACCCCGCATCCGCGCCAATCGCCGACAGATGCACCAATGTCTTCACGCCGTGCGCCGCAGCAATCCGGGCGACCCGTTCGGCACCCAGATGCTGCACCGAGTCGAAATTGTTCTTGCCGCCGCGGTCGAAGGTGCCCACGCAATTGACGACCGCATCTGCCCCCGCCATCGCGGCAGCCACCGATGCATCATCGCGAATGTTGCAAAAGACCGGTTCCACCTGCCCGACAGCGCCGTAAGGTTTGACAAACAAAGCCTCGTTCGGGCGGCGGCAGGCCACGCGCACGCGCCAGCCTTCCTTGGCCATCAGCCGGGCAATCTGCCGCCCGACAAACCCTGAACCGCCATAGATCGTGACAAGCTTCGACATTGGCCTTGCCTTCATATGTTCCGTGTCTGCCCCTGATTAGCGCCAAGCCCCCTGCCGGACAAGGCGCAAAGCAATGGGCGAAATTTCCTGCATTCTTTTCGGGCGGCCCCTGTTGACAGTCCGATTTACCCCCTATACATCGCCCCTCACGACATCGGCCCAGATGGCGGAATTGGTAGACGCGCACGGTTCAGGTCCGTGTGCCGCAAGGCGTGGAGGTTCGAGTCCTCTTCTGGGCACCAAACCCCTCCGCCAATGAGGGGTTAACATGACGATCCAGCTTCACAAAAACGATCTTCCCGACGGGCTGTCACTTGGCCCTATCGTGGCGATTGACACCGAAACCATGGGGTTGGACCCGCGGCGCGACCGGCTGTGTCTGGTGCAGCTGTCATCCGGCGACGGCAATGCGCATCTGGTGCAGATCGAACGCGGCCAGACGCGTGCACCCAATCTGGAAAAACTGCTGACCGACCCCAAGGTGCTGAAGCTTTTCCATTTTGGCCGGTTCGACATAGCCGTGATGAAAAAGGCCTTCGGCGTTGCAACCGCCCCCGTCTATTGCACCAAGATCGCAGCGAAGATGGTGCGCACTTTCACCGACAGGCACGGGCTTAAATACCTGCTACAGGAACTGCTGGGTGTTGATATTTCAAAGCAACAGCAAACGTCGGACTGGGGTTCTGTCACCCTGACCGACGCGCAGATGGAATATGCAGCATCCGATGTCTTGTATCTTCACAGGTTGAAGGCAGAACTGGACGAGCGGCTTGCCCGCGAAGGGCGCACGGAGCTGGCGAAGGCCTGTTATGATTTCCTGCCCACTCGGGCGGCGCTTGACCTGCTGGGCTGGGACGATTCCGCTGACATTTTCTCGCACTGACATGACCACATCCGAAACCTTTCTTGCCACCGCCCGCCGCGTGATCGGGATCGAGGTTGACGGGCTTCGCGCCCTGTCCGCAGCACTGGACGGTTCCTTCGCGGCAGCGATCGACCTCATCCTGCAGGCAAAGGGCCGGGTCATTGTCTCGGGCATGGGCAAGTCTGGCCATGTAGGCCGCAAGATCGCGGCCACTTTCGCCTCGACCGGCACGCCCGCGCAGTTCGTTCATCCCGCCGAAGCCAGTCATGGCGATCTGGGCATGGTGACCGAAGGCGACGTGGCGCTGGTTCTGTCGAATTCGGGGGAAACGCCGGAACTGGCGGATATCGTCGCGCATACCCGCCGCTTCAGCATTCCCCTGATCGGGGTGGCCAGTCGCCCCGGGTCCACCCTGTTGACCCAGGCAGATGTGGCGATCCTGCTGCCCAATGCACCCGAGGCCTGCGGCACCGGCATTGTTCCCACCACCTCAACCACCATGACATTGGCTTTGGGCGATGCGATGGCAGTGGCGCTGATGGAGCACCGCCGCTTCACGCCTGACCATTTCCGCACCTTCCACCCCGGCGGCAAGTTGGGGGCGAAGCTGATAAAGGTCGCCGATCTGATGCACGCGGGTGCTGCGGTCCCTCTGGTGACGGAAAGCCAGCCGATGGGCGACGTGCTGCTGGAGATGACGCGCAAGGGCTTTGGCGTGGCGGGCGTCACCGATGCGGCGGGGCGGCTGGTCGGCATTGTTACCGACGGCGATCTGCGGCGGCATATGGAGGGGCTTTTGTCCCACACGGCCGCCGAGGTAATGACCCGCGGGCCGCGCACGGTGGCACCGGGGGCCGTGGCCGAAAAAGCGGTGGCGATTATGAAGGACCGGTCGATCACCTGCCTGTTCGTCGTCGATCCCGACGGCGAAGGGCGCGCGGCAGGCATCCTCAATATCCACGACTGCCTGCGGGCGGGTATCGTCTGAGCCATGTCAAACCCGCTGACCCGCCACTCGCGCCTTGTCTTATGGCTGAAGATCGCGCTACCCATTCTGGCGCTGGCGATCCTGTCGACGATGTTTCTTTTTGCCCGCCGCATCGATTTCGAAGGCGCGCTGCCCTATGCCGAGGTCGACATCGACGCGCTGGCCAATGACCCGCGGCTGACCAGACCGGAATTTTCCGGCGTCACCGAAGATGGCGCCGCAGTTACGGTGGCCGCCCTGACCGCGCGCCCCGGCAAGGCAGAGGGTGATCCGGTCACGGCCGAAGATGTGATCGCCGTTTACCAAAGCGAAAGTGGCAATCGTGTAACGATTCAGGCCAAGTCCGGATCTTTCGGCGGGGCGCAGCACAGTCTGACTTTGACCGGAGATGTGGTTGTCGCCACATCGGGCGGATACGACCTGCATTCGCAGGAAATGGTGTCCTCCCTTGACGTGACCGAAGTCACTTCGGAGGGGCCTGTGCAGGGGACCGGTCCCTTCGGACAACTGGAGGCAGGCGGAATGAAGCTTTTCGGGCCATCGGATGATCAACAGATGGTTTTCAATAACGGTGTGCGGCTGATATACGAGCCCAAGAACTGAGGATCCCGATGCTTTCGCCGATCAAAGCCCTGCTGCTGGCCGTGATTGCCGGCCTGACGATCGCCGGTGCGAATGCGCAGGAGACCGTGCTGGCGTTCGAAGGGCTGCGTTCGGCTTCGTCCGAGCCGGTAGAAATCACAGCCGACCGGCTGGAGGCCAGCCAGAAGGATGCGACGGCCGTGTTTACCGGCCATGTTCTGGTGGTGCAGGGTGGCATGCGCCTTTCCTCTGACAGTCTGCGCGTCGACTATACCCAAGGCGCAAAGCAGCAGATCGACCAGATGGTGGCCACTGGCAATGTGCTGATGTCCACCCCGTCCGAGGCAGCCGAAGCCGCGGAAGCGGCCTATTCCCTTAAGGACCATACGTTGGTGCTGACCGGCAACGTGCTGCTGACCCAGGCCGGAAATGTGATGAGCGGCGGCACCCTGACCGTCGATCTGGACAGCGGCACCGGCCGAATGAGCGGCCGGGTCAAGACCGTCTTGCAGCCAGCGGGGAACTGACCATGGCTCAGCCCGCTATTCTGACAGTCTCCGAGGGCAGCGCCGGACTGAAGGTTCGGCATCTGCGCAAAAGCTATCGCCGCCGCCCGGTGATCCGCGATGTGTCGATGGATCTGGCGCGGGGCGAAGTTGTGGCGCTGCTGGGCCCGAACGGGTCAGGCAAGACCACCTGCTTCTACAATATCGCCGGCCTGATCACGCCGGACAGCGGACAGGTGATAATCGACGGGCAGGACGTGACCAGCCTGCCCATGTATCGCCGCGCCCGGCTTGGGATTGGCTACCTGCCACAGGAAGTGTCGATCTTTCGCGGCCTGTCAGTCGAAGACAATATTCTAGCCGTCCTTGAAATTACCGAGGCCGACCGCCACAAACGCCGCGAGCGGCTGGAGGAACTTCTGTCCGATTTTTCGGTCGAACATCTGCGCCGCGCGCCGGCACTGGCCTTGTCGGGCGGCGAGCGGCGGCGGGTGGAAATTGCCCGTTGCCTGGCCGCCAACCCGAAATACCTGCTGCTTGACGAACCTTTTGCAGGGGTTGACCCGATTTCCGTAGGTGACATCCGCGCACTGGTCCATGACCTGAAAGAACGCGGCATTGGTGTTTTGATCACCGATCACAATGTGCGCGAAACGTTGGAAATCGTCGACCGCGCCTATATCCTGCATGATGGAACCGTGCTGATGAGCGGCACGGCGGATGAGGTTGTGCGGGATGAAAACGTGCGCCGGGTCTATCTTGGCCAGAATTTCCGCATCTCCTGATTCAGGGGGGGTGGGTGATTGGCGGTAAGCCCACGCCTTGATATTCGGCAGCGCCAGACGTTGGCGCTGACACCGGCGATGCGTATGTCGCTTGGCGTGTTACGGCTGCCGACCGACCTGCTGGCTGAGGAACTGTCACGGGAAGCGGGCGAAAACCCCTACCTTGAACTGCGCCTGCCTTCGACGGGTGGCGCCTTTGCATATGCGACCGAAACTGTGGCGGATCGTGACAGCCTGATGGTTTATCTGGCCAGACAGATCGACCTGCAAAAACTGGACCCGGACGTACGGCGCTGTGCGCTGGTCCTTGTCACCGAGCTGCGCAATGATGGCTATCTGGACATGCCCCTTGAAGAGATTGCACAGGATCATGACCTGTCGCTTGCAGGTCTTGAACGCGGCCTGACGGCACTGCAATCGTGCGAACCGACCGGCGTTGGCGCCCGCACGCTGGAAGAATGCCTGGCGCTGCAACTGATCGACAAGGGCTACTCGGCAACAGATGCTGGCGCGATCGTCGCGCACCTGGACAAATTCGCCGATAACCGCCTGCACCGGCTTGAGGCCTATCTGGGGTGCAGTGCCGCCGATCTTACTCGTATTGCCAACGATCTGCGCAGCCTTACACCCACACCGGTTGTGGAAGAGCCAGACAATGCGGCCATGTGCCTTCCCGAACTTGCGGTCGTTCGGGATCAGGACGGCATGCTTGATGTGGTGCCGACCAGCGGGGCCTTGCCGCAGATTACCCTATCGGACCTGCCGCGCCCTTCTGTTGAGTCGCCCGAACTGCGCGCCCTTGCGGAACGTGCGACCCTTCTGACGCACGCGCTGGCTGCGCGAGCCACGACATTGTTGCGCATCGGGCGTAACATTGTTGCAGCACAACCAGACTTCTTCTTGGAAAACGCCGCCAGTCTGCGCCCGCAATCGCGCGCCGAAGCCGCCAAGGCACTGGGGATTCACGTCTCTACACTCGCGCGTGCGCTGATGGGCAAAGCCCTGACGTTTGAAGGCAAATCCTATGATTTATCCCAATTCTATTCGCGCGCGCTGCCCACCAGCAGCGGCACGGTTTCTGCCTATGATGTGATGGCGCGTATCCGCAGGCTGATTGCAGCCGAGGACTGCACCAGCCCGCTTGCCGATGAGGCGATCTGCGCCCACCTTCAAAAGGAAGGCGTTGACATCGCCCGCCGAACTGTCGCCAAATATCGCAAATGCATGCGCGTACCGTCTTCATCCAAACGCCGACGCCGGACATCCTCCGATGGCATAGGGTCGCGCGGCGGCGGCAGGTGAATTCACTTACAGACATTCCCCCATCCAGCGCAGGGCAGTTCCGCCCGGCGAAAAGGATCTCGCACTCATAGGAGGTCATGATGCGTTACCAGATCAGCGGCAAACAGTTGGACGTGGGCGAAGCCCTGCAAAGCCATGTGAAAACCGAACTGGGGCAGACCTTCGAAAAATATGCCCAGCGTCCGACAGATGCCGCTGTGTTCTTTTCACGCGATGCCAGTGCCTATCTGTGCGAGGTCAGCGTCCATCTTTCGACCGGTCTGAGCGTGGCCGCGAAGGGCCATTCCCACGAAGTTTACGCCGCATTCGAATCCGCGCGCGAGAAGATGGACAAGCAGGTGCGCCGGTATAAGCGGCGCCTGCGCGACCACCACCGCGACCGCCGTGGTCCGGTTGAATATGCCGACGGCTCGATGTATGTGCTTGCCGCTGACGACAATGTGGACGAGGCCGAGACAGCTACCCTGCAACCGATCATCATCGCCGAGACGGAAACCAAGATTCCGTCGCTGTCGGTGGGCGAAGCGGTCATGCAGATGGAACTGGCTCATGCGCAGTTTCTGATCTTCAGGAATGAAAAGAACGGCGGCGTAAACGTGGTCTACCGCCGGGATGACAAGAACATTGGCTGGATTGACCCGGCCGGACGCACCTAAGGCAACGACGTCCTTGGGTGCAACAGGACAAGAACGAATGGATCTTTCGAGCTTTCTTCGCCCAAACGCCGTGCGCGTCATGGCAGGCACCGCCAGCAAAAAGCGGCTGTTTCAGGATTTGGGCGATATTGCCCAAGCGGTCTACGGACTTGGGGCAGCGGCAACGGTTGATGCGTTGCAGGAACGGGAAACACTGGGTCCGACAGGCGTGGGGCATGGCGTTGCCTTGCCTCACGCCCGCTTGCACGGGCTGGACAAAGTTGCGGGCATATTCATTCGGCTGGAAAAGCCACTCGATTTTGATGCGGTTGATCGCCAGCCCGTCGATCTGATCTTCGCCTTGTTTGCGCCGAAAGACTCCGGGGTGGAACATCTGAAGGCACTGGCCGTCGTATCGCGCACCCTGCGGGACGAAGCAACGCGTGCCAAGCTTCGGCAAAACACCGATCCGGCGGCGCTGCATGCTGTGCTGACTGGTAGTCAGGCCAGTCAGGCGGCCTGACGCGCGGGTTCCGTTTGTCAGGCCCAGTTGGCGAAGCCGAAATTCAGATAATCGCGCGCGTAGGCCTGACGCGCCAGTTTTTCCATGCCTTCGTCGTAGATCGCGGCCAGCCGGGCGGCGCGGGGGTCTGGGGCGTCCGCAAGGGGCGGACAGGTCAGACCAAGTTCTGCGCACAAATGCGCCAATCCGCCGAGCAATGTCCCTTCGCGCACCAGAAGATCGCAGGGCACGAACTGTTGAAACCCTTGCACGACTGCGGTCTGACTGGCCCAGCTTGCGTCCATCCGCGCCGCAGTCTGTCCATTCAGATTTGACTTGAGGAACTTCAGAAAGGCGGCAAACCCAATGTGCAGATCACCCGGGTCGCTGGGGTCTTTCACCCCGATCTTGTAGTTGCGGGCAAGCAGGTTACGCAAATCAGGATCCCCGTCGCCCAGAACGAATTCGTCAAAGGCGGCGAAAGCGCGTAACATCGGATGGCGCAGTACCGTAAAGCGGCGCGTTATCACTTGATGGCGCATCCAGTCGCGCAACGTCACTTGGGTAAAGCCGCGCAAGAGCCCACCCGATCCGACGGACGCAAGCCAATCTTCGATCCGCCCTGTCGGGCCGCCCTTGATCGGCATGAACATCAGCGGTGCCCCCGCCGCAGCCACAAAGCCCGGCACAGCCGGGCCACGGCGCGGTTCGAAGTTGGGGATTCGCGATAGGTCGAACGGATCAAGGTCACGCAACGCAGCCGACATTTCAGCCAGGTTAGAGACTTTTTCGCTTAGCGGTTCAGGGTTTTGTGGCACGACTGACGCGGCGGGCACGGCCCCAGAGGTGACCCCCAGATAGGTCAAGAGCCCCTGCAGAACGGCCCGGTTGTTCAGGTCTTCGTAGTCCAGATAGAAAGCTGTCTGGCCCGAAGCTTGCAGACCGGTCTGAACCGCCTGTTGAAAACACTGAAGCGCATCAAGGTAGGTTTTGAAATCCTGAGCGTCAAAACGAATGCGCACCGACTTCCGGCCGCGCGCATCGGTCAGGCGCCACTGGTCGGTTTCGCGGGCGATCCGCAGGCTGACGTAACTTTCGATCGGATTACGGTTCAGGATGATCTTGGCGCAATGTGGGTCCGACAGTAGCTGCGGCAAGACCCGTGGATCATGCCCCGGAAAGTAGCGAAATCCATTGAGCCCCGGCGCGCGTGCGATCCGATCCAGAAGCTGCGCTGGCCACGCATCACGCGCATCGCGCGTCACGCCCATCAGATCTGGCTGACCGGGAAAGCCAATGAAGGAAGGGTTGAATGCCTCGCCGTGCGATGTCAGGCCGGGCACCGCGTTCAGGCTTTCCTCTAGGAAGTTCGAGCCGGTACGCATGGCTGCGAGAATTGCGAATGATCTGAATTTCGTCATTCTAGCCTGCCCTATCGCACCAGATAGGGCCGATCACGCGGCGCGCTGACCGCACGCCAGTCGTGGTCGACCGGGAAGTCACCCATCAAGGTTGGCTGCATCCCCTGGTTTTTCAGATTTTGCAGAAACTGACCAAACCCCCTGAGATCAACCATGCGCGGCACCTCTGCGACACGACGCGGCGCGCGAGGGTTGATTTCATCGATGATCGCCTGAAGGTGCTCCATCGGGTTTTCCAGGAAGTCTGCCAGCGTCCAGATCCGGACCCGCGCCTTGACGGAGGGCGACCGCAAAAGCGCCAGATGATCCGTCTCTGTCCTTTGCAAAAGAGCCGCCTCTGCCCGAAGTGCTGCAAACGGCCGCGCCGACCGGAACAGCGGAATCGCCCAGCCGCCCGAGATCACGGAAATCTGTGCATTGGGATCGGTCGCCATGAAGCGGTTCAGTACCTGCAAATCGCGCGGGCTGAACTGGAAACACTGCCGTTCGCCGCGCGTGTTCCAGATGAGGTTGGTCAAGAACGCGCGCGGATTGTAATCGCGCAGGGCGGCACTGTCAGACAGCGCCCCGTTAAACTCTGGGTCGCGCCCGGCGAAAGCAATCTGTCCGGGGGCAAACAGGTTGCCGTGGACCCGCGTTCCAATGGTTTTGGCCATCCAGCCATCAAAGTTTTCGAACAGATCTGCAAAGCCCTGAAAAACCGAATAGGGGGCGCAGGTCTTGCCGTTTTCATGGTCAAGGACCGGGAAACGGCTTTGCATGTAAAGTCCGGGGCGGCCATAGATCCGCCGTTCAACTGCTTTCGCGAACAGCCTGTCTATCTTTCCAGGCTGCGGTTCTGCACGCTCTTGGACCGTGGTTTTCTTGTCGAGGAACGCCTCATACAGGCGGCTGGCATGGGGCCAGATCTTTCGCGCAACGAAGCAATCAGAGCGGCGGAGCAGTTGCAGATGATCGTCATAGAAAATATGCGGGCGACCCTGAATATCGAACTTCGAAAGGGTCAGCGACCGACTTTCGATACGCACTGAATAAGCCCGCGCGAGAGTTTGGAAGTAACTTTCGTCGGGGATCCAGACCCTGCGGAAATACCGGTCAAATTCGGCGCGGCGCGGGTCTTGGAGAATCGACAGCAGAGTTCGGCGCGTCAGACACCACCATTGCGATCCCAGATGCGGTGCAAGCCCAGTGGGTATGCGCCGCCGCACACCCAACCGGCGCTGAAGTTTCACGTAGCCGTCAAACAAACGGCGCTGGGTTCGCCAGGAAAAGGGGAACCGCAGGGTGAACCGCTCCATCGAAAGCCCGTCGACGATCCAAGGAACATCGTCAGTGGTAACGCTTTCAATGAAGTCGGTTGCAGGTTCGCTTTCAAGGTATTCCGCCAGTTCGGCATGAGGCCTGAGTGGCAGGCATGACCCGGATGTAAGATAAACGTGGCTGACGTCTGCATTGTGAGCCAGCAGTTGTTCCGAGGCTGCCAGGCTTGCAGCCACAAGCCCAAAACTGCCCCATTCACAGGGAAAACGTCTGGAGAAGCTGACATTCTTTAGATCTGAGAATGACGAAATGAAGGTTTTGGCGTCATCACCGGCCGCGCGCGCGTCCACATGGATCACCACGGGCGACCCGCCTTCGGCCCAAAACCGCGCGACAGCCGCCGCACGGTCGAACGCCGTGTGGCACAGCATCACAACACCGAACGTCATTCGCGGACCCTCATGCCCAACTGCCCTTTGACATCAGCCCAAGGATTTCGAGCTGGCGCCAGTTGATGTATGTCTCGCTCCACTTGCACCACAAATTGATCCGGTCGGGGTTTTCGGCGGCATAGGCCTGATATTCGCGGCCACGGGCGAAATGCTGGCTGCGTTCGATCTCTTCTGAGACTTTCGCGGGGAAGGTCGAAAGGAACTTGGCATGAAGCAGGCACCCGGATGCCATTTCACCGCCGCGCGTATCATAGACAAGGTTAAGGCTGCGCGGCAAAAGCATATGGGTCGAGTGAACGAACGCATAAGAGCGATGCCATTTCACCAATGGGATCTTGTTCAGCGCAGGCGCATCTTCAGGGCTGTCGGCGAAAAAGGCCCGGGCGCGCGGACCACCCTGAATCCACAAGTTGCCGTAGAGCGGATTGCGGGAAATCATGTAGTTGCCGCTATCGAAGCCGCATGCAATCTCGAACGGATTCTGGCCTTCGGCGTAGGTCCGGGCACCTACTTCGCCATTCGGATACATATCCAGCATCATGGACGAAAAGGAACGAATTCCATAAGCGTCCAGCCAATCGGTAAGCGCACGAATTGGGCGGCTGTCGCAGAATGGGTAGATGAAGAATTCGTCTATATCGACCGAAAGCGTCCAGTGTGCGTGCCCATACCGGCGCAGGAGTCGATTTTGCCAATCGACCCCGAAACGCGAAGCCTGATAGCTGCGCGCCGTATACCATACCGACACATCTCGCTGTTGGGCCAAGTATTCACCCGTTCCATCGTCCGATCCATTGTCGATGATCAAGAAGTGATCGACGCCAAGCTTGCGATAGTAATCCAGAAAGTATGGCAGCCGCAGTCGTTCGTTGCGAACCGTAGCAAATAGAAGAATGCCATCAGGGCGGATCGCGCTGGTTCGGTCAGCCCGTATCTGCAGCTCTCGTCCCTTGCGAATGGCGCGCGCCAAGAAATACTGGCGACGCAAGCGCAGCCTATATCGTTCCCAAAGGTTCAAGCTCATCCCCGGCTTTCGGCGCAACTGCGTTCAGTCAATCGCTATTCGATTTTACTAAAGACCAGGTTGAAATGGTCTGTCCAGTCAAAGCGTATTTGCGCCGACGCTGCGGCTTGCGTTCGGGGTGGCAGCGCCTGGATGGCTTGCCGCCAGGCGGTGGAGTCATCCGGCGGAAGGTAGGTAGAATAGTCGCCCAGGATTTCCCGGGTCACAGGAAGATCCGTGGCAAGAATCGGTAAACCCAGACAGGCGGCTTCGGCCACCGGAATCCCGAAGCCTTCGGCCCGACTTGGCGCCAGAAAGCCGCGCGCGCCCTGCAAAAGCGCCATCACGGCCGGATCAGGCAATGCACCATGTTCAAAGACCGTCCGGCCCATGAAAGGCGCGTTATCCAGCATGCGAAACAGCGCGTCATTATTCCAGCCACGCTGGCCAACCAGGTGCAGGTGCGGAATGGTGGTTTCCTTGCTGGTGGCGGTCAGCTCTGACCAGACACTCAGCAGAAGATCGAGGTTCTTGCGCGGTTCGATGGTGCCAAGTGCCACGAAATAGGGATGGGCAAGATCCAGATCCGCAGGCAAAAGGCTGACATCTGGGACGGCCAGATCGACACCAAGTGAGGCAACCAGCAGCGGCTGGCGCACCCAACCATGCCGCCGCACGCAGGTGGCGGCGACGGCCGAGGGGCAAAGGATCAGATCGGCGAACTGACACGTTGCCCGCAGCGCCGTAGCAAAGCGGGCCGGCGCGCCCCGGCCCGACCATTCGGGATGATCCAGCGGGATCGTGTCGTGGATCATCACGGCGATCTTTGCGCAACCCGCCCGCCGGATTTGCCCGAATGTCCGGGCATCAAGGTTCACATGCCCGACCGAAAGCCACATCGCGCCGGAAGGGGCTATTCGCCCAATCCAACTGCAAAGTCCGCGTGGCCCGATGCGTGCAACGGACAGCTTTCGCAGAGCGGCTTCCAGCGCCGGTGTACGCCGTGACCGGGCCAGGAATTTCGCCAGCGGCGTGGCATGAGGTAAAGGTTCCGCCTGATCTATCCAGGCCAGAATCTGTGGCGCGCGGGTGCCGGGGATTGCCAGCCAGCCCAAGGCAGTGCGGGCAAGCAGAAAAAAAGGCCGCCCCCGCAGCGCCAGTTCGCGCAGATAGGCCCGTTCGACCCGGTCAATCCCGGTCAGGGGCGCGCATCCTGCCCTGGGCAACCAACCGGGTGATGTCAAGAAAGACCGTCCGCCTTTCAGCGCTCATAGCGGCCGGACTGATGCCAGCGCCAGGCATCGGCAATCATGTCGCGCATGCTGGAACGGGTGGGACGCCAACCAAGTTCCGCCACTGCCCGGTCAGACCCGCAGACCAGCTTGACGGCATCCCCTGCCCGCCGAGCGCCATAGGTGACCGGCACATCGCGGTTGGTAATCCGCTGCGACTGTTCCAGCACCTGCCGCACCGAGAAACCTTGCCCGGTGCCCAGGCAGAAGGTGCGCGGCGGTTTTCCCTGTTCCAGCCAATTCAGGCCCAGCAAATGTGCATCTACCAGATCCATCACATGCACGTAATCGCGGATGCAGGTGCCATCCGGCGTGGGGTAATCGCTGCCGAACACAGTCAGTGCCGGGCGCTTTCCGTCAACCGCATCCAGTATCAGCGGGATCAGATGGGTTTCCGGCCGGTGATGTTCGCCCACCTCGCCTTCAGGGTCGGCACCTGCCACGTTGAAATAACGGAAGATCACCGGGCGCAGACCATGCGCCGCCGCAAAGTCACCCAGCATCAGTTCTATAGCGAGTTTCGACTTGCCGTAGGCGTTGATCGGTTCCTGTTTAGTGTTTTCATCCAGCACCACTCCGTCCTGATCGCCATAGGTGGCGCAGGTAGAGGAAAAGACGAAGTCCAGACAACCCGCCGCCACCGCCGCCTCGATCAGCGTCAGCGACGATAGCACATTCGCGCGCCAGTAAAGGCCCGGATCGCGCATCGCATCGCCGACAAGCGACAAAGCGGCAAAGTGCATCACTGCATCCGGTTTCCAACGGGCAAAGACCGCATCCAACCGGGCGCGGTCAGCCAGATCGCCCTGTTCGAAGGGGCCGAATTTCACCGCGTCCTGCCAGCCCGTCACCAGACTGTCATAGGTGACGGGCAGATACCCCGCCGCCTTCAACGCCTTGCAGGCATGCGAGCCAATATATCCGGCCCCCCCAGTGACCAGAACGGTCTTTGGCATCGGCCCTACTCGGCCGCCTTCCGTACTTGCGTCATTTCGACAAGGAACTGCAGGAATTCGTCATGCAGTTCGGGGCGCGCCAAGCCAAAGGCAACGGTCGCCTGCAAGAAGCCCGCTTTGGAACCGCAGTCAAACCGCTGGCCGCGGAACCGATAGCCATAGACATCGTTCGAATTGGTGATTTCCTGCGCGATTGCGTCGGTCAGTTGAATCTCGCCGCCGGCTCCGGTCTGCTTGCGGTCAAGGTTGCGCAAAACGTTCGGCGACAGGATATAGCGGCCAATGACCGCCAGATTGGACGGGGCTTCGTTCGCCTTTGGCTTTTCAACCATCCCCTTCACGGACACGAGCGCGCCCATGTCCTCGCGGATGTCCAGGACCCCGTAGGACGAGGCTTTGTCGGCCGGCACTTCCATCGCCGCAACCATGTTGCCGCCGGTTTCCTGATAGGCTTCAACCATCTGCTGCAGGCAGGGTTTTTCGGCAGCGATCACGTCATCTGGCAGGATCACCGCGAAAGGCTCTTCGCCAATCAGGCGACCGGCACACCAGACCGCATGGCCAAGGCCCAGTGCCTTGTGCTGACGGATGTAAGCGATGGCGCCCGAATCCATATTGGTGCTTTGCAGGACCGCCAGAAGTTCATCCTTGCCCGCATTGCGCAGGTTTGATTCCAGTTCATGCGCGTGGTCGAAATAATCTTCCAGCGCACCCTTGCCGCGTGATGTCACAAAGATGAATTCCTCGATCCCTGCCGCGCGCGCCTCGTCGATCGCATATTGAATCAGCGGTCGGTCAACCAGGGTCATGATCTCTTTCGGGATCGATTTCGTCGCGGGAAGGAAGCGTGTCCCCAGTCCGGCCACTGGAAAAATGGCCTTTGTGACCTTGCGTGTCATCTATGCACCTTGTGTTCTCGCCCCGCAGCAGGGCGTTTAGTTTGTTTTATGCCGCGACCCTAGGTCAGACAAGACCTTGGCAATCATAGGGCAAATTGCCGCCGATTCAGGGGGAAATTTGCGCAAGAGTACCGCTTTCACGCCATATTAGTTGCGGGAATGGAAACAAGAAAGTCAGGAATCCCTGAAACCGGTCAGGAAGCGAGCAGACTCTCTGTCAAAGCGCTTTCCAAACCACCAAAGCCTGAAGACCGCGTCGCTGCGGTCTGATTTTCCGAACAGGCCGCCGTGCTGGCACCAGTATCCATCGCTAAAAATGTGTTTGTGAAACAAGGCCGTCGGGCTGAACAGATAGAGCCGCACTATTCGCCCCTCTGCAACAAGGGCGCGCGCCTTTGCCCGCAAGGATTGCGCCCTCCAGACCCACCCTTTGATCTGAACCAGATCGCGTCGAACCGCCGGGAAGGCGACGAAGCCTTCGGCCTGTCCAGAGATGGAGGAAAGCGGCGGCAAGGAAACCGCCAAACCAGCGGCAAACCCCAGATCAAGGCTGGACAGCAACCGCCCGACATCGTCTGTCCCGATCACCCCTGAAACCATCATGCGCAACAGCTTCTGGCGTTCGTTCGCCGCAATTTGCATTTGCGCTGCCTGCTGTTCGGCGGGTTCGGCACCATGGCGGCGCAAAGTAACCGAACTGCTGAAGCCAATGTCATAGAGGCTGGCGGGCGCGCGGTCTGCGCGGCGCTGGTCACTGGCGGCTTTCCGATGGTGGACCCGTGCCATGGGCACTACTGCCGTCAGTCCAGGCCGCTGCGCCAGCCGCAGGTTCAGTTCGGTTTCGTCGAGATAGTACCTAAGCAACGGGTCGAACCCGCCCATTTCCACCAGCATTGCGCGACGATAGGCGCAGTTCACTCCCTTGATGTCTACAGCGATACCCGGCTGGAGACGGTGCAAGCTGACCCGATCTTCTGGCACGGGGAGGCGGTGCAACGCCAAATGCCGGTCAACGGCTCCGCTTTTCCATTCAAAGGAAATGCCGTTCCAGCCTACCACAAAGCCGCCTGAGGCCACGACTTGCGGGTCAGCAAAGGGTTGCGTCAGATGCGCCAGCCACAGAGGTTCGGGGACGGCGTCGTCATCGATGAATGCCACTACATCCCCCGCCGCCGCCGCAATCCCCAGATTGCGGGCAACCGAGATATTGCGCTCATTGAAGGGCACTGCCTTGACCGGCCAAGCGCGCGCCACTTCCAGCCCAACTGGATCGGCTACCACCACCACTTCGAACGCAGGATGATCCAACTGCGCGACAGCGGTCAGACAGCGCGCCAACATCGCCGGCCTATGACGCGATGCGATGATCAGGCTGACGGACGGGGCATCAGCCATACCAACCTCAGCGCATGCCCATCTTGGCCATCATCGCCTCGATCCGGCTGACGTCGGACGGGTTGTTCAGTTCCCAGAACTGGCGGCCGCGCGCCTCGACCTCGACGCACAGAACCGACCGACCGCGTTCCAGAAAGCGCAATTGTTCCAACCCTTCCAATGCCTCAAGCGGGCCGGTTGGCCAGGTGGCATAGTCCTTCAGCGCTGCCGGGCGATACGCATAAACGCCAACATGGTGAAAGACCGGGGTGCTTTCTTCGTCGGCAAAGGTGCGCGGGGTAAAGGGGATCACCTCTTTCGAGAAGTAGAGCGCCTTGCGGTCATGCCCAAACACCGCGGTTGTGCCGCCCACACGGCCATTGCGACGGTCCTCCAGAAAGCCGTTCAAAGCAGCACCATCGCAGCGCAGAACCGGAGTTGCCACCTCGGCATCTGGCTGTGCCTTGAGGCCCTTGACCAGTTCCTCGACGAACCAGGCCGGGGTCAACGGCGCATCGCCTTGCAGGTTGACAACGATGTCATGAGCCCAGCCCAGAACCGCCTGTGCCTCGGCACAACGCTCAGTGCCGTTTTGGCAGGCTTGCGACGTCATCACCACGTCTGCCCCGAAGGCTTCAGCGTGGGTTCGGATCCGGTCGTCATCGGTTGCGACGACGACGCGGTCGATGCCCGCGACGGCCTTTGCCGCCTCCCAACTGCGGCGGATCAGCGTGCGGGCCTGACCATCTGCGCCTTTCAGTTCGACCAAAGGTTTGCCCGGATAGCGGGTTGAGGCGTAGCGGGCTGGGATCACTATCAAGACGGACATTATTTCACCAGAAGCACGCCGGGGGCATAGGCGATGAAGAAGGGATTTTCAAAACCGGGCTTGCCATAGGTGAAGGGGCCGTGATCCTCGAACCGCACCATCTCTCCGCCCGCGCCGCGCAAAACCGCGTCGCCCGCTGCCGTGTCCCATTCCATCGTCCGGCCCAGGCGAGGGTAAAGATCGGCTTCGCCCGCCGCCACCAGACAGAATTTCAGTGACGACCCGGCACTGGTCATGTCGCGCACGGCATACTGGCTGATGTAGTCATCGGTCGCCTGATCGCGGTGTGATTTCGACGCCACCACCATCAGCGCCCGGTTGTCCGGCAGCGAGACGGACAGCGGTTTCTGTGGCCCAGGCGCATCTTTGGCAAAGGCTCCGGTTTCCTCGACCGCACGGCCATCAGCCAGTGTGTAGAAAAGCCGCCCCTTCGCGGGGGCATAGACGACACCGCGCAGAGGAACACCCTTTTCGACATAGGCGATGTTGACGGTGAAGTCGCCGCGCCGCTGGACGAATTCCTTGGTCCCATCCAGCGGGTCGACGATCAGAAAGGTTGAAACCACCTGACCGTGGCCGTCGCTTTGTTCTTCGGTCACGATGGGCATCGCAGGAAAGGCCTCTGCCAGACCTTCAGCTATCAGTGCATCCGCCGCGTCGTCAGCCGCCGTGACCGGGCTTGCATCCGATTTGGAGCGCACTTCAAAATCCGGGGAATTATAGACTTCCATAATCTTGTCGCCCGCCTCGAGTGCAAGCCGCCGCATCACCAGGGTTAAACGGTCAAAATCCACTTTTGGTCCTTTCGTATCCTGCACGGTTGCTGGCATTGCTCGCAGCCCTTATGCTGAGTTGGTAAAGAAACGGCAAGAAATCCAGTATCTAATCTGTTCTCAATCCCCGTCGCAGGTTCTTTTCTCGCATGTTCCAGGTCGAAAAGAAAAGACGCACCGCTCTGGTTGCCGCCTTTGAAACGGCGGAAGTGACCTTTCATGCCACGGTCCGCTCTGCCCGGGGCAGCGAGTCGAATGCGCTGTTTGGCTTGATGATGAGCGTCCTCATGTCCGCCTTTTTCATCATCTCTCTCTATGTGACGATGAAGCTGCTGGGATTCCGGAATCCCGCCTTTCACGGCGACTTCATGCTTTTCATCATTTCCGGTGTGTTGCCTTACATGACGTATGCACGAACCATGCGGGCTGTTTATGGTGCGCCAAGCTCTACTTCGGCAATCATGCTGCATGGCCCTATGACCACCGCCGTTTCGATCATCTCGTCAGCACTGGGCGCGCTTTACATGATGTCGCTGACCACGGCGGTCGTCCTGTTC